>CAVGTF010000081.1:0-10625 GCA_963632245.1 Anaerovoracaceae bacterium
GTGTGAGGGGGAGTTGTGTCTGCCAGGCCCAGGGGCGGTTCTGGGAGTCGAAGACCACCTGTTCCAGGCGGAAGGAGTTCTCGTCCAAGATGTGTCCTATGTATTTGACGGCGATGCGGTTGGCGTTGATCACCTTTCCGTCGTGGTCCACCAGGAGGATCAGTTCGCTGGAGTTTTCCACCACCACGCGGTAGCGCTCGCTCCATTCGGAGAGGGAGCGCATCATGCGTTCGGGGGAGAAGAAGAAGTCCACGAATCCGGTGAGGAATCGGAGTGCCTTTCGGGTCTTCTTGCGGTAGGGGGAGCTGATGACGATGAAGAAGTGTCCCAGCACCGCCATGATGAGTGCGGCGCCCAATCGGAGGACCCATCCGGAGGGGGCGGTGGGCGTGTATGCCTTGGATTCGGCGATCAGGAAGATGTATATGGCGCCCAGCGCCTCCACCAGGACGGTGTAGATGCCCATGGAGAGGAAGATCGCCAGGCCGTAGATGCCGCGGCAGCGGTTCAGGGTCGCCTGGTAGAGGATGGGCACCAGGAGGAATAGGAAGAGGTGCGAGAGGATTCCGTGGAGGATCTCGCCGCGGGAGAGTGGCGAGTGCGCCAGATTCCGGATGGAATCCAGGAATTCCGTGGTGGTGGAGATGGTATCCTGCGCGGGCTGCATCGCCAGGAATAGGAAGAGCAGCACGAATAGCCCGGTGCCGATGACCAGTCCCACATAGAAGCGCTGCGCGGCGCCGGTGCCCTCCAGCTCGTATACGATGAGCAATAGCAGCAGGAAGGGCAGCCAGAGGAGGCCGTTGTAGAGGCTCAGGGTATTGGCGGCACCGGCGGTGACCGAGAGTCGGCTGGAGCCCACCATCATGGCGAAGACAAAATAGAGCCCCGCTGCGATGTAGGTGGGCGCGGTGCCAATGGCGTACCGGAAACTGTACAGCATCACCAGCACCAACGCCAAAAGCGTCAGTTCCGTCAGGCTGGACAGAATGGTCTGCACCATAGGATGCGCCAGAATATTGGGTGAGGGAAGAAAGGTTTCCCGGAAGAGGAGGGGTGTTATTCTCTCCTCTCCCGGGGGGGATCTAGTTTATGCCTTCTGGATTGCCACGGCCAGGGACTTTCCGCCCAGCTCCACGGTGGTGAAGGCGTCATCCTGTGCAGTTGCGCATGTCAGCTCCAGAGCCAGGATCTCGCCCTGGATGTATTCCCGCTGGCTGTCGATGGCAGCCAGCAGCGCGGGGTCGTCGGTGACGTATTGCACACGGATGCGGTCCACCACATCCAGGCCCTTCTCCTTGCGGAGATTCTGGAGCTTGGAGACCACCTCGCGCGCCCAGCCCTCCTGCTCCAGTTCGGGAGTCAGGCGGGTGTCCAGCGCCACCGTGACCTCGCCCTCGTTGGCGACCGTCATGCCGGGCAGCTCCTCGCGGATGAGCAGGATGTCGTCGGAAGTGAGCTCGAAGTCCTGTCCCTGTGCGGAGAGGGTGATCTTTCCTTCCTTGCGGAGGGCCTTCAGCTCGGCGCCGGTGAGGGCGCAGACCGCCTTGGTGAGGACGCCGGCCTGCTTGCCGAACTTGGGTCCCAGGCGTTTCATGTTGGGCTTGGCGGAGAGCTTCACCAGCTTCTCTTCCTCTTCCTCAACCAGCACCTTCTTCACATTCAGCTCCTCGGCAATGACCTCCGCCATGCTGGAGAGATCCTCGCGGACCGCGCTGTCCAAAGAGACCAGCACCGCGTTTGCCAAGGGCTGGCGGACCTTCTGCTTCACCTGACTACGCAGCAGCCGTCCCAGGGAGACCGCCTTCATGGTGTTGTCCATGCGGCGGTTCAGCGCCTCGTCGCGATACTCCTCCAGGGGCTCGGGGTAGTCGCACAGGTGGACGGAGAGTGGCATGCTGTCGGTGCGCAGATTCCGGTAGATGTTCTCGGTGATGAAGGGGATGAAGGGTGCGGCGACCTTGCAGAAGGTGAGCAGCACGTAGTGGAGGGTCTGGTATGCCTCCAGCTTGTCGCCGTCGTTGGTGCTTCTCCAGAAGCGCCGGCGGCTGCGGCGGATATACCAGTTGGTGAGTTCGTCCAGGAAACCGGTGAAGCGTGTGGCGCCCTTCTGGAGATCGTAGTGGTCCATGGCGTCGCGCACATCGGCCACGGTGGTGGTCAGGCGGGAGAGGATCCACTTGTCCAGGACATTCGCGGGGTTCCTGGGAGGCAGCGCCTTTCCGTCGGCGGGCTGCCACTTGTCGATGCGGGCGTAGGTGGCCAGGAAGCTGTAGGAGTTCCACAGCGGCAGGAGCACCATTCGCATGACCTCGCGGACGGCGCTTTCGGAGAAGCGCAGGTCTTCGGCGCGGACCACGGGGCTGGAGAGGAGGCAGAGCCGCAGGGAGTCGGCGCCATACTGGTTGATGACCAGCATGGGATCCGGGTAGTTCTTCAGATGCTTGGACATCTTCCGGCCGTCTTCCGCCAGCACCAGGCCATTGACCACCACATTCTGGAAGGGCGGCTTGTCAAAGAGCGCGGTGGAGAGCACCATCAGCGCATAGAACCATCCGCGGGTCTGGTCCAGGCCCTCCGCGATGAAGTCGGCGGGCAGGTTCTTTTCCACGAACTCCTTGTTTTCGAAGGGGTAGTGGCTCTGCGCGTAGGGCATGGAGCCGGATTCGAACCAGCAGTCCAGGACCTCGGGGGTGCGGCGGTAGGTCTTGCCGTCCTGGTGGATCTCGATCTTGTCGATGTAGTGTTTATGGAGATCGGTGACCTTCTGGCCGGAGAGCTTTTCCAGCGTCGCCACGGAGTCCACGCAGATGATGTCGTTGGGATCGTCCACGTTGATCCACAGCGGGATGCAGGAGCCCCAGAAGCGGTTCCGGGAGATATTCCAGTCCTTGGCGTCCGCCAGCCAGTTGGCGAAGCGGTGTGTGCCGATGGCCTCGGGCACCCAGCTGGTCTGGGCGTTGTTCTTGAGGAGGCGCTCATGGAGGTCCTCCACGCGCACATACCAGGCGTCGATGGCCTTGTAGATGAGGGGGGTGTCGGTGCGTTCGCAGTAGGGATAGCTGTGGACGATGGTGTCCTGCTTCACCAGCTTTCCGTGGTCCTTGAGCCACTTGATGACCGCCTTGTCGGCCTCCTTGCACTGCATGCCCTGGAAATCGGGGGCGGCGCTGGTGAAGCGGCACTCCACATCCAGGGGGTCCTCCAGCACCACATTCTCCTTCTGGCAGATCCGGTAGTCGTCCTCGCCGTAGGCGGGAGCGATATGGACCAGTCCGGTGCCGTCGTCGTCGGTGACGTAGCTGTCGTTGAGGACGCGGAAGTCATTGGGATGGCGGTCGGCGAAGTATGGGAAGATGGGCTCGTAGCGCAGTCCCTTGATGTCGGAGCCCTTGAATTCCCGGAGGATGGTGTAGTCCTCGGGCTTCTTGAAGAGGCTGGGGACGCGGTTCTTCGCCATGAGATAGGCGTCGGTGGTCTGTCCGTCGCGGAGCAGCACGTAGTCCAGGTCGGGTCCGGCGCAGACCATGAGGTTGCTGGGGAGGGTCCAGGGGGTGGTGGTCCAGATGAGGATGTAGGGAGTCAGTCCCTCGACTTCGGGGACCTCCAGGGGCCAGGAGCGGACCTTCATGCGGACGGTGACGGTGGGATCCTGGACCATCTTGTAGTTGGCGCTGGCCTCGGAGTTGGAGAGGGGAGTGGTCAGCTTCCAGCTGTAGGGGACGATGCGGTGCGCCTTGTAGACGCGTCCCTGCTTCCAGAGCTGGGAGAAGACCCACCAGACGGTCTCCATGAAGGTGGGGTCCATGGTCTTGTAGCCGTGATCGAAGTCCACCCAGCGGCCCATGCGGTTGACCGTCGCCTTCCATTCATTGACGTAGGTCTGCACCATGGAACGGCACTTTTCGTTGAAGACATCCACGCCGGCCTGCTGGATGGCGGGCGCGCCCGCCAGATTCAGCGCCTTCTGCGCCAGGGATTCGATGGGGAGGCCGTGGCAGTCCCACCCGAAGGTGCGGGGGACATAGCGTCCGCGCATGGTCTGGTAGCGGGGCACCACATCCTTGATGGTTCCGGCCAGCAGGTGTCCGTAGTGGGGGAGGCCGGTGGCGAAGGGCGGTCCGTCAAAGAAAACGAAGGGCTCGGCGTCCTTGCGATTCTCCACGGATTTTTCAAAGATCTGGTTTTCCTGCCAGAACTTCAGGGTGTCGAGCTCCTGGTTCGCCAGCGTGGCGCCGGATTCAGTGCAGTCAAACATGGTGGGCTATGGGTTCGGGGTCTCGGTTGCAAAAGCGTCCGCAGAAAAAACTCACTCCGCGGATTTTCGAAAGGGGGCTATGGGGAAGAGAGGGGGGGTAGGGCTACTGCTACTGGTCGGCTGGCTCCGGGGATTGTTCTTCCGGCGGTTCTGCGGCGGGGGCGGGCTTGGGTGCCAGGGACTCCCAGGACTGCATGCGCGCGTAGGGAATGCGCCCGACCTGCGGGACACCCTCCAGGTTGGTGAAACGCACCTGGATGCACTCCTTGAGGACCTCCTGGATCTCGTCGACGCGGACCTCCACGTCGTTGTAGCGGACCTTCCAGGGACCATCGGGATGCTGGAGGAGCGCCTCGAAGTATTCCTGGTTCCAGACGGGACCCTCCTGGGCGGCATCGGAGGCCTGCTGTGCTTCGGCGGATTGCGCTTCCGCCTCTCCGGGAACCGGTGCGTCTTCGGGGATGATGCCTGCCTTCTTGAGCATGGCGGCATCCGCGGCGATCTTCGCGGCGACCTTCTGAGCGAAGGCGGCGGAGCGGGCGGCCTCCTCTTCGGGAGTGAGGGGAAGGGGCTCCCACTCCTGCAGACGGGAATACGGGATGCGCCCGACGATGACGACGCCCTCCTGGTTGATAATGCGCGCCTGGATGCATTCGTCCAGCGCCTCCAGGATCTCCTCCACGCGGACGGTCACGCCGTTGTAGGTGGCCTTCCAGGGACCATTGGGGGAGCCGTCCTCCTTGCGCTGGATGGAGGCGAAGTAGTCCTTGTTCCAGACCACGCCCTCCGAGGAGACCGCGGGGGCCTCCTGTCCGCGCTCCCGCGCCTGCATGGCCTCCTTCTGCTTGCGCTCCTCCTCCTCGGCACGCTTTTTGGCGGCTTCCTGCGCGAAGCGCTCCAGCTGCTCCTTCTCGCCCTTGATTTCCAGGGTGAAGAGCAGGGAGATGGGCCCCACGAAGAAGGTGAAGAGCCCCAGGAAGAAGTACGGGAGGCCGTTGTGCCGGCGCATCTGCGCGATGGAGGCGGCCCAGGCGCCGGAGGCCAGCATGACGGTGATGATGGCCAGCATCACGAAGAGCGCCACCAGATTGGCGTCACCCATTCCCATGTCCTGGATGAGCATGGTGTGCACATTGGTGGAGAGCCACTCCCAGGCGGCTTTCGCCCACCCGCAGATCTTGTCCCAGGCCGCCAAGAGCCAGGTGTCGCCCGTCACGGGATTGCCGGCTTCGCTTTCATTTTGTTCGGCGCAGAGGAGTGCCGTGGAGAGTGTGGGGAGGACCAGGAGGGTCCAGAAGAGCTTTCGGAGGAGGGTCATGGCTTGCTTGGGGGCTTGGGGACAGGAAGGACCATGCCGCTTCTGCCCTCGATGACGTAGTAGAGGATATACACCACGCAGAGGATGGTGTAGTGGAGGGAGGTGTCGCCTGGGAGCCCCGCGTAGGTCCAGATGATGGTGACCAGCAGGGGCGGCAGGGCGAAATTGAGTGCCCGGAGGAGGAGCCGCGGCAGGATCTGTATGCCGATGCCGCGGGAGAGGAAGAGCCACGCCACGGTGAGGGCGACCACGACGGTGAGGACCAGTCGCGCCAGGTCCATGGCGAAATACACGAAGAGTCCGCCGGAGAGCCCCATGAATGCCATGGTGCAGAAGTCGTTCTGGGTTTCCTGGGTGAGGGTGAGGGGCTCCTGGCTCTGGAAGCGCTCCGCCGGCAACAGCATGGTCTTCCGGGGCGCCTCCTCGTCGACCGCATACCAGACTCCCACGCCCTGGGGTGCCATCACCAGTCCGTAGGCGCCCTCGGCGCTATTGGCGGGAGGCTGGTATTGGTCCCAGTCGGGTGCCAGGGTGAAGTTGATGTGGGGGAGTTGCCGGGTGACGGGCTGCGGCGTGCGCTCCAGATCCCACTGGATGGACTTGCCATTCCAGACGACATCGCCGGCGGTCTCCAGGAGGAAGTCGGCACCCTGCCGAACGTCCCTCGCGTAGTCGGGGGCGGCATTGGCGGTGATCAGGAAGGCGCCTGCGCCAATCAGGAAGACAAGCGCCAACAGGGTGCCTACCCAGAATTTCCGTAGGCCGAATTTCCCCATTGCCGTCAGGCTGAGGGCCAGCTTCGGGTGGGTGAAGAGCAGCCGCAGCAGCTGCGGATAGGTCACCAGCTCCGGGTGGAAGACCCAGTGTCGCTGTCGCTCTCCGCGGGGTGGTCTGGAGGGGGTAGGGGAATCCATGGCGCGGGCTCCTAGGAGCGCTTCTTCTCCTTCTCCTCAAGACGACGCAAGACCGCCTCCTGCTTGGAGAGCTTCTTCAGCTGGGGCTCCGCCGCCTTCTTCTCCTCGGCAGAGAGGTGGTCGTAGAAGAGCTTGCCGTCCAGGTGATCAATCTCGTGCTGAAGGCACCGCGCCAGCAATCCGCCGCACTCGGCGGTGAATTCCTCGCCATTCAGGAGATGTGCATGGAGGACGACGGTGGTGGGGCGGGTCACATGGCCGTCCACGCCAGGGAGGCTCAGGCAACCCTCCTCGGAGGTGCTGGTCGCCTCGCCATAGGACACGATCTCCGGATTCACCAACACCACCGGCATCCGGCTCTCCAGCATGAGCTCGCCTGGCAGGGCGCCGGGACGACTCCGGTGGGTATCCGGATCCACGGTCATCAGCGCAATCATGCGGGTGTTCACGCCGACCTGCGGCGCCGCCAGGCCCACGCCCGCGACCTCGCTCTCCAATAACGACCGCACCAGCTCCTTCCCAAATGCCTTCACTTCCGGAGTGATCTCCTCCACGGGAGACGAGATGGCACGCAAGGCGGGATTGCCGTAGGCGACAATCCGCATGGGACGGCCCTTCATGAGCTGCTTCAAAAAATCGAACATACAATTGCAAATTCCAGGGGTATGCCGCTCCCAAAATGGGGGATGCGGACCGAAAACCTCATAATCTAACCCCAAACAGCAACGCCGCCTAGCAACGCGCGCACGAAGGCGCACCGTCGCCAGACGGCGAATGGGGGACCAAGAAAACACGCGCCCCGAGGAAAAAAGGGGCGTGGCGCGGTTTTGGTGGCTTATGCCTTTGGCTCTTCCAGCTTGATGCGGGGGAAGAGGGAGCCGGGGATGGTGGTGACGGCGGTGCCGTCTTCCAGCTGGTTCCAGAGGGCGAGGGTGCTCATGGAGGGCACGATCTTGTCGTCGGCGATGCCGATGGCCTTCCGGAGCTCCGCCATCTTGGTGGGCATGACGGGATAGAGGAGTCCGCTGGTGACGCGGAGCGCCTCGGCGGTATTCCGCAAGACTCGTCCCAGGGAGGCGATGTCGCTGCTCTTCGCCATGGCCCAGGGCTTCATGGCATCGAAATACCGGTTGGTGGCGGCCACCGCGCCCATGATGTCCGCAATGCCGCGGTCCAGCTGCATATTCCGGATGGCATTCTCCCAGGAGGCGGAGGCCTTGTGGCAGGCGTCGATCATCTCGGTTTCGTCTGCAGTGGGTTCGCAGGCAACGGGGAGCTTCCCGTCGAAGTTCTTCACTACCATGGTGCACATGCGGGAGAGGAGATTCCCCAGGTTGTTGGCGAGATCCGCGTTATACCGGGTGACGAAGGACTCCTCGGAGAAGTTCGCGTCCTGACCCAACGACATCGCCGCCATCAGGAAGTACCGCAGCGCATCCACGCCGTATTTGTCCGCCATGTCCATGGGATTGACCACATTGCCGACGGATTTGGACATCTTCTGGTCGGCGATGAGCCACCATCCGTGGGCGAAGACGGTCTTGGGCAGGGGCAGCCCCATTGCCATGAGCATGGTGGGCCAGTAGACGGTGTGGGTGGTCAAAATGTCCTTTCCGATGAGGTGGAAGTTGGCGGGCCACCAGGTCTTGAATTCCTCGTCGTCCTTCAGGTATCCCACGGCGGAGATGTAGTTGACCAGCGCGTCGAACCAGACGTAGGTCACGTAGTCGTGGTCGAAGGGCAGCTCGATGCCCCAGGAGAGGCGGGTCTTGGCGCGGGAGATGCAGAGGTCGTCCAGGGGCTGTTTCAGGAAGCCCAGGGTCTCCTGGCGGCGGTTTGCGGGACGGATGAAATCGGGATTCTCCTGGATGTGCTTAATGAGCTGGTCCTGGTAGGCGCTCATCTTGAAGAAGTAGTTCTTCTCCACTAGGGTATCCACCTTCCTTCCGCAGTCGGGGCAGCAGCCGTCCTTCAGGTCCTTGTCAGTGAAGTAGCGCTCGCAGCCCACGCAGTAGTTCCCGACATAGTCGGCCTGGTAGATGAGCTTCCGGTCCCAGAGGTCCTGGAGGATCTTCTGGACCACCACGGTGTGACGCTCTTCGGTGGTGCGGATGAAGTCGTCGTTGCTGATGTTGAGGCGCTTCCAGAGATCTTGGAAGCGGGTCACGTAGAGATCGCAGTGCGCCTGGGGAGTGGAGCCGTTCTTCTTGGCGGCCTGCTCCACCTTCTGACCATGCTCGTCAGTGCCCGTGAGGAAGTGCACCGGATCGCCCAGCAGGCGGTGGCAGCGGGAGAGCACATCGCCCAGGATGGTGGTGTATGCGTGTCCGATATGGGGCTTGTCGTTGACGTAGTAGATGGGTGTGGTCAGATAGAAGTTCTTGTCAGACATAGTCTTTTTTCGGGGGCTCTTGCGGGGGAAAAGAAACGGGGCCGCCGGCACTTTGGAAAGCCGTGGTGTCAGGCGGCCCGGAGGGAGGGAAGGGAGGAATAGGGAAGGGCGCGGTGGCTAGACGTTCTGCTTGCCGGCCTCGCGGTTCCAGAAGAGGAGGATCGCCAGCAGGGTCAACAGCGCATTCATGCAGAGAACGTATGCCACGCTGTAGCCCATGTAGATCTTGGGGATGCCGGCTTCGCGGTTGTTGACGGAGGAATCGAAGTCCTGGCTGGAGAGCGCATCCGCCATCCAGAAGAGCTGCCAGTTGGGAATGGCCGCATAGACCGCATTGACCACCCAGTTTCCGCTGGTGGGAACCGGGTTGCGGTAGGTGCCGCCTGCCGGCATCTTCGGGGGATTGGGAGAACGGCGGAAGATCACGGCATCCAGGGACTCGCCATGCTTGCGCTGGGCATCCGCATAGTCGCCCAGGGCATGGTAGGTCCAGGCACCCGTCTTGACGGAATACACCGCCATGCGCTGGGCACGGCCATGGAGGTCGTTTACGTCATGGCACCAGCCATTGCCGTCCTTCCAGACCGCCAACGGATCCTCGCCCAGAGTCGGCAGCTGCACGCTGGAGGGATCGTCGGTCCACACCACGAAGTCGCCCAGGGACTCCGCAGTCTGCGGGGCATCCCAGGACTCGATGTCCGCCAGCTCCCTGGGAGAGAACTGGTACTGCGCCACCCACAGCTGCTCCTTTCCGGGAGGCGGAGTGCGCTGCCAGGGCTCCTTGGTGTTTCGTCCCAGCACGTAGTCGCTCATGAGGCCCAGCATGAAGATCGCGCCGCACAGCAACAGATTCGGGACCAGTCGGAAGCGGGTGGACAGCGCGGTGGCCAGGGTGCCCATGGACCAGCTGGAGAAGGTCACCAGCAATAGCGCGGGAATCACGCGGAAGGCGAGGCCCACGCGGTGTCCATCGGAGGTCTTGAAGTGCCCGATGACCGCAAATGCCAGCAGGACCACCATCAGCGCAATCACGGCGGCGCTGCAGAAGGAGGAGCGGGTCACGTAGTTGTAGGCGCCGGCAATCGCGATGGCAATGAAGATCGCCACGAAATAGCCATAGAACATGAAGTTGTCGATCCAGAACTGGTCGGTGGCCGAACGCAGGGCAATGAGGGTCGCCGTGCCGGTGATGATGCAGAATACCGTCAGCGCCGCCGCAATTCCCAAAATCTTCGCCACAATGAAGACCGGTCGCTGCACCGGCTTCGACAGCAGCAACAGCGCCATGCCGTTGTCAATCTCGCGGCTGATGGCATAGCTGGCAATCATGATGGCCAATCCCCATCCGAAGACCATCATGGTGGCAATGGAACTGTCCACGACCAACTTCTCCTGCGCAAAGAAGACAAAGAGCGTCAGGATGGGATAGAATCCGATCAACACCAGCGCCGAAAGCAATACCAGCAGGAAGATGGGCTCCCGAAGGCTCTCGCGGAAGGTGTTCTTGGCGATTTGGTAAAGCGACGTGAACATGAATGAAGAAAAAGGAGGAGGGAGGAAGGAGTAAGGAGGAAGTTTGGCCAGGGTTTCGCCAGGGCGAAACCCCGCGCCGGAATCTACCGGCGCGTGCATTAAGCGCGCCCGAATTGGCGCGCAAGTGCCGCCGGTAGGCGGAAGACGCCGCAAGGGCTTGCGGCGCAAGTAGCTAGTAGTTAGTGGTTAGCCGTTAGTTGTACGGTCGCT
>CAVGTF010000082.1:0-10510 GCA_963632245.1 Anaerovoracaceae bacterium
CTTCTACACCATGCCTTCCCAGGGCCCGCTCTGCTTCTAAGCACGCCGGGAAAACAGCCCCCGGCCCCCCGCCTATGCTAGGTAAAAGGGAGGGGATAGTAGGGAGAAAGGTTTATAAGGTGCCGCAGGCGCTCTTCCGCCTACCGGCGGTACCGGTACCGCCCCCCAGCCTACCGGCGGTGCCAATGCATTGCACATTGCACATTGCACATTGCACATTGCACATTCCGCCTACCGGCGGTATCGCGTCGCGTACGCAGGTCATGCGGCTATATTAAGCGGATTTGCCGGCGTGGGGGCTTCCTCCCTCGCGCCATCCATTTTGTTTTCTGGCGGCCGCCGCCTTTTTTTGTCAACGCACCCTCTTTTCCAGGAGAACGATTTTTATGCCGAAGCGTACCGACATCAAGAAAGTCATGATCATTGGCAGTGGCCCCATTATCATTGGGCAGGCCTGTGAGTTCGATTATTCCGGAACCCAGGCCTGCAAGGCCCTGCGGAGTCTTGGCTACGAGATTGTGCTGGTGAACTCCAATCCCGCCACCATCATGACGGATCCCAGCACCGCGGACCACACCTATATCGAGCCCCTGAATGCGGAGCGCATGGAGCAGATCATCGCCAAAGAGCGCCCCGATGCCCTGCTGCCGAACCTGGGTGGACAGAGCGCCCTGAATCTCTCCAGCGAGCTGGCGGAGAAGGGCGTCCTGGACAAATACGGCGTGAAGGTCATTGGCGTGCAGATTGATGCCATCCGCCGCGGCGAGGACCGCGAGGCCTTCAAGGACACCATGAACTCCCTGGGCGTGCAGATGGCCCCCAGTCGGATTGTCCACACCCAGGAAGAGGCGCTGCAGGCGGCCCGCGAGATCGGCTTCCCGGTGGTGGTGCGTCCCGCCTACACCATGGGCGGCACCGGCGGCGGCTTCTGCTACAACGTTGAAGAGCTCCAGACCATCGCCAACCGCGGACTGCAGGCATCCCTGGTCCACGAATGCCTCATCGAGGAGTCCCTGTTGGGCTGGGAGGAGCTGGAGCTGGAGATCGTCCGCGACTCCAAGGGGCAGATGATCACCGTCTGCTTCATCGAGAACGTGGATCCCGTCGGCGTGCACACTGGCGACTCCTTCTGCACCGCGCCCATGCTGACCATCTCCGAGGATGTCCAAAAGCAGATGCAGGAGATGGCCTACCGCATTGTGGAGGCCATCGGCGTCATTGGCGGCACCAATGTGCAGTTTGCCCGGAATCCGAAGGATGGCCGCATCGTGATCATCGAGATCAATCCCCGCACCAGCCGTTCCAGCGCCCTGGCCTCTAAGGCCACCGGCTTCCCCATCGCATACGTCTCCGCACTCCTGGCGGCCGGCGTCACCCTGGACGAACTGCCCTACTGGCGCGACGGATCCCTGGAAAAATACACCCCCAGCGGCGACTACGTGGTCGTCAAATTCGCCCGGTGGGCCTTCGAGAAGTTCCGTGGCGTCAAGGACAAGCTTGGTACCCAGATGCGCGCGGTAGGCGAGGTCATGAGCATCGGCAAGACCTACCGCGAGGCCTTCCAGAAGGCCATCCGCTCCCTGGAGCGCTCCACCGCCGGACTAGGCTTCTACAAGGACCTCCACAACAAGACCCTCGCCGAACTCCTGGATCTCCTCAAGGAGCCCACCAGCTTCCGGCAGTTCGCCATGTATGAGGCGCTGCGTAAGGGCGCCACCATCGAGCAGCTCCAAAAACTCACCTTCATCAAGCGGTACTTCCTGGAAGAGATGAAGGCGCTGGTGGACGAAGAGGAGTCCCTGATCGCCTGCAAGGGCAAGGACCTCCCCGATGCCCTGCTCATCCAGGCAAAAAAGGACGGCTTCAGCGACCAGTATCTGGCCGGACTGCTCGGCATTCCCGAGGACGACCTTCGCGCCCGCCGGGAGTCCCTGGGCGTGACCGAGGGCTGGGAGCCCGTGCCCGTCTCCGGCGTGAAGGACGCCTGCTACTGGTATAGCAGCTACAACCTGAAGAAGGACCTGAGCCTTCCCTCCTCCAATACCAAGAAGGTCATGATCCTGGGCGGCGGACCCATCCGGATCGGACAGGGCATCGAATTCGACTATTGCTGCGTCCACGCGGCACAGGAGCTGCGCAGCCTGGGCTACGAGACCATCATGGTCAACTGCAACCCCGAGACCGTCTCCACCGACTACGATACCAGCGACAAGCTCTACTTCGAGCCCCTCACCCTCGAGGACGTCTTGGCAATCTACCGCCGCGAAAAGCCCATGGGCGCCATCGTCCAGTTCGGCGGACAGACCCCCCTCAACCTGGCCGACAAGCTGGAAAAGAACGGCGTGCACATCCTGGGCACATCTCCCCGCACCATCGACATGGCCGAGGACCGCGATCTCTTCCGGAAGATGATGGACAAGATGGGCATCCCCATGCCCGAATCCGGCATGGCATCCAATCTGGAACAGGCCATGCAGATCGCCAAATCCATCGGCTACCCCGTCATGGTGCGCCCCTCCTTCGTGCTGGGCGGACGCGGCATGGAGGTGGTCCACGACCAGGAGATGCTGAAGGAATACGTGCTCAAGGCGGAGGAGGAGGTCTCTCCCGACCGCCCGATCCTCATCGACCGCTTCCTGGGCGATGCCCTGGAGGCCGAGGCAGACGCCATCAGCGACGGCACCGATGCCTTCGTGCCCAGCGTCATGGAACACATCGAGCTGGCCGGCATCCACTCCGGTGACTCCGCCTGCGTCATCCCGCCTCCCACCATGGGACGCGTCTTCGAGGAGCAGATCAAGGACATCACCCGCCGCATCGCCATCGAGATGGGCGTGGTGGGACTCATGAATGTGCAGTTCGCCATCTGCCAGGGGAAGGTCTATGTGATCGAGGCCAATCCCCGCGCCTCCCGCACCGTGCCACTGGTCTCCAAGGTCTGCGGCATCTCCATGGCGCGCCTGGCAACCGATGCCATGATGGGCAAGAAGCTCAAGAACATGCACCTGAAGGAGCTCAACCTGAAGCACTACGGCGTCAAGGAGGCCGTCTTCCCCTTCCCCATGCTCCCCGAGGTCGATCCCGTTCTGGGACCCGAAATGCGCTCCACCGGCGAAGTCCTGGGAATCTCCCACAACCTGGGACTGGCCTTCTTCAAGGCCGAGGAGGCCGCAAAGCCCGCGCTGCCCACCAAGGGAACCGTCCTCATCACCGTGGCACCCCGCGACCACCAGGCAATCCTCCCCGCTGCACGACAGTTCGTCGAGGACGGACTCCAGTTGCTGGCCACCGAGGGCACCTTCATGAGCCTCCAGAAGGCCGGCATCCCCGCCAAGCAGATCGCAAAGATCGGCGAGGGCCGCCCCGACATCATGGACGAGCTCAAGAATGGACACATCCAGCTGGTCATCAATACCCCCATCGGAAAGGAATCCAAGCTGGACGACTCCTACATCCGCAAGAGCGCCATCAAATACGGCGTGCCATACTTCACCACCGTCGCAGCCGCCGTCGCCTCCGCAAATGGCATCCACGCCATGCTCAAGGGCGATGACGGCGTAAAGTCCCTCCAGGAATACCACCAGGACATGCAAATTGGCGACTAGCCGCCAGAGCGGCGCGCTCCTGGCACCGGGGCGTTTCTTCTTAGCGGGGTACCCAAAGGACTGGGGCTGCCGCCCCCGCTCCCCCGAATTAGCACCTTGCGGCTAGTGATTAGCGGATAGTTCATTCGGTGCCGCAGGCGCCTTTCCGCCCCTTGAACGGGGGCGGTCCCCTTTCCCCCAAAAAATCAAACTCCTAATTCCCAACTGCGGGCGCAATCACGCGCCCGCTTAATGCACGCGCCGGTAGATTCCGGCGCGGGGTTTCGCCACGCGAAACCCTGGCCTAACTTTCTCCTTCCTCCTTCCTCCCTCCTCCTTTTTCACATTCTTATGACTCCCACTCTTCTGGTTTTGGCTGCCGGCATGGGCAGCCGTTATGGCGGCATCAAGCAGATGGATCCGGTTGGTCCCGACGGCGAGTTCATCCTGGACTACTCCGTGTATGACGCCCTCCGCGCCGGCTTTGGAAAGGTGGTCTTCATCATCCGCGAGGAATTGGAGGAGCCCCTCCGCGAGCACTTCGGCAACCGCCTGGACGGCAAGATCGAAGTGGAATACGTGGTCCAGAGCCTGGATCGCCTTCCCGAGGGATACGTGGTCCCCGAGACCCGCAAGAAGCCCTGGGGCACTGGCCACGCCATCTGGTGCGCCCGCAATGCCATCCAGGGCCCCTTCGCCATGGTGAATGCCGATGACTTCTACGGAAAGGACTCCTTCCTGGAAATGGCGAAGCTCCTGCAGGATCCCGCCTTCACCGACAAGACCTGCGGCATCGTCGCCTTCCGCCTGAACAACACCCTCTCCGAACACGGTAGCGTCTCCCGCGGCATCTGCGCCGTGGAAAACAACCACCTCACCGATGTGGTGGAGCGCACCACCATCGAGGCCGTTGCCGGCGGCACTGCGCGCTACCAGAATGAGGACGGCTCCTGGACGCCGTTGACCGGACAGGAACCCACCTCCATGAACCTCTGGGGCTTCCCCGTCACCATCTTCGCACAGCTGGATCAGCAGCTCCGCGAATTCCTGGACAAGAATCTCCAGGAGCCCAAGAAGGAGTTCTTCATCCCCACCGTGGTGAATACCCTCATCAAGGAAAAGGGCTGGGATTCCCTGGTGCGCACCAGTCCCGAGAAGTGGTTCGGAATGACCTACGCCGAAGACCGCCAGCTGGTGTTGGAGCAGGTCAAGGCACTCACCGCACAGGGCGTCTATCCCGCCCGCCTCTGGAGGTAGCAAAATGTCCCAGGAAATCCTGCAGAAACTCCTGCCCGTCTGCGCCAATTTCGATCTGCGCGGAGTGGTCCTCGATGCCGAGCCCTGGGGCTCCGGACACATCAACAATACCTTCCGGCTCACCGTCGACCAGAGCGGACTGACCGTCCACTACATCCTCCAGGGCATCAACCGGAACGTCTTCCCCAATGTCCCCAAACTCATGGAGAATATCCAGCGGGTCACCAAACACCTGGCCTCCCGAAATCCCCAGGACGCCCGCGCGACCCTCACGCTGGTCGACTCCCGCGACGGAAAGCCCTACTGGGAAGACCCCGCCACCGGCGACTGCTACCGCGTCTATCTCTTCATCGAGGGCGCCAGCACCGTGGACGCTGTCACCTCAAAGGACCAGGCATTCCAGGCCGCGAAGGCCTTCGGCGCCTTCCAGAGAGCCCTGGCGGACCTCCCCGGCGGACCTCTCTTCGAATCCATCGTCGACTTCCACCACACCCCCAAGCGCTTCCAGAAATTCCTCGCCGTCTTGAAAGAGGACAAGCTGGGCCGCGCCGCACAGTGCCAGGCGGAGATCGCCTTCGCCCTCGCACACGAAAAGGAGTGCGGCATTGTGGTGGAGCGCCTGGCGGACGGACGGCTGCCCTGGCGCGTCACCCACAACGACACCAAGATCAACAACGTCATGCTGGACGACAAGACCGGCGAGGGCGTCTGCGTCATCGACCTGGATACCTGCATGCCCGGCAGCGTCCTCTATGACTTCGGTGACGAAATCCGCACCACCACCGCCACCGCCGCCGAGGACGAGAAGGATCTCTCCAAGGTCAACTTCGACCTGGAGCTCTTCGGCGCACTGATCCAGGGATACCTGACCACCGCCGGAGACTTCCTCACCCCCGAGGAAAAACGGCTGCTACCCTTCTCCGGAAGACTCCTCACCTTCGAGTGCGGTCTGCGCTTCCTCACCGACTACCTGGAGGGCGATGTCTACTTCAAGATCCACCGTGATGGCCATAACCTGGATCGCTGCCGCACACAGTTCCACCTGGTTTCCCAAATGGAACAGCAGGAAGAGCAGATGAACCAGTTCGTCCGATAAATCAAACGCCCCCCCTTCCATAACCAATAGCCCCGGAACCCCCTAAAGCCATGAACCAGGAATTCCCCCTCGTAGCCCCCAAGACCGTCCCCGTCCTCGACCCCGGCTTCCGTCCACCCGTGCTGGCAAATCGCGCCTTCGTCGACGCCGTGAAGGCCTCCGGTTGCGCGGTGCCCTGCCTCATCGCCGTGGAGCGCGACCGCCAGCGCGTCTCCCGCTTCGATACCGTGGTCTACGACATGAAGCACCCCGCTTCCGCCGGGAACTACTTCTATATCGAGCGAATCGTGAAGTTCCTGCTGTGGCAGTTCGGCGGCTGGAAGGTGACCATCCATGCTCCCGAGTGCCTGGTGCAGTATCTGAAGGCCTGCTACAGCGAGACCGGCACCCGCCGCTTCGACGCGCAGTTCTGGGGCGATTTCACCTACGAGAAGCCCATGACCTTCGTCTATGCCCCCACCCCCGATGACGTGCCCGCCGAAAACGACGGCGCCGGCGCCGCGGTGAAGCTGGACTGGAAGGGCTGGCGCATCGGCTTCGACCTGGGCGCCTCCGACGAGAAGGTCGCCGTGGTCAAGGACGGCCAGCTGGCACTGAAGGCCGACGGCGAGCCACTCCTCTCCGCCGAATACGTCTGGGATCCCAAGCCCCAGACCGATATCCAGTACCACTACGACCACATCAACTACGTCCTCAAGGAGGCCGAAAAAGCCATCCACTCCGTGGATCCCACCGCACAAATCCGCGGCATCGGCGGCTCCTCCGCCGGCGTCTTCGTGGATGGCCGCGCACGGAATGTCTCCCTCTTCCGAGGCATCACCCCCCGCAGCCGCTTCGACAAGGAGGCCGCACCCATCTTCAAGGAAATCCAAAAACAGTGGGGAGTCCCCCTGCGCCTCGAAAACGACGGCGATGTCACCGCACTGGCCGGCGCAATCGCCCTCAAGGAGGGCGGCGTCCTGGGCATCGCCATGGGCTCCAGCCTCGCCGGCGGCTACGTCGATGAGCAGATGACCATCAAGGGCTGGATGAACGAACTGGCATTCGCCCCCGTCGACTACAATCCCGAGGCCGCCATGGACGAGTGGTCCCACGATATCGGCGTGGGCGCCAACTACTTCTCCCAGCAGGCCGTGGCACGGCTCATCCCACTGGCCGGCATCGAAATGGACGACATCCCCGCCGATGCCTTCCCCCGCCGACTCAAGCGCGTCCAGGAACTCATGGAGAAGGGCGATGAACGCGCCCGCAAGATCTACGAGACCATCGGCGTCTACCTGGGATACACCGTCGCGGAATACTGCTCCTTCTACCCCGTCATCAAGCACCTGGAGGTCCTGGGACGCGTGGTGACCGGCGAGGGCGGACAGATCATCCTCGACCTGGCACGAAAGGTCCTCCGAGAGGAATTCCCCGAACTGGGCGAAATCCACTTCTACGAGCCCTCCGAACGCGAAAAGCGCCACGGACAGGCCGCCGCAGCCGCCTCCCTGCCGGAATGCTAATAAGTACTTGGCAATCAGTGTGTAGTGATTAGTGAATTAGGCCGCTCCGCGGGAATTCCGCCGAGGAAAATTCGGCGGTACTAAAAGCGCCGCCTCCGAGACGGTCCTAGCACTGGAGCGTTTCTTCCTAGCGGGGGCCCCAAAGGACTGGGGCTGCCGCCCCCGTTCCCCCGCCTCATTCCTTCCGCCTACCGGCGGCACTAGCGCGCCAATACGGGCGCGCTTGGCGCACGCGCCGGTAAAATTCCGGCGCGGGGTTTCGGCTCGCCGAAACCCTGGCCTAACTTCCTCCCTCCTCCCTCCTCCTTCCTCCTTTCTTATGATCCCTGATCAGCAGCGCAACGCCTTTATCCAGCAGTGCCTGTCGGAGGGCATGAGCCTCTCCCAGGTGCAAGACCAGCTCATGCAGCAGTTCGGCCTCCACATGACCTACATGGAATTGCGAATGCTGACGGCGGAACTCCAGGTGGACTGGGAGAAGCAGGATGCCAAGGCGGAGGCCACCCGCGCCAGCATCCTCCCCAAGGAGGCAAAAGCGAAGGCCGCCGCACAGGCTACCACCCCCCGCGCCGCTTCCGCGATGCCCGAAGAGGACTCCCTCCCTGACGAAAAAGAATACCCGCCCTACCCCGAGGAAGAAGACACCGCACAGGATGCGGCGCCCGGTGCTTCTGCCGATAACGCCCCCGCCGCAGATGCCCTGCGGAGTGCCACCACGGTGGAGATCAGCAAGGTGGTCCGTCCCGGCGCCAGCCTCTCCGGCACCGTGAAATTCGGGTCTGGCGCCTCGGGCGAGTGGTATGTGGATGCCTACGGCCGACTGGGCTTCAATCCCGACGAGGGTTCCTCCAATCCCGATCAGCAGGATATCCAGGAATTCCAGGTCGAACTCCAGAAGGCACTGGGTTACTAGCCTTTTCTTTTCCCATTTTCTCTCATTCAACCCCATCATTAGGAAATTCTCGCAATGGTTGACGCACTGAAGAAAGCGACCTGGTTCCCCGGCCGAAAGGGCCCCGTGCTCCTGGTCATCATGGACGGCGTGGGATACGGCAAATACGCCGATGGCGATGCCGTGAAGGCCGCCTACACCCCCAATTTGGATTGGTTCCTGGCGAACTGCCCCAACACCAAGCTGAAGGCGCACGGTGTGGCCGTGGGCCTGCCCAGCGATGCCGACATGGGCAACTCCGAGGTGGGGCACAACGCCATGGGCGCCGGACGCGTCTTCGACCAGGGCGCGAAGCTGGTCTCCAACTCCATCGAGTCCAAGAAGATGTTCTCCGACAAGGGCTGGACCGAGATCGCCGAGAATGTCCTCAAGAACAACTCCACCCTCCACTTCCTGGGACTCTTCAGCGACGGCAATGTCCACTCCCACATCAACCACCTGAAGGCGATAATGGAACACGCCGCCGAACAGGGCATCCGACGCATCCGCGTCCACATCCTCCTGGATGGCCGCGATGTAGGCGAGACCAGCGCCCTGGACTACGTGATCCCCTTCGAGGCATTCCTCAAGGAGCTCCAGGCGAAGGGCTGCGATGCCCGCATCGCCTCCGGCGGCGGACGAATGTTCATCACCATGGACCGCTAT
Organism: Anaerovoracaceae bacterium; assembly: GCA_963632245.1. Lineage (GTDB taxonomy): Bacteria > Verrucomicrobiota > Lentisphaeria > Oligosphaerales > Oligosphaeraceae > UBA1724. The sequence continues at coordinate 9,040 of CAVGTF010000082.1, forward strand.
AACGCCAACTGGGCCATGGTCGAGCGCGGCTGGAAGACCCATGTCCTCGGCGAAGGCCGCACCTTCGCCAGCGCACAGGAGGCCATCGAGACCCTCCGCAACGAGACCCACGCCATCGACCAGGATCTCGGCGCATTCGTCATCGCCGACGAGTCCGGAAAGCCCGTGGGGACCATCCAGGACGGCGACTCCGTGGTCTACTTCAACTTCCGCGGCGACCGCGCCATCGAGATCTCCCAGGCCTTCGAGGGCGGCAGCGATTTCAGCCGCTTCGACCGCATCCGGGTCCCGAAGGTCTGCTACGCCGGAATGATGCAGTACGACGGCGATCTCCATATCCCCTCCCGATACCTGGTCAGCCCCCCCGCCATCGACCGCACCAGCGGCGAATACCTGGCCGCCACCGGAATCACTACCTTCGCTTGCTCCGAAACCCAGAAGTACGGCCACGTGACCTACTTCTACAACGGCAATAAGTCCGGTTACATCGACGAGAAGCTGGAGAAGTACGTGGAGGTCCCCTCCGATATCGTCCCCTTCGAACAGCGTCCCTGGATGAAGGGCGCCGAAATCACCGACGCACTGCTGGATGCCATCCGCTCCGGAAAATACCGCCACCTGCGCTGCAACTTCCCCAATGGCGATATGGTGGGACACACCGGTTCCTTCCAGGCCGTCCGCATCGGCGTCGAGGCCGTCGATCTCTGCCTGGGACGTCTCAAGGAGGCCATCGACCAGGTGGGCGGCGTCATGATCATCACCGCCGACCACGGTAACGCCGACGATATGCTGGAACACGCCAAGGACGGCTCCCCCAAGATCGGCGAGAATGGCAAGCCGAAGGTGAAAACCAGCCACTCCCTCAACCCCGTCCCCTGCATCATCTACGATCCGCAGTACAACGGCGAATACAAGAAGGAGCTCAACGAGGGACTCGGAATCTCCTCCATCGCGGCCACCATCATGAACCTCCTGGGCTACGAGGCCCCCGCAGATTACGATAAGTCCGTGCTGAAACACTAATTTCGGCCCACAGGCCGAAATTAGGAGTAGGTAGAAGGGAGTAGGTAGTAGGTTAAAGCGGCCCTTCCGCGGCCTTTCCGCGGCATCCGCCGCGGTACTACACGCTCCCTCTGCCACACAATCCAATCCGCTAAAAGCGGCGAAGAGACCACCTCTTCGCCGCTTTTTCTGTTTTGCATCCCTAAAAGCACCACCGCCCCCGCGCCCCCGCCTATGCCAGATAGAAGGGAGGGGGTAGTAGGGAGAAGGTTTATAAGGTGCCGCAGGCGCTCTTCCGCCTACCGGCGGTACCAATACCGCCCTACCCGCTACCCGCTACCCGCTACCCCGGAGCTACTCGGGGCCATCGCTGCCCAAAAGTATTCGGGGGGTTCGGGGGGCAGAGCCCCTCCGTCCTTTGGAGATCTTCCTTCTACACCATGCCTTCCCAGGGCCCGCTCTGCTTCTA
>CAVGTF010000083.1:0-10447 GCA_963632245.1 Anaerovoracaceae bacterium
GGTTTCGGACGACCTCCTGTCCATCGATGGTCTCTTCTGTTCGAGGGCGTTTCCCGCGGATGGCGCGTTGCCGTGAGGCGGGGCGGCGCTGTGGGGGCTCCTCGGATTCTTCCGGGGCGGGTTCCGGTGTGAGCTCGGTGGGAGGTGGTGGGGGCGGAGTATCTGTGGTTTCGGGGGCAGGGGGCTGGTTCAGGAGTCGTGCTAGGAATTCCCGGACGGCGGCCTGGTGTTCCCGTGGGATCTCCATGGTGATGGTGGGGGTGGAGTTTTCGGGGGCGTCGAGGGAGTCATAGAAGTCGACGACCTCCTGGTCCAGGATCAGGTCATTGGCGGTGGCGGGGCGGTCCAGTCGGAGATTCTGGAGGGTCCGGCAGCGGGAGAGTGCGGTATAGAGTTGTCCGTGTGCGAAACATCCGCGTCCCAGTCGCAGGTCTACGGCATCGAGAGTGAGTCCCTGGGACTTATGGATGGTGATGGCGTATGCCAGCTTAAGGGGGATTTGGGTAAAGGATCCCACGGGGCGTTGTCGGAGGTGTTTTTTGCCGCCGCGCTGGGTATCGGCCTCCAGGACGTATTCGTAGTTCGTCCAGGCATGGGGTTCCAGGGTGACGGTGGTGCCCTTGTCCAGTTTTACGCGTACGGAGGGGACATCGTCAGTCAGGGCTAGGAATTCCTCCACGACTCCCAGATCCCCGTTTACGTATTCGAAGGTATTGGAGGAGAGGTGTTTGTTGCAGAGGACCATGACGCGTGCTCCGGGTTTGAGCTCTAGTTGTGCTTCGGTGGGGAAGTCTGCTTCGCGGAAGCGTCCGGTGATTTGTGCCTGGAAGAGGACGGGGGGCGTGTTTAGCCGCTGGTGCATGGTGGCATTGATGGCGGCGGCCTCGCGGTTTGTGGTGCAGAGTCGGACGGGTGGCGGGGTATTTGCGGGTGGCTCTTTTGTGTCGCAGCGCTGGTTGAGGAGTTCCAGTGGCGTGAGCGTATTGCCATCGGGGAGGGGGATTTCCCGTGAATCGCAGCGGTTGTGGCGGACCAGATTCAGGAGCTTCACGAATGCGGGGTCGGAGTTTTGGCGGAGGGGGGTGCGGAGGCTGATGCAGTGGAAGCGTGCCCGTTTCCATAGGGGCGTCTGGAAGGCGTACCAACCGCCGAAGTGCTGCAGGATGTAGTTTTCCTCGGTGGAGCCCTTTACGACTGGTGGCAGCTGGAAGAAGTCTCCGCAGAGGACCACCTGCTTTCCGCCGAAGGGCCGTGTGCGGTCGGAGCCGATGGCCAGTGCGCGGAGGCGCTGGTCCACGGCAAGGAAGAGATCGCTGCGCACCATGGAGATTTCGTCGATGACGATGATCTTTGCGTTTCGGATGATGGCGGCGTGTCGGCGGTCGGGGAGTTCTTCCAGGCTTTCGGGGGTCAGCAGTCCCAGTGGGAAGAGAAAGAAGCTATGGAGAGTAGAGCCGCCCAGGCGGATTGCCGCGATGCCCGTGGGTGCCAGGAAGACCGCGTCCTCCGGGCGCAACCGCCGCAATTCTTGCAGGACTGTGGATTTTCCGGTGCCCGCCTCCCCCGTCAAAAATACATTCTCCCCCGAGAGGATGTACTGCAGGGCATCCTTCTGTTCTTGGCTTAATTCCATAATGCAAAAATCCCCGTCCTCATTCCGTTCCCGGCCTCTTTGCTACCCTGTGCAGGAGGGGGTGCTCCTCCCTAGGGTGATGGCGGGTACAGTAATGCAGGACGGGGACTCTCGCTTGCGTGGGGGAAGCGTGGCTTCAGGGCAGTCGCCAGAGGTGGTCCATGGGGCCCTGTCCGTGTCCCAGATGGGGATCGTTTTCCAGGGCGCCAACGATGTATTCCTTGGCGTTTCGGATGGCGTCTTCCAGGGAGTGTCCCAGTGCCAGATTTGCGGCGATGGCGCTGGAGAGGGTGCATCCGGTGCCGTGGGTATTCTGGGTATTGACGCGTTTTCCGGGGAACCAGGTGGCGGTGCCGTCGGCGGTCAGGAGCAGGTCGTTGGCGTCATTGATGGCGTGTCCGCCCTTGACGAGGATGGCGACTCCGGGGAGGCGCTTGCCGAGGGCGCGTGCGGCATCCACCATCTCCTGGGCATCGTGGATTTCTCGGCCCGTGAGGACCTGCGCCTCGGGGATATTGGGAGTGATGACCTTTGCCAGGGGGAGGAGGACGGTCTCCAGGGTCTCCTGTGCCTTGGGGGCCAGGAGTCGGCTGCCGGAGGTGGAAACCATGACGGGGTCAATCACCAGTTGCGTGACGGCGTATTTCTGGAGTTTTTCGGCGATGACGCGGATGAGGGGTGTGGAGGAGACCATTCCGATCTTCACGGCATCGGGGACGATGTCCTGGAAGATGCTCTCCAGCTCCTGTGCCACGAAGTCCACGGGCGCTTCGTGGATGGCCTGGACTCCCAGGGTGTTCTGTGCGGTGAGTGCGGTGATGGCGCTCATGCCGTAGACGTGATGTGCGGCGAAGGTCTTCAGGTCTGCCTGGATGCCGGCGCCGCCGCTGCAGTCGGAACCGGCGATGGTAAGGACTTTTTTCATGGCGATTCGGGATGGCGTTTTTAGTATTGGAGCTTTGCCAGCTGTCGTGCGGCGTCCTCGGGGTCTTGGGAAGCGAAGAGTGCGGAGACCACGGCGATGCCGGCGATGCCGGTGCCGGCCAGGGAGGCGGCGTTTGCGAGGGAGATTCCGCCGATGGCGACCACGGGGATGGAGACCGTGTGGCAGATAGTCTGGAGGGTCTCGCGGTTGACCCAGCTGGCATCGGCCTTTGTGCTAGTGGGGAAGACGGCTCCCACGCCCAGGTAGTCGGCGCCGTCCTCCTGGGCCTTGATGGCCTCTTCCACGGTGGCGCAGGAGACGCCCAGGATGGCATCGGGGCCCAGGGCGCGGCGGGCCTCCCGGCAACCGGTGTCGCTCTGGCCCACATGGAGTCCCACGCCCAGGGTGCGGGCGACCTCCAGGTTGTCGTTGATGATGAGGGGCGCCCCGAATTCCTGGCAGGTCTTCAGGATGCCCTTCGCCTCCTCCAGGAAGTCCTGGTCGCCCAGGAACTTCTCCCGGATTTGGATGATGGTGGCGCCGCCCTGCAGGACTTGTCGCACCTGGGATTCCAGGGTGCGGCCGTGGAGCCACTGTCGGTCGGTGACGGCGTAGAGGTGCAGCAGCGAGGGCTGGATGCTCATGGCGGATTTCTCCTGTGTTTTGCGGTTATGCCAGAGAGAGTGCGTCGATGAGTTGGACGCGCATGGTGCCCAGTCCCGCCTGGAGTGCCTGGGTCTTCTGCCAGGCGATTTCGCCGCAGAGGCACATCATTTCTGTGGCGGCGGCGGCGGCCTCCAGGATATGGTCGGGATTGGCGCCCACGAAGGCGGCGGTGAGGCCGGTGAGCATGCATCCGGTGCCGGTGATCTGGCTCATCTGGGGGACTCCGCGTTTGCAGACCAGGGTCTTGGTGCCGTCGGTGATGATGTCCCAGGCGCCGGACATGGCCACCACGGTGTGGTATTTTTGGGCGAGTCCGGCGGCCATTTCGGTGCGTGCGGGGAGGGTCTCCTGGGTGACGGCGTCACCGGCGGCGGCATCCACTCCCACGGTTTGTCCTGCCTCACCTGCGAGGGCGCGGATCTCGGAGGCATTTCCGCGGATGACTGCCACGGGATACTTTTCCAGGAAGCGCAGGAGCATTCCGGTGCGATACTTTGCGGCGCCGGCGCCCACGGGATCCATGACCACGGGCTTATGGAGGCGTCCGGCGACTGCCAGGGCGGTCTCGAAGGAGATGTCCATCTCGGGCGCCATGGAGCCCACATTCAGGTCGACGGCCTGTGCCAGCCCGATGAAGTCGTCGAGTTCCCGGGGATCGGAGGCCATGACGGGGGAGGCCCCGCAGGCCAGAATCACATTTGCCACGTCGTTGACGGTGATGTTGTTGGTGAGGCAGTTCACCAGGGGGTGGCGCTGCCGCACATTCTGCAGGTATTCCTGTTTGTCCCAGTCTAGCATTGCTTGCTCTCCTTCGTCGGTTCAATAGCGGTTCCGCCGTGCGGCGGGAGGGACGGGAGGCAAGGGTGACGTGGGTTATTCGGACGGCGGGAGCGCATAGACTCCGGCGTCCGGCCCGCATATACTTGCGAACGACTTCCTCCGCTGGCATTACCACAGCTCAGGTTCACGGGTCTTTTCTCAGACGGCAAACGGGGAGAATGCCCCGTCGCCGACACCCCGGCGTACACGGAATGCGACTAATATATTCGCCTGCAGAAAAACGGAACGCGCCGCAGTCGGAGGGTGGAGTTTCCGGCGGCGGCGCGCGTGTCGAGGGGATTTTTCTAGGGGGTGTGCTAGAGGATATCCAGGCCGATGTCGATGGCGGGAGCGGAGTGTGTGAGGGCCCCGGAGGAGATGTAGTCCAGTCCCAGGTGTGCCAGGGAGGGGAGTCGTTCCAGTGTGATGTTTCCGGAGGCCTCGGTCTTGGCGCGTCCCGCGATGAGCTTGATGGCCTCGACCATCTGTTCGTTGGTCATGTTGTCCAGGAGGATGTATTCCACGCCGGCTTCGGCGGCGGCGCGGACATCGGCCATGGAGTCGGCCTCGATCTCGATCTCCAGGTTCGGATACTTTTCGCGGCAGGCCTTCACTGCGTGCTCGATGGACTGTGAGCCGCCGGCGCGGTGTGCCAGTTCCCGATGGTTGTCCTTGATCATGATGCGATCGAAGAGTCCGATGCGGTGATTCTGTGCGCCGCCCATGAGTACGGCGTATTTTTCCACCAGTCGGAGTCCGGGGGTGGTCTTTCGGGTATCGAGGATCTTGGTATTGGTGTCGTGTCCCAATGCCTCCACGTATTGGCGGGTCATGGTGGCGATGCCGGAGAGTCTCTGGAGGATATTGAGGGCGGTGCGTTCGCCGGTGAGGATCGCGCGGGCATTTCCTTCCACGGTGGCAACGCGGTCGCCGGCTTCGGCGGTATCGCCGTCCTGGACATGCTGGGTGAATTCCACGTCGGCGGAGAGCTCCTGGAAGAGGATCTTCAGGATGGGGAGTCCGGCTAGGACGCAGTGTTTGCGGGGGATGAAGTGTGCGATGGTGGTCTGCTGGGGGGGGACCACGGCCAGGGTGGTGGCGTCACCGCTGCCCACGTCCTCGGTGATGGCGCGCTGGCAGAGTTCTCGGAGGATGGATTCGTTGAGATAGTAGGGAAGATGTGCTGACATATTCGTTTGGGAAGGGGGGGAGTTTGGACTCTTCTTTCTTGGCGGGGCGTCGGAGGCGGGGAGGGCTTTGGCGGCCGTCTACTTCTCTGGCGGGTGTGCCCCCAGCTGGATCAGCAGCACCAGGGCCACCATCGCGGTCATTTGTGCCAGGATGAGCCAGGCGGCGGCGGGGGGCGTCCAGAGCAGTGAGAGGGCGCCGGCACCGGCCAATGCGGAAAGTAGCCACACCGCGACTACGGCTTTTGGACGGGAGAGCCCCAGTGCCGCGAAGCGGTGGGAGATATGCTGGTTGTCGCCCACGTAGATGGGCTTGTGTTGTTTGAGGCGCAGGAGCACCACGGTGACGGCATCTAGGAGGGGGACTGCCAGGACCATGACGGGGATGGTCAGTGCCAGGATGCTGGGGGTGTTTTCGTGGTGGTAGAAGGTGGTAATGATGGTGGATACGGCCAGGAGGTATCCCAGGAAGTGGCTTCCGCAGTCTCCCATGAAGACGGCGGCCTTGGGGAAGTTGTAGAAGAGGAATCCCAGGGTGACGCCGGCGGAGAGTGCGGTGAGGGTCCCCACGAAGAGCTGTCCGCGGATGGCGGCGATGGTGAAGAGGAATGCGAATGCGATGAGTGCGGTTCCGCCGGCCAGGCCATTCATGTTGTCGAAGAAGTTGATGGCGTTTGCGACGGTGGCGATCCAGAGGATGGTGATTGCCCAGGAGAGCCAGAGAGGCGCGATGCCGACCAGGACGCGTGGTCCGAAGATTGCGGTGAGGGCGGCGGCGGCCAGCTGGAAGAGGAGCTTCGTGCGTGCGGAGAGGGGGTGCGTGTCGTCTCGGAAGCCCATGACGGCCAGTCCCGTGGCGCAGAGTGCGATGACGGCCAGGGAGCGTGCGGCGGCGGGGAGTCCGCCCAGCGCGTCGCGGATTTGTGTGGGGAAGAGCCCTCGTGGGAGGAATGCGGCGCCGGCCAGTCCGCCCAGCAGCAGGAGAATCCAGGTGGTGGCCATTGCCACGCCGCCGATGACGGGTGTGGGCGTGGTGTGGTTCTTGTGGTGTTCGGCGTGTGGCTTGTCCAGGATCTCCTTGCGCAGGGCGAGCCTGCGGAAGGGGACCATGAGCAGCGCGGTGAGTCCGGCGGCCACCAGGAAGAGTGCGATTTGGAGGAAGAGCCAGCTCATGCGAGGGCGGCGTGGATGGTATCAGCCAGCTTCTGGGTCACCTCTTCTGCGGTGAGACCGTCGGTCTGGATCAGGATGGAATCGGGGGCGGGCTTCAGGGGCGCCACGGGGCGGCTGGAGTCGGCGAGATCCCGCTGGCGGATGGACTCCGCCACGGATTCCAGGGTGGCGCCTTCGGGCACTTCGCCGGATTGCGCCAGGCGACGGCGTGCGCGTTCCAGGGGGGATGCGGTGACGAAGAATTTGAAGCGCGCCTGTGGGAAGATGACGGTGGCGATATCGCGGCCCTCCATGATGATGATTCCCAGGCCCGCGCAGTCCCGTTGCGCCTGGAGCATCCATTCCCGCAGAGCGGGGATTCGGGCGACCACGCTGGCATTTGCGGCGATCTCGGGGGCGCGGATGGCGCTCTGGGGGACGGGCTGGTCGTTGAGGAAGAGCTGCGGAGTGCCGTCAATCACGCGATACTGCAGGACGCAGTCCTTCAGCATGGCGACCACCTTCTCGGGCTCGGCATCGGGGCGGATGCCCAGGGAGATGGCGTGCCAGGCCAGGGTGCGATACATGTCGCCGGTGTTGATGTAGTATCCGCCGATCCGCTTGGCCAGCATGCGAGCGACGGTGCTTTTGCCGGAGGCGGCGGGGCCGTCCAAGGCGACTTGGAAGGAGGGGTTCGTCATGGTTCCGAGGGGGCGTCAGCTGGTTGTTCGGCCGGCTGCGCGGGGGATTCTCCGGGGGCGTCGGGGGCGGCCTTCTGGGCAGGCGGCTCCTTCGCGCGCTTCAGGGAGTAGTTGAAGATGCGTCGTCCGTCGAAGAGTGTGATGTAGAGCATCAGCACGATGAGGAGGACGGCGAAGGTATTGTAGAGATACTTGAAGAAGGATGCGGGCATTCTTTTGCGGGTGACGGCTTCCAGTGCGGCGAAGAGGATGTGTCCGCCGTCCAGCACGGGCAGTGGCAACAGGTTCATGAATGCCAGGGAGAAGGAGATGAGGATGATGAAGGAGAATCCGCCGCGGTATCCCTCGGCCTCCAGGCGATACCAGAGTGCCTGGATGATGCCCAGGGGACCGCTCATGTGCCGCAGTCCCACCTGGGTCTGGGAGATTTCGCGGGGCGTGCCGGTGACCAGGCTCTTTGCGCGGGAGGTGATGGGGGCGAAGAGGAGTCCCAGAGTGCGGGCGGTGGTGTTCCACACCTCGGTGAACTGCTGCCAGGGATTCACGTGCTGGATCATTCGGGACAATCCGCCGGAGAGCGACACGCCCATCAGGTAGACGCCGGGGTTGTCCTTGCTCAGGTAGGGAGTCAGGATCGTCTGGCAGAGCTTGCCGTCGCGACAGTAGGTGATCTGCAGGGGCTTGCCGTTGGAGCTGTGCACGAACTCCTGGAGGCTCTGCACGTCGCGGACCGTGAGGGTCTCCTCCACGGTCTTTCCGTCAGAGCCGTCCAGGCGCTTCACTTCCACGAACTGGTCGCCGCGGCGGAGGCCCGCCGCCTCTGCGGGGGAGCCCTGGAAGACGGAGGAGGCCACTACCTGGAAGGAGAGCCCCAGGGACTGCAGGGAATGTTCGCCCGACGGGAGCGACACCATGAATTCCGGGAGCTCCTTCCCTTGCCGTGCCACGGTGATGGAGACCTGCGTGGCGTCGGCGGGCAGTGCACCCAGGAGTCGATCGGCATCAATGGGTGAGATTACATTCTTTTTCTGGAGGGCCAGCAACTGGTCGCCCGCCTTGAGGCCCGCGTGGTCTGCCGGGGAGTCCTTGGCTACCGCCGCCACATGGACGGGATTCATGACATCGAAGAAGGGGAATCCCAGTCCCTCCATGGAGGGATTCTTTTGGGGCTGGTAGCGGAATTCCAGCGGCTCGCCGTCCCGCAGCGCCTTCACGGTCACATGGCCCTTGTTGCCATAGACGTATTCCTTGCAGAGGCCGTCTACGCCATCCTGGAAGGTGGCGCCATTGACCTCCACAATGCGGTCGCCCTTGCGCAATCCCGCAGTCCACTCGGGATTGGGCTGCGGCTTCACGGTGACTTCCCGGGGCGGCTTGTCGGCGTCCTCCAGGATGGTGAGAGTCAGTTCCTCGGGGAGGGTCTTGCCGTCTTCGCTTGTCTGGTAGGCCAGTTCTGCCCAGGTCAGCGGAGTCTTTCGACCCGTGACCTCCTGGTCCCCGATCTTCAGGATGGAGGCGTATTCGGGAACGCCTTCTACGTAGGGAAGATATGCGGGGATCGCCACCACGTTTGCGGAGGTGGAGGGCGCCGGGCACCAGAGTCCCACGCCCCACATGATGGCGGCCAGCAGGAAGCCGAAGAGGACATTGAAGAGCGGTCCGGCAAAGGCCGTCCAGGCGCGTGCGCCGGGGGTGGCGCGGGGGAGGGGCTTCCCGTCGGAGGTCTGGGGATCATCGGTGGGGTCCAGCTGCGGCAGCGATACGAAGCCGCCGAAGGGGAGCCAGCTGATGATATACTCCACGCCCTTGTAGGTGAATCCCCAGAGCTTCGGACCCATGCCAATGGAGAACGCCTCTACGTGCAAACCCCTCCATAACGCCACGATCAAATGCCCAAATTCGTGGATGAAGATGCAGAAGCCGAAGAAGAATACAATGAAGAGGATCTTCAGGATGGCGGAGAAAAATTCAAGCATATATCAGGACGCGGAAGAAGGATCAGACTAGAAGGTAAATATACCACGGCGAGAAGGGCCGGGAGGGACCTCGCAGGGAGGAAACCAGGGCTCAAGAAAGCCCCGCTGCTGCAGGAAACCCCCTAGGAACCTCTTCGGTGCTCCATGGTTCCCCTGGAGGGGCAGACAAGGGGAGGCACAACGGCAAATTTTTGACTAAAAAATGGGGAACCTGGTTGCGTTTGTCAGTTTGTTCACTAAATTATATCTGTTCACATAATGTAAACAGAATAGGAGAAAGGAACATGCCGAAGGCATTCGATCGGACAGAGAGCATTTTGCCGAGGATCAATGAGGCGTTGGCTGCGGATGGTCGTGGGGCTTGTGAGGTGGTTTGTGGGGAGGGTGGGGTGAAGTATCTGCAGCTTCCTGGGGCGCGTTATGAGATTCGTCAAGTAGGTGTGGTGAATGGTGCTTTGCTGCCGCAGTTATTGCGTGGCATGACTCCGGATGGGTGCATTCTTTGGGCACAGTACATTCCGGAGAGTGTTGCCGTAGTTTTGAGTCGGCGGAGGATTTGCTACGCGGATACTGCGGGAAATATGCTTTTGCGGTTCGGGGGCAATTTTCTGCAAATTCGAAATTGTCCCAAGCCTCGGGAGGTCCGCGAAGAATTGGTGCGTGGGCGGTCTATCACGCCGGCGGGGTTGCAGGTGGTGTTCCTTTTTCTTACGGAACCCTGTTCTGTGGGATGGAATTACAGGGAGATTGCCGCGCAAAGTGGTACGACTGCGGCAACGGTTTCGTATGTCGTAGCGGATTTGAAGAAACGGCGCTTTCTAGTGGAGCAGAAGGGGATTCGGAGGCTTATAGACCGCAGTCGGCTATGTCGTCTTTGGGTGGAAAATTATCGCCTTCGTCTGCTGCCAAGGGTGAAGAGCACCCGGTATGCGGGGGAGCTCGGCAGGCTTCCAGGAGATTCCGCGCTTGTGGGTGGTGGTGAGACCGTCGCCGCACGGGAAAGGCTCTTGCAGACGAATTCCGTACTGCTTTGGAAGCAGGACGGCGGCTACGTGCGCACAGTCTTGGGAAATCATTGGCGGCTGGATCCGGAGGGGAATATTGAGGTCCGCGATGCTTTCTGGCCGACGGAACACCGTCATTTCCAGGGACGCACGCCGTGGTTGCTTGTCTACGCCGATCTCCTTGCAACAGATGATGGGCGGTGTCTTGAGGCCGCCGAGGAAATCTTCCAGCAGCATCTGCAGGGGGAGGAGGCATGACCCCAGTAGAGAAGATCATAGGAATCGTCTTTCAAGCTGCCGAGGAATTGGGACTTCCCTTGATGCTGGTTGGCGCAGCATGCCGCGATTTTTGGCTAAAGCGGTTTGAGGTGCGAGTCAATGTGC
>CAVGTF010000084.1:0-10425 GCA_963632245.1 Anaerovoracaceae bacterium
GGAAAACCTCCCCCGCCAGGACGACGCGCCCGCCACGGACGCCCCGGTGACGCCCGTCGCACCGCCGGTACAGGTGCAGGGTCCCGTGCTGACGCTGGAGACGAAGGAGCCCACCTTCGGCGACCTGCTGTTGCGCTACCGCATGGACGCAGAGCTGTCGATGGAGAGCGCCTCGGAGAAGGCTCATGTCGCGGTGAATGTGATCCGTGCCCTGGAGAATGACGACATTGAGGGTGCGGGCGTGCATCCGCACTACTGCATGGCGAACATCGAGCGTCTCTGCCTGGCATACGGCCAGACGCCGGAAAATGTGGAGCATCTCCTGGAGCTCTTCGGACAGCAGTTGCAGCTTTTGGAGAACCGGATTGGCTTCCAGAGCACCCGGAGCCTCTCGGATTGCCTGGAGGAGAACAACTCGTCACCCATGCGGCGGCCCTCCGCAGTCCTCATCTCCGCGCTCATCGTGCTGCTCCTCCTCCTGGTCGCCGGCGGATACATCTACAAGCGCTTGCAGCAGAAGAATCTGCAATCACAGATCCAGCTGGATTTGCCGGCGCTATTGCCCACTCCCGCACTCTCTCCGGATCCCCTTCCACTCCCCTAGGTCCCCAACGCCCATGCCCTCTCCCTCCTACCAGCCCATTCCCCTCCCCGCCGCCCCCGCCGGGAACGACGAGGAGCTCGCCCGCCTCCGGGAAGAGCGAAACCAGGCGGCACTGACTCTCCAGCGGATCATGGAAGAGCACGGCGTATCCGGCCAAATCACCGCCGTGACCACCTCGCACAGACTGGCGCGCTTCGAGATCACCCTGGCTCCCGGCGCATACCTCGCACAGCTGGGCGCCTTGTCCGAGGAGTGCAAACGGGCCCTTCGGCGCCCCCGCCCCCTCCGGATGCTCCTGCCGATCCCGGGACGGGACTGTGCCGGCGTGGAAGTCCCCTTCTCCACCCAGAAGGCCCCCGCCCCCGAGCAGCTCTTCGTCGATCCCGCCTGGCAGACCCACGACGGCATTCTCCTGCCGCTTTTGCTGGGGGAAAGCGTGGAGGGCCTCCGGATCCTGGACCTCGCCACCTCCGGAAACATCCTGATCGCCGGATATGACGGTGCCGGAAAATCCACGCTGCTCCAGCAATTCCTGCTGTCACTGATCCTGATCCAGGATTCCGCCGATACCCGTGTGCTCCTCTTCGACCGCAATGGCGAGACCTTCCGGGACTTTGCAAAGGTCCCGCACCTGGCATTGCCCGTCCAGAAGACCGCCGATGCCGGCGTGGCGTTGCTGGAGTGGTCGTTGCAAGAGACCAACCGCCGCCGTCGCCTCCTGGCCGCCGCCGGATGCCACCGCCTGGAGGAATACTCCCCCGCCGAAGGCCAAGAGAAGCTCCCGCGCTATCTCCTACTCTTCGACGAAATCGGCACCCTCATGGATCAGCGGCACCAGCAGAAGACCCTGGAACTCCTCCAGGGACTGGCCGACTCCGCCGCCACCGGAATCCATCTGGCCGCCACCACCTCCACACTTCCCCAGGATCCCGTCCTGAACTGCTTCCCCACCAGAATCTGGGGATTCCTTCCCCAGGAAAAGTCCGCCGCCACACAACCCGCCGAGGAGAATGACGCGCAGGACGAGGATGCCCAGGAAGAAGAGGGTAACATCCCCGATACCACCTTCCTCATGGAAGACGGAGACTTCCTTTTGTGCTCCGGAGAGGAGCGACTCCGCTTCCAGAGCGCCGGCATCACCCCCGAATTCCGCAGTGCCATCTGCCAGGCCGCCCAGGAACGCGCGACCCGCCGAAACGACCCCGCACCCATGCTCTTCCTACAGCGACTCCAGGAAAGCCAAAAGGCGCTCCAGGAGGCAACCCACGACAAGGAAATGCCACAGTTGCACTTTACCGAACCCACCGCCAACGACGCCCTCCGCGCCGTCTTGGCAGCCGACCAAGCCACCCCGCAAATTGTCGCCGAGGCCCTGGGAGTCTCTTCCGAGCGCGCCACCAATCTCCTGGACGAGCTCACCTTCCACGAATACCTCTCCACTCCCGACGCCACCGGCACCCGGCAGATCCAGCGCGAGAAGATCCCGGGCGAATTCCTGGGCAAGGCGGAGGCCACCCGCAAGACCCTGGAGTCCCTGCTGGCGGAATTGGAGGAGAAGATCAAGCAGGGTGATCCGGACAGTCGGACGGTAGCCGAATACAACAAGGGCGTCCATGCCATTGGCAAGAAGATCGTGGAGGAGGCGGCGGAGGTCTGGATGGCCGCCGAATACGAGAATCCCGACAATGTCTCTTTGGAGATCAGCCAGCTCCTCTACCACCTGATGGTCCTCATGCTCCGCAAGAAGATCACCCTGGAGGACATCTACAAGAAGCTTTAAAGAAACCTCACCCGAATCCCCCTTTCCTACCATGCTCAGAATTGCACTGCCCAACAAGGGCGCCCTCTCCGAAGACGCCGTCTCCCTCATCAAGGAGGCCGGATACAAGGCCCGCCGCGAAAACAAGGAGCTCTCCGTCGTTGACTCCACTAACGACGTGGAATTCCTCTTCCTGCGCCCCCGCGACATCGCAGTCTATGTCTCCGGCGGCATTGTGGACGCCGGCATCACCGGACGGGACCTTCTGGCGGACTCCCGCTCCCAGGCGAAGGAACTCCTCCCCCTGGGCTTCGGAAAATCCCGCTTCTGCTACGCGGTCCCCAACGGCAGCCCCATCACCGAAATCAAGCAGCTCGATGGCTTGCGCATCGCCACCAGCTACCCAAATATCGTCAAGGACCACACCGCCAGCCTGGGCATGAAGTGCTCTGTCGTGAAGTTGGATGGCGCGGTGGAGATCTCTGTGCGCCTGGGCGTGGCTGACGCCATCGCCGATGTGGTCGAGAGCGGCACCACCATGCGTCAGGCCGGGCTCCATCCCATCGACGAGCCCGTCATGCACTCCGAGGCACTGGTCATCGGACACCCCGGCGCCGCCGAAAATCCCCAGATCAATGCGCTTTTGAAGCGCATCCAGGGAATCCTCACCGCCCGCGCCTACGTGGTAGTGGACTACAATGTCCCAAAGGATGCCCTGGAGGCCGCCTGCGCCGTCACCCCCGGCGTGGAATCCCCCACCGTCACGCCCCTCTCCAAAGAGGGATGGTACGCCGTCAAATCCATGGTGAAGCGCAGCGAGCTCAACAGCGTCATTGACCGTCTGGAAGCGGCCGGCGCCAGCGGCATCATCGTCTCCGCCATCTGCACCTGCCGACTCTAAAAACAAATTCCCCCCCCAAACGCCTCCCTGTATACTCCCGCCCGCCCTCCTGCGAGGGAGCCCGACTGCCATGTGCGACCATTGCGACCATAAGACCAGCGAATACTGGAATCCGAAATACGAGACCATGTCCCGGGACGAGTTGACCGACCTGCAGAACCGCAGGCTGGTCTCCCAAGTCCATCGGGCCTACGAGAAGAGCGAGTATTTCCACAAGAAGCTGGATGCCCACGGCGTGCATCCCGATGACATCCACGGCTTGGAGGACCTCCCGAAGCTGCCCTTCATGACCAAGGACGACTTCCGCCAGAACTACCCCCTCGGAATGTGCCTCTCTCCCCGCGAGGAACTCCGGGAATTCCACATGTCCAGCGGCTCCACCGGCATCCCCGTGGTCATGCCATACACCCAGGCCGACCTGGAACAGTGGGGCGAATGCATGGCGCGCTGCTACCGCATGGCGGGACTCTATCCCGGTGACGGCATCCAGATCACCCCCACCTTCGGGCTCTTCAACGGCGGTTTCGGCTTCTACCACGGCGCACGCACCGCGAACCTCTTCACCATCCCCACCTCCAGCGGCAATACCCCGCGGCAGATCCAGTTGCTCCACGACTTCAAGGCGAAGGGCATTGGCTGCGTGGTCTCCTACATGGCGCGCATCATCGAGGTGGCCGACAAGATGAACGTGGATTTCCCCGACCTGAAGATCGGCATCTTCGGCTCCGAGACCTTCTCCGATGAAATGCGCCGGAAGATCGAGAAGCGCGCCGAACTTCAGGCCTTCGATATCTACGGCATGACCGAGACCGGCGGCGTGGGAACCACCGGCATGGACTGCCAGGCGCACTGCGGAATCCACGTCTGGGAAGACCAGTACATCACCGAAATCGTCGACCCCGAGACCGGAAAGCCCCTTCCCGACGGCGAATATGGCGATGTGGTCTTCACCGCCCTCACCCGCGAGGCACTCCCCGTCTTCCGCTTCCGCACCCGCGACATCTCCCGCATCGTCTCCCGAAAGCCCTGCGCCTGCGGACGCACCAGCCTGCGGCTGGACCGCATCACCGGACGACTGGACGACATGCTCATCATCAAGGGCGTCAACTTCTTCCCGCGGCAGGTGGAGCAGGCGCTCCTAGAGATCCCCGGCGTCCTCCCCGAATACCAGATCATCCTGGAAGAGCACGACGGCATCACCGACATCCGCATCAATGTGGAGGCCCAGGAGGGCGTCACCGGCTTCACGGTCGCCAAGCACCTGAAGGAGCGCCTGGGATTCTCTCCCAAGGGCGATGTCTTCGCCCCCGGCACTCTCCCACGCTCCGAAGGAAAGGCCAAGCGCGTCGTCCGCGTCCAGAAATAACCGACACACTCTTTCGTCTTCCCGATTCAATAACGCAAGGAAGGAATCCACACTACCATGACCGAAAAGAAGGAAAAGAAGGAAAAGTCCCCCAAGACCAACCTGTGGAAGCGGGAGCCCGGCTGGGACAAGCTCGCCGATGGCGAGGAGCAGATCCTGGAGGGATACTGCGCCGACTACATCGATTTCATCTCCACCACCAAGACCGAGCGCCGCGTCCACGACCAGCTCCTGGAACTGGCCAAGAAGCGCGGTTTCCGCGATCTGGATGCCCTGGGCCACGACAAGAAGGCGTCTCTCAAGCCCGGTGATGGCGTCTACCGTTCCATGGACGGAAAGACCCTCCTTCTGGCGCGCATCGGCGAAGAGTCCCTGGAGAATGGCCTGAATCTGGTGGGCGGACACGCCGACTGCCCCCGCCTGGACCTGAAGCCCTATCCCCTCTACCAGGATGAAGAGCTGGTCCTCCTCGACACACACTACTACGGTGGCATCAAGCACTACCAGTGGCTCACCCTCCCCTTGGCACTCTACGGCGTCATCATCCGCCGCGACGGCACCAAGGTGGATGTGGCCATCGGCGATGGCCCCGATGACCCCGTCTTCTGCATCACTGATATCCTCCCTCACCTGGACGTGGACCAGTCCAAGCAGACCATGCGCGATGGCGTCCGCGGCGAGCGCCTCAATGTGGTCTTCGGCTCCCGTCCCGTGGACAAGGCGCACGACGACAAGGATGTGCCCTGCAAGGCGAAGCTGAATATCCTCCGCTTGCTCAAGGAGCTCTACGGCATTGAGGAAGAGGACTTCGCCAGCGCCGAGCTGGAGGTGGTCCCCGCCGGCCGCGCCCGCGAGCTGGGCCTGGACCGCTCCATGATCCTGGGTTACGGACAGGACGACCGCGTCTGCTCCTACGCCGCCGCACGCGCAGTCCTCGATTTCCCCGGCGTCCCCAAGCGCACCCTGGGCGCTCTCATCGTGGACAAGGAAGAGATCGGCTCCTACGGCCGCACCGGAATGGACTCCACCTTCCTGCCCAACTCCGTGGCCGAACTGGTGGCCGTCTGCGACAAGACCTACAGCGACCTGACTGTCCGCCGCGCCCTGGAGCACACCAAGATGCTCTCCGCAGACGTGGGCACCCTGGCCGATCCCGACTACAAGGGCGTCAACTCCAACGGCAACATGGGCCGCCTCAACTGCGGCCTGCAGGTCAACAAATACGACGGCCACGGCGGCAAGGGCGGCGCCTCCGACGCCAGCGCCGAATACATGGCGCAGGTCCGCAAGGTCTTCAACGACAACGGTGTCCTCTGGCAGATGTGCGAGCTGGGCATGCCCGATGTGGGCGGCGGCGGCACCATCGCCCTCTATATGGCGCGCTTCGGCATCCAGGTGGTCGACTGCGGCGTGGGACTGCTCTGCATGCACGCGCCCTGGGAGATCGCCGGAAAGATCGACGTCTACATGGCATACAAGGGCTACATGGCCTTCTTGGCTATGGCATAACCCCCCGGCGCCTTTCCCCACAAGCGCCCCGGAGACCGTCCGCGAAGGACGCGGAATTTTCCATTTACCGCCTGCATTTTCTCCGGGCGGTCTCCGTTTTCCCCTCCAACCCCCAACCACATGGCGAACCACACTTCCACCAGGCAGAACCGGGCGGATTCCCTTCCGCCTCCCACGCCCCTCACTCGGGACGAGGAAGACACCCGCATGGAGCAATTCCGCGAGGGCCTGAAGGCCTCCTGCCAGGAGAGCCTCAACCGCTCCCGGAAGGCACTCTCCTGGAGCGGGCGCTTCTTCGACCGGGAAAACACCCTAGGCGCCTTCCTCTTCCTGGTCGTGTGGCTCGCCGGCGCCGCCTTCCGGCTCCCACTGACACAGGGACATACCCTCCACGAACGGCTCCAGAACCCGGAGTTCCTGCTCTTCCTGCTGGTCCTGGGACTCTTCCTCACCCTCTTCCAGATCGCCCTCAACAGCCCCTGGCGCACCGCGCGGCCCGTCCCAAAACGGAAGGAATTCCTGCTGGTATCGCTCTCGTTGCTGCTGGAATTCGCCGCGATCTTCGCCATCGTCCGCTCGCCCTCGCTGCCCACCGACCACTCCTGGCAGATGCTGGCGATCCTGCCGCTCTCCTTCTTCCCCGCCATCCTGGTGAATCTCCTGGATGCGCGCACCGCCGTGTGCACCGCAATTCTCCAGGCCGCGCTCTTGCCCCTGCAGATCCGCCTCCCGAGCGGTGACAACCCATACCAGCTCTTCATCTTCGCCCTCATCGTCTCCATGGGTGCAATCCCCTGCTTCCGGGACATCAGCCTCCGAATCCGATATCTGACCCACGGACTCATGCAGGGCGCACTCATTGCGATAGCCGGATTGCTGGCATACTACTTCGCGCCGCGCTCCGGCTCCGAGCCCACCGACTGGGCGCACCTGGCGCGCTGGACGCTCCTCTCCGGAGTCTCCCAGGGCTTCCTCACCGGATTGGCATGCATGCTCTTCCTGCCCATGCTGGAACTTCTCTTCCGCCTGCCCACTCCCATGACCCTGGCGGAGCTCACCGACGTGAATACGCCGCTTTTGCAGCGTCTGCGCGCCGAGGCGCCCGGCACCTACCAGCACTCCCTGGATGTAGCGGAGATGGCCACCAATGCCGCCTCCCTCATCGGCGCAGACGCGAAGCTGGTGCATGTCATGGCGCTCTACCACGATGTCGGGAAGCTCTTTGCGCCGCAGTATTTTGCCGAGAACATGACGGGCGGCAACAACCCCCTGGAGAACAGCCTCTCCCCCGAAGAGAGCGCCAGCCTCATCTTCGAACACACCTTCCACGGCGTCCAGCTGGCCGCAAAATACCACCTCTCGCCACTCATCTTCCCCGCCATCCGGCAGCACCACGGTAACACGCTGTTGGAGCACTTCTACAAGAAGGCATGCGATCTGGCCGCCGAACGCCACGAGCCCCCGCCCTCCGAAGAGCGCTTCCGCTATCCCCAGAAGCCCTACGATTCCCGGGAAGTGGCCATCCTCTCCTTGGCGGACAGCTCCGAGGCCGCAGTCCGCGCGCTGCTTTCCACGAAGCCCGATCTCTCCAAGGTCGCCAAGGAGCTCCTGGAGCAGCCCGCCGAGGGCCATGACGCCAACGAGACCACCGCGCGATACCTGGAGATCCTCTCCCAGCACTTTGGCGGAAAGGATCCCGCGGTCCTGGTCAAGGCCATTGACGACCGCATTGCCTCCGTCTTCCGAAAGAACTACAACGACCACCAGCTGGACAATGTGGATCTAACCACCCGCGAGCTGGCCGTCATGGCCAAGAGCTTCCGGGAGACCATCCTCTTCCACTTCCACGCACGGCCGGAATACCGCACCCGATGATTCTCTCTGTCCTCAAGATGCCCAGCCTCCGGAAGGTCCGGAATCTTTCCACCTACCAGAAGGCGCTCCAGACCATCCTTCCCGAAACCGGCCTACCCTACCAGGCGCCTGGCGAAATCCAGTTCGTGCTAGTCACGGTCCCCCGCATGGTGAGGCTCAACTACCTGCACCTGAAGCACGAAGGTCCCACCGATGTGATCACCTACGACCTGCGGCCTACCCCCGACGAAGCCATCCCACTGCTTCCACAGGAGCTCCTGGGAATCCCCACCCTCGCCGAAATCTACATCTGCCCCGAGGTCGCACGCAAACAGGCGCCGCAATTCCAGGAACCGCCCTCGCGGGAGCTCTTCCGATACGCGGTCCACGGACTGCTCCACCTCGCGGGACTCGACGACCACACCCCCGAAGACCTGGCCGCCATGCGCGCCGGCGAAGAACGGCTCCTCCACGCCGCCGAAGCCGCCGGATTCTCCCTCCTGGACTTCCTGGCGTAAAAAACGCCATCCCCCTTTTCCTACTGAAAGCAACCCCGAACCCCTCGACGCCACCTGGTCGCGAAACACGCCCTCACCGCCGCCGCAAAAAAAACACACATTCTCTGCGGCGAAAGGCGCGGCCCCTGGCTCCTATATGTCAAACACCCTCCTTTTCCTCCTGGCTCTCCTTCTGGCGATCCTCGCACACTTCTTCCTCCTCTCAAACCACTTCCTCTCGCTCTTCGGACGCGCACAACTGCGGAAACTCCGTGAGAATCACCGCCTGCTCTCCGAGCGCCTGGAGGATGTCCTGGAGAAGAAGCTAGTCCTGCGCGTCGCCCTCCAGTGGGAGGCCGCGCTCTGCGCCGCCGCCTCTGTCGTCCTGGCGACCCTGTGGTTCTGCGCCACATCCTGGCCGATCTGGGGACGCTGCACCCTCTGCGCCGTCATTTTCCTCCTGCTAGAGATCCTCCAGCTGCTGTTGCAACAGCAACTGCCCCTCCCCGCTACCGCACGCGTCATCGCCGCAGCCGTCCATCCCGCGCGGCTCCTGGCAATCCTGGGATGGCCCTTCCAGGCACTGGAGGACAAGCGCGACGAATCCGGCACTGACGACACCAAGAACACCGTCACCACCGAAGACGCCATCCGCTCGCTGGTAGAAGAGGACGACGCCGAGGAATCCGATCCCGCCGCCCCCGAAGACGACCTGAAGCTGGAGGAGAAGCGGATGCTCACCGGCGTCATGAATCTGGACATCACCCTCGTCCACGAAATCATGACTCCCCGCGTGGACATCGATGCCATCAGCCAGGACGCCACCGTCGCCGAGGCCAAGGCGCTCATCGCCCGCACCGGCCACTCCCGCATCCCGGTCTACCGCAAGTCCATTGACGCCATCACGGGCATCCTCTACGCCAAGGACCTGCTGGACGAAGAGAAGGTCGCCAATGCCCAGGCGGTCTCCGCCTTCTCCCGCCCGCCACTCTTCATCCCCGAGACCAAGAAGATCGCCGATCTCCTCAAGGAATTCCGCAGCAAGCACAACCACCTTGCCGTGGTCCTGGACGAATACGGCGGCACTGGCGGAATCATCACCATTGAGGACATCCTGGAGGAGATCGTGGGCGAGATCGAGGACGAATACGACCGCACCCAGCCCCTCCAGCAGGCAACCCCCGATGCCGATGGCGCCCTCACCGTGGACGCCCGCACCACCATCTGGGAGATCAACAACGCCCTGGATTTGGAGATCCCCGAAGACGAGGGGTATGACACTTTGGCTGGCTATATTATGGCCACCCTCGGACGGATCCCCAAAACAGGGGAAAAGGTAGAGACGCCGTTCCTCCAGGCGGAGATTCTCCGCGCCTCCCCGCGCCGCCTCATCACTCTCAAAATCCGGCGCAAGGCCGAGTAGCAGTCTCTCCTACACACCATTTTCCCCCACACTATGATCCAGACCATACTCATCGTCGCCGTCGTCCTGTTGCTCCTGGCACTGGAACGGGGCGTCACTCTATGGGCCGTAAAAAATCCCGGCGGGCGATCCTTTATTCGAAAGCACGCCTTCATCCAGCCAAACGGGATCTCCATCATGAGATTCCCGCAGGGAGTGGTCGCCGTCCTCCTAGCCGTCTTCGGCTTCTGGGCAACCGCAATCCTCTGGTTCTCCTTCTGGATGATCACCGACCTCACCGACGGCACCATCGCCCGCGGCTGCGACCTGAAGACCCCCGCCGGACAGTGGCTCGATCCCCTGGCGGACAAATTCATGTCCTTCCCCGTGCTGCTCTTCCTGGCGCTGGGGACCAGTGAGCCGCATCCGCGCCTCGACATGGTCATCGCATACTGTGTCATCGACATCATCGGGCAGTGTTCCCGCTTCTTCTGCAAGAAGAAGGCAGCAAACTCCTTCGGAAAGGTCAAGAC
>CAVGTF010000085.1:0-10314 GCA_963632245.1 Anaerovoracaceae bacterium
GCCGCGGAGCGGCCAAAAGGCCGGTACCGTACCGCCGGTAGGCGGAAGAAACTAGGCGGGGGGCACGGGGGGCACCAGCCCCGACCTCCTTTGGTTGGAGCCCGGCTAGGAAAAAGCGCTCCGGTGCCAGCACCGTCGGCGAAGGCGGCACCCCCTGAACGGTACCGCCGCACCAGCGGCGGAAGAGCGCCTGCGGCACCTTATAACTAGCCACTAGTCGCTAATTGCTAAGTACTTACGGCGCGCCAGCGCCGTCAGCACTTTTGCAATGCCTGGTCGAAGTCGTTGCAGAGGTCCTCGATGTTTTCGATGCCGACGGAGAGTCGGATGAGATCGGGGGAGACTCCGGCGGCGACCAATTCGGCCTCGGAGAGCTGTCGGTGTGTCATGCTGGCGGGATGGAGGACGCAGGTGCGCACATCGGCGACATGGACCACGATGGCGGCCAGCTTCAGGTTATTCATGAGCTTTTCGCCGGCGGCCTTACCGCCCTTGACGCCGAAGCACATGACGCCGGAGCATCCGTTGGGGAGGTACTTCTGTGCCAGCTTGTGGTCGGGGCTGGATTCCAGTCCGGGGTAGTTGACCCAGGCGATCTTCGGGTGTTTTTCCAGGAAGCGCGCCAGTGCCAGGGCGTTCTGGCTATGGCGTTCCATGCGGAGGTGGAGGGTCTCCATGCCCAGCATGGTGAGGAAGGCATTGAAAGCCATCTGGGGATTTCCCAGATCGCGGATCCACTGTGCGCGCATCTTCGCGGAGTAGGGGCACTGGGGGAAGTTCTTGGTGTAGATCAGGCCGTGGTAGCTCTCGTCGGGCTGGGTGAATTCCGGGAAATTCCCGTTGTTCCAGTCGAAATCGCCCTTCTCGATGATGGCGCCGCCCACGCTGGTGGCGTGTCCATCCATGTATTTGGTGGTGGAGTGCGTGACGATATCGGCGCCCCACTGGAAGGGCCGGCAGAGGAAGGGAGTGGGGAAGGTGTTATCGACGATGAGGGGCACGCCGTGGTCGTGTGCGGCCTTGGCGAATTTCTCGATATCGAGGACCACGACGGAGGGATTGCAGAGGGTCTCTGCGAAGACCGCCTTGGTATTGGGGCGGAAGGCGGCCTGGAGTTCCTCGGGGGTGGCGGAGGGCAGGACGAAGGTGAATTCTATGCCGCACTTCTTGAGGGTATTGGAGAAGAGACTGACGGTTCCGCCGTAGAGGCTGGAGCACGCCACCACGTGGTCGCCGGCGTGCGCCACATTGAGGATGGCGTTGCTGTTGGCGGCCTGTCCGGAGGAGGTGCACACGCAGGCCACACCGCCCTCCAGGGCGGCGATCTTCTTCTCCAGGGCATCCACGGTGGGATTCGCCAGACGGGTGTAGAAGAATCCGTTGGTCTTCAGGTCGAAGAGATCGGCCACGCTCTGTGCGTCGTCATACTTGAAGGTCGTGCTCTGGACGATGGGGCAGACGCGGGGATCGCCGTTGGAGGGGGTATATCCGGCTTGGACGGTCAGGGTTTCCAGATGGTACTTGGGCTGTGTCATGGCGTTTCGGTGGTGTTTTTGGCGGGAGAAGCGGGGTCCTTCTTTCCGGCGGCCTTCCTGCCGCCAGCGAGGATCTGGAACTTCAGCCTGGTGATTCGGTGCTCCTCCACATGGAGGACGGTGATTTCAACGTGACGATAGCGGAAGCGCTCGCCGGCGGCGGGGATGCGTCCGGCCAGTTTCAGGACGAGTCCGGCGGCGGTCTCGAAGCCGCTGTGCGGGATGGAGAGCCCCAGGTATTCCTCCAGGACGCCCATTTCCATGCGGCCGCTGCACAGGAAACTGTCTGCGGAGATCCACTGGACCTGGAAGATCTCGCCTTCGCGGCGGTCCCGGAGATTTCCCACGATGATCTCCACCAGATCCGAGACGGTGGCGATGCCGGTGACGCCGCCGTATTCGTCTACCACGATGGCCATGGTCTGGGAGGAGCGCCGCAGGTGTTCCAGGGTCAGGCTCACGGGCTGGGATTCGGGGACAAAGAGGATCTTCCGGTCCACGTAGGGCATGAGGGGGCGTTTCAGGAAGGCCTCCTCCGTTTCGGCGGGGTCCTTCATCTCCAGCAGATCCCGGCAGTCCACCAGCCCCACAATGCAGTCCACGCGTTCGCGGTAGATGGGCAGGTGGAGGAATGCGGTATCGGCGGCTAGGGCGAGTGCCTCGCCCACGGTGGCGGATTCGGGGAGGGAGCGGACTTCGACGAGGGGGACCATGGCGGTCTCCACCGGGAGCTTGTCCAATTCCAGGACGCTCTGGAGCATCTCGCCGGCCTCCTTGTTTACCAGGCCCTGCTCGGTGGCCATCTCGGCAATCGCTTTCATGTCCTCGCGGGTCACGCGCTGACCATCGGCGGCGGGTTCGTCATCGCGTCGGCGTGGGGAGAGCATGCGTGCCACGGCGCAGACGAGGATCACGAAGGGCTTCAAGAGGAATCCGATGAATCCGATGGGGCGTGCGGTTCGCAGGGCGATGGCGTTTGCGCTGTTGCGCCCCAGGACCTTCGGAACCGCTTCGCCGAAGACCAGGACCACGGGCGTGACCACCAGGGAGGTGATCCACTCCTCCCAGCTGCTGGGATCCTGGAGCTGCTCGGAGGCGGCCACGCTGGCTAACAACGCGCCGATCATGAGATTCGCCAGGTTCGTCAGGCAGATATTGGCCAGGTTGTTGCCAATGAGGATGGTTCCCAGCAGTCGTTCGCTGTTCTGGAGGAGCCGTCCTGCCAGGCTGGCGCGGGGATCGCCCTTTTCGGCCTGGTTCTGGATCCAGGTGCGGCTGGCGCTGGTCATGGCGGACTCGGTGCAGGAGAAGAACGCGGAGAGTCCCAGGAGAGCCAGAAGGAGTAGGGAAGAGACGAGGATCATGCGCGTTCCTCCTTCTCTTCGGCGTTTTCAACGGTCTCCGGCTGCTTGGAGATGAGGATGGCGGAGGGGATTCTGCCGGCGGTGCGGACGACCTGGAAGCGGTATCCGTCCTCCACGAAGGCATCGCCGGGGGCGGGGATGCGTCCCAGCCGTTCCATGACGAAGCCGGCCAGGGTCTCGGCCTCGGTGTCGGAGAAGTCCCACTGGAGGGTCTCCTCAACCATGCGGAAGCGTGCGCGGCCATCGCCAAGGTATCCGCCGGGGCGTTTTTGGAGACGATTCACATCTTGTCCGCTGAAAGCATAGCGTCCCACCACCTCTTCCAGGATCATGGAGGGAGTGACCATTCCCAGGGTGCCGCCGTATTCGGAGACCACCACGCAGATGCGCAGCGAGTCCTTTCGCATGGTCTCCAGGAGACGGTCGATGGGCGCGGCGCCGGGCACGAATTCCACGGGGGTGACGGGCAGCGCGGTGTCCTTTTCGCCATTCTCCAGGGGCGCCCGGAAGGTTGCCAGCGGGGTATCCGCCAGGGGGGAATTCCGGAATTTGAGGAGATCCGCGAAGGAGAGCGCGCCCCAGATCTCGTCGGGATTGCCGTGGTAGACGGGCAGGTCCCCCAGGTCGCTCTTCTGCGCCAGGGGGAAGGCCTCGCGGAGAGTGAGGGAGTCGTCTAAGCCGGGCATTTGCGGGCGCGGCAGCATGATTTCCTTCGCCTGGATGCTCCCAAAGCGTAGAATGCGCGCCAGCAACTCGTGTTCCCGGCGGGTGGCGGCGCCGCCGGAGGTGGCTACATCGATGGTGGCCACTAGCTCGCCGCTGGTGAGGGCCTCCCAGGAGCCCTCGGATTTTCCGGCGCCCAGGAGCGCCTGCACGCCGCGGCAAATCCAATCCAGGATCCAGAGGAGCGGCGTGAGGATCCAGGAGAGCACCAGTAGCACGGGCGCACAGCACTTCGCCGCCGCCACATTGAAGCGCAGTCCGTTGATCTTTGGGAGGAGCTCGCCGGCCAGAATCAGCACCGGGGTCACCAGCAGAATGGAGAGCAGTGCGCCCAGGCGGGGACTGGAGAGATGCCGGGTGAGTAGCTCGGCGGTCAATGCCGCCAATAGCGTGTTGACGAAGAGATTCCCCAGCAGAATGGTCCCCATGGTCCGCTGGGAGTTCTTCAATAGCTTGTAGATGATGCGGCCCAGCGCGCTCTCGTTCTTGAGACGGCGCAACTGTGCTTTGCCCAGGGACATGAGGGCAGTCTCCGACCCGGAGAAGAAGGCGGAGGCCGCTAGCAGGAGCAGCACGCCGAACAGGATGGGCAGGAGACTTTGCATAGAATGCGGAAGGGGTGGTGCCTACTGAGGGGGCAGGGGACCGTCATCTTGGAAGAATGCAGTCAGGAGGCTTTGGAGGCTCTCGGTGTCCCGGAGACTGCCGGTTTCTCTAGCGGAGTGCATGGCCCAGAGGGGCGTGCCCACATCGGCGGAGGGGATTCCCAGGGCGCCGGAGACGATTCGTCCGATGGTGGAACCGCAGGGGGCTCCGGAGCGCGGCGTGAAGGTCTGCAGGGGCAGGGCGTATTTCTCTGCCAAAAGCCGCAGATGCTGCGCGGCGGGCAGGACAGTGGAGTAGTTCTGGTTCGCGTGGAATTTCAGCGCAGGGCCATGACCCATCTTCGGGGCGTCTTCCTCCACGAAGAGTTCGGGGAAGTTCGGGTGGAAGGCGTGGGCGACATCCAGGGAGATGCAGAGAGAATTCCCTAGCAGACGGGGCAATGCCTGGGGATGCTTCGGCCAGAGGACCGCGGTGATGCGCTCCAGGAGGCTGTGCAGAAAATCGCTTCCCGCACTCTGGTAGTTCAGGCCCGTCTCCTCCAGGTCGAAGAAGGCGCCCATGACCAGCACATTGTCGGGGAGTGCGCCCGGATCGCAGAGGGCGCCGGCCAGGGCGTAGCAACTGACCAGGTTGTCCAGGCGGGGGGACTGCACCAGGTCTCTCAGGACCGTGCGCACCCCGGCATCCACCAGGTAGAGCTCCGCCAGGGGCGTATCGCCATCGGGCTCCAGATCCCTGGGGAGTAGCGATCTTAGGACATTCTTCAGGTTCCTTGCGGGGAAGAATGCTGCCAGCTGCGTCTGGGGATTGTAGTGGAAGCCGTCGTTGAGATTGGCCAGATGGATGGGCGGATTGGGGATTGTCGCCACCGGGACCTGGCTGTCGACGACCACGATGCGGGAGGCACCCTCCTTGTCTCGGGCGGCCATGCGTCCGGCGAGTCGGAGGGGCCGATCCAGCCAGGTGGGGATGGTGGCGCCGCCATAGACCTCCACTGGAATTCGCAGGAGCTCCTTGTCCTGCTGCTTGGCGTCCTTGAGGCGCAACTTCAGACAGGGGCTGTCGGTATGCGCCACGGAGAGCCGAAGCTCTCCGGGCTTTGCGACTGCTTTCGGCGTGCGGAAGGCGACCAGCGAGGAGCCGTTCCGGAACAGGAAGTATCCCTTTCCGGGCTCCAGGCGCCACTCCTCCCGGGGATCCAGACGCTGGAAGCCCTGTTCGCACAGGAGATTCCCCAGGAAGTCCGCGGCGTGGAATGCCGTGGGGCTCCCGAAGAGGAATTCCGTCAGGAGAGGGAAGGACGCCTTCGCAGTCATAGTCTCGATTCCTACTTGGTCTCTTCCAGGACGGCCTTGATGCGGCGGATGCCGCGGGAGGAGGACTCCTCCTTCACAATGCGAAAGTGGCCCAGCTCCTCGGTGTTCTTGGCGTGGGGACCACCGCAGATCTCCTTGGAGAAGTCACCAATGCTGTAGACCTTCACGCGATCGCCGTATTTGTTCTCGAAGATTCCGATGGCGTTGGTCTGCTTCGCCTCGTCCAGGGTCATCTCCTCGCAAATCACGGGGAGCTTCCGCTGGATCTGCTGGTTCACCAGGTCCTCCACCGCCTTCAGCTGATCGGGAGTCATCTTCTCGGGCCAATTGAAGTCGAAGCGCAGGCGCTCGGCGGTGATGTTGGAACCGCACTGATGGACCTCGGGAGAGAGGATGGTGCGCAGTGCCTGGTCCAGCAGGTGCGTGGCGGTGTGCAGCCGCGCGGTGGCCTCGCTGTGGTCAGCCAGTCCGCCATGGAACTTCTGCTCGGCGCCGGCCTGGGACTTCTTCTGGTGCTCCTCGGCTGCCTTCCGGAAACCCTCCAGATCTACCTTGAAGCCGCGCTCGGCCGCCATCTCGGTGGTCAGCTCGATGGGGAAGCCATAGGTCTCGTAGAGGTTGAAGGCGTTCTTGCCGGAGATCTGCTTGTTCACCACGAAATCCGGGACGCGCTCAACCATCTTGTTGAATTCGCGGGTGCCCTTCTCCAGGGTGGTGGCGAACTGCTTCTCCTCGCGGTCCAGCTCGTCGTGGATCACCTGCTTGTGGCTGACCAGCTCGGGATAGACCTCGCCGTATTCCTCGATGACCACGTCGGCCAGCTTGGAGGTGAAGGTCTCGGTGAGACCCAGCTTGCGGGCCTCGCGGATCAGCCGGCGGATCAGTCGTCGCAGCACGTATCCCTGGTCCACATTGCCGGGCTTCACATTGTCTGCCAGCAGGAAGACGGAGGCGCGGATGTGCTCCACCACCACGCGGGCGTGGCGGTTGTCGTAGGTGGCCTCCGGATTGCCGGAGAGCTCCTGGAGCTTCTTGAAGAGACCGGCGAACAGCTCGGTCTGGTAGGCGCTGGGCACGCCCTCCAGGAAGGCGGTCACACGCTCCACGCCCATGCCGGTGTCGACATTGGGGTGTTCCAGGGGCACATACTTGCCGTCCGCAGTCTTGTTATACTGCATGAAGACGTCGTTCCAGATCTCCACCCACTTGCCGCAGCCACAGTCGGGACCGCAGTTGGGACCGCAGTCGGGGCGGTCGGCAACGGGCACGAACATCTCGGTGTCGGGACCGCAGGGACCAGTCTGGCCGGCGGGGCCCCACCAGTTGTTCTCCTTGCCCAGGAAGGTGATGTTCTTCTCGGGGATGCCATTCTGCATCCAGAGGTCGGCGGCCTCCTGGTCGCGGGGGGCATTCTCGTCACCGGCGAAGCAGGTGACCTTGATCTCCTCGGGTTTGAAGCCCAGCTCCTGGGTCAGGAAGAGGAAGGACATGTGGATGGCCTCCTTCTTGAAGTAGTCACCCAAAGACCAGTTGCCCAGCATTTCGAAGAAGGTCATGTGGAAGGGATCGCCGACTTCTTCGATGTCGTTGGTGCGCAGGCACTTCTGGACATCGGTGAGGCGATTGCCCATGGGGTGCTTCTGGCCCAGCAGATAAGGCACGAGGGGGTGCATTCCTGCGGTGGTGAAGAGGCAGGTGGGGTCGTTCTCGGGGATGAGGGGCGCGCTCTTGATCTCGGTGTGTCCGTGGGCGCGGAAGAAGTCCAGGAAGAGGCGGCGCAGCTTGGCCGCATTCATGTCGGGTCGCATGGTTCTGTTTTTCCTTGTGGGGGAGGGGGTTCTATGGTATTGGAAAGAAAGTGTTCCGATTGGGGGAAAAGCGTAATTTATTGCGCTTTTTCGGGTCGGACGCGTGGGGGCGTGCGCGCGTGGAAATCTAGGTGTATGGTCGATCCACGTGGACGATGGCGGTGGTGTTGGGCCAGAGGACCTTCAGGATCTCCCGGATGCGCGCCTCCGCCTTGACGGTGTCCGGCTCCACGTCGTAGGGGACCACGCAGTCGAAGATCACGTTGTCGCGGGTGGGGCCGGTGACCATCCGGAAGTCGTGGATGCTGACGCCGGGACCCAGCTTCGAAAGCGCCTTCTCCAGGAGCTTCCGCTTGCGGGTCAGGTGGTCGTCGTTGGTGCACACGGGATCCATGTGGATTACGCTGACGCATCCCAGCTGGTGGTCCATTTCGTCCATGGCGGTGTCCATGGCTTCATGGAGCCGGAAGATATCCTGGTCGCCGGGGACCTCGCAGTGCACGGAGATATGGAGCCGTCCAGGGCCATAGTCGTGGATGACCAGGTCGTGGATGCCCAGGACCTCGGGGTGTGAGAGGCAGATCTGCCGGACTTTCTTGACCAATTCGGGATCGGGCGTGGTGCCCAGCAGCTGCAGGAGGGGCTCCCGTCCGGCGTCGTAGGCGGTCTTGAGGATCAGCAGGCTCACGACCAGTTCCAGCCAGCCATCCAGGTTCCAGTGCCCGGGAGTGAAGTGGAAGACCAGGAGTCCCAGGAGGGTGGCGCCGGTGGCAAAGGTATCCGAGAAGCTGTCCAGGCCCGCGGAGTGCAGGGCGCTGGCGTGGATCTTTTTTGCTGTGAGGAGCATATAGAGCCCCATGTAGCACTTCACGGCAATGGAGCCCACCAGGACCCATACTACTGTCCAGGAGAAGGAGAGGGGCTGCGGATGCAGGATGTGCCCTATCGAGGCCTTCGCCAGATCCGCTCCCAGCACCAGGATCACGGCCGCCACCAGGAAGCCGGCCACGTATTCGATGCGGCCATGCCCGAAGGGGCGGTGCGGCTGGGGCTTCATGCCCGCAAAGTAGAAGGCGAACATGAGCATGAGGCTGCTGCCGGCATCGGAGAGGTTGTTGATGGCGTCGGCGCGGATAGCGGCGGACTGCGCATGGTGGGCGGCAATCAGCTTGCTGACCACCAGCATGATGTTCAGGAAGATGGCCAGGCACGAGCACAGAAAGCCGTATGCCCGGTGGACCTTTGGGTCCGACAGGTCCTTCCTGTTGCGGATGAAAATTCTGGCCAGGAGCGTCAACATGGAAAAAGACACCCACGCTGGTTGCGCGTGGGTGCCTGGAGGGAGGAAAGTTGGGGAACAGTATGGGAAAAATGCGGGGGACGCCGCTTTCGTTGAGTGGGACGGTTTAGAGTCCCACGGCGGCGCGGATCTTCTCCATGGAGGCCTCGGCGATCTTCCGCGCCTTCTTCGCACCCTCCTGGAGGATCTCCTCCACCTTTTCAGGATGCGCCATGAGCTCCGCACGACGCTCCCGCGCCTGGGCAAAATACTCGGTGTATTTCTCGAAGAGCATCTGCTTGGCGGTGCCGTAGCCCATGCCGCCATCCAAATACATCTTGCGCAATGCCGCAGTCTCCTCCGGAGTCGCCATCAGCTTGTACAGCAGGAAGACATTGCAGGTGTCCGGATTCTTGGGATCCTCCACCGGCGTGGAGTCGGTCTTGATCTTCATGAACTTGGAACGGACCGCCTTGCCTTCGCCGAAGATCTCGATGGTGTTGTTGTAGCTCTTGGACATCTTCTGACCGTCCAGGCCGGGAATCACCGCTACATCGGGCTGGATGATGGCATCCGGCACCGTCAGGATGTCGCCAAAGCGGCGGTTGAAGGCCAGCGCCAGATCGCGGGTGACCTCCAGGTGCTGTTTTTGGTCCTTGCCCACCGGCACGTAGTCCGCATGATACAGCAGGATGTCGGCAGCCATCAGAGCGGGGTAGGCGAAGAGTCCATGGGTGGCCTCCAGTCCATGGGCCAGCTTGTCCTTGTAGGAGTGGCAGCGCTCCAGGAGCCCCATGGGGCACACGCAGGAGAGGAACCAGGCCAGCTCCTGCACCTGCGGGACATCGCTCTGGCGCCAGAAGACGGTCTTTTCCGGATCAATGCCACAGGCCAGGAAGTCCACTGCCACCTGGTGCGTGCGCTGACGGAGGTCCTCCGGCTTGGGGCAGGAGGTCATGGCGTGGTAGTTGGCGATGAAGTAGAAACACTCGTTGCCGTCCTGGGCCTCCACGGACTGGCGCATTGTGCCGAAGTAGTTGCCCAGATGGAGGGTGCCGGAGGGCTGGATGCCCGTTAGGACGCGCTTGTTGGTGACCATGGCAGTGAAAAGAAATTCTCAGGGAGAAAAATGCTCAGGGAAAAGGAGGAAATTCGGAAGAATGCTTAATATAGTCAGACGGAGGGGGACGAATGCCCCGCCCGTGGTATATTAACCAAACTCGCCAGCCATCCGGCGACGCGGGGATCCCCCCCCCGATACAAATACAAAACGGAGCATAGCGCAGCTTGGTAGCGCGATTGGTTTGGGACCAATAGGTCGAGGGTTCGAATCCCCCTGCTCCGACCACCACTTTTCTAAAAAGGCGCCCCGGCTCGCGACACGGGACGCCTTTTTTGTGGCTGATTTTTCCTTCTTTCTTCCCCCTTTTTTCAAAAAATCGGTGCTGTAGGCGTTCCGCGGGAATTCTGCTGCTGTGAAAAAGCAGCCGGACCCATTCTGTTTTGAAAACGGAACTGAGGGCAGAATGTCTCTTCCCTAGCCGGAAACAACCAAAGGAGGTCGGGCTGCCGCCCCCGTGCCCCCGAATTAGTATTTAGCAGGTTAGTGGCTAGCTGCTAGTTCATAAGGTGCCTGCGGCGCTCTTCCGCGGCGCTTAGCCGCGGTACTGGTACCGCCGCACG
>CAVGTF010000086.1:0-10274 GCA_963632245.1 Anaerovoracaceae bacterium
ATTGCACATTGCACATTGCACATTGCACATTGCACATTGCACATTGCACATTGCTAGTGTGCGTTCCACTGTTCGGCGAGTTGGGCGGTCCATTCGAAGAGGAGATATCCGCCCATGCCGGCGTTTCGGACGGCCTGGATTTGACGTTTGATTTCGGGAATAGAGAGTCGGCATGCGGTCGCGCCGAGTCCGGGGAGGATTTTTTCGGTTTGTGAGCCGGCGTTTTGGCGTTGTCGCGCCAGGTCTCCCTGGAGGAGTGCAGCGGAGGCGCGGTAGTCCATGGGGCAGAGGAAATCAACGATGCCCTTCTGGAGCCAATCCAGGGGTGCCTGTCCCACGGATTTGCGGGCATTTTCCCATTCGGGATAGACGGCGGCGGAGACCTTGATTTTTGGGCGAGCGCGCCGTGCGGCGGAGGCGAGTTCCTGTGCCAGCATGGTGATTTGGCGGACGCGGAAGGCGTCCCAGGCGGTGCGTGCGCGGGGATCCTGCCGGAGATCCTCGGGCCAATTCTTCAGGGTTCGTCCGAGATACTGTTGGAAGGCGGCGCGGCAACGCGGGCAGTAGCAGCAGCTGGAGCCCTCGTAGCGAAGCATATCGAGCTGAACGCCGGAGAGCGGGTACTTCCGGACCAATTCGCCCACCAGGTTCGAGAGGAGCTGCCGATTTTCGCGCTGTGTGGGGCACAGCCAGGAAATGGACTGTCCGCTCTCCTTTTGCTGAAGCCGCCCCTGCTCTTCCAGGCGTTTTCGGAAGGACTGCGGGGCATCCGTGACATTGAGGACCTGCACCCAGGCATGGACTTGGATTCCCAGATTCTGGGCGGCAGCGACGCATTCGCCGGCAGGGTCATCCACGGAGGGCTCTATGCGTCCGGAGACCAGACGGGAGTTCCAGGCGGCGGCGTAGGGTGAGAGGAGATGTGGGAAGACCGCATTGAATCCGGCGTCCTTCAGCTGTCGGAGGGTGCGGTTCCAGCCCTTTCCGGGGAGACCGGCGGCGGCGCGCATCCACACCCCGCGGATTTCGTCGGCATTTCCGGCAATGGCATCGGAGGAGGGATTTGCGGCGGGCATTGCCTCCTGCGCCAGGGCGTCCTCCAGAGCGATCACGGAGGAAAAGACGCCGATGTAGTCACCGGTCTTACGGGATGCCTGCGCCCGTTCCAGGAGCTTCCGCGCCTTCTGATGGGTGCCGGCGCCGGCATTCGCCAGAGCGAAGCGCGCCTGTTCCAGGAGTCGTGTGGAGGCCGCGGCGCGGAGTCCGGGGGCGTGGTCCTCCAGGAATGCGGCGAGGACGGGGATCGCATGCGCCTCGTCTTGCTTCAGATAGACGTAGGTCATCCAAAAGCCGTATGGGCACTGGATGATTGCGGGGAGGGAGGTCTTTTTGCCGGAGGAATCGGTCCACCAGGCGCGGATCTTCAGTTCCTCGTAGGGGCGGTTTTCCACCGCCAGGAGCGCGGGATTCCCCTGTCGGAAGGAGGCGCCGCCCTGTGTGGCGAGGCCGCCAATGCCGCCGGGAATTGCGGAGGTCTTCCGGAAGCGTCCGGCGGGCAGGCACATCACATTTGCGAGTCGCGGGGGCAATGCGTAGAATGCGGCCATTCTTCCGCCCTGTCGCAGATACGCGCAGAGGGTATTTTCGGCATTTTCCTCCAGGGCTTCGCCGTAGGGCAGGATCACGCAGCGGACATTCCGGAGGGCACTAGGCGAGAGATCCGCCTCTTCCAGGATTGCGGGATAGATTCCGCCGGCGGCCAGGCTCTCCCCCAGATTCTGGGCATGCCGCAGGGATTCCCGGCGGGTGGTCTCCTGGGTGGAGGAACCGCCGCCACGGACGAGCGCCAGGGGCACATTCGCCTCTAGGATCTCCAGGGATGCGATCTGGAGGGAGAACTCTCCGGAGGCGCCGCGCCAGGCGGCAAAACGGAGGGTCTCGGCTTTTCGCCAGGAGCGGACGGAATCGCCCTCGGGAAGGAAGGATGCCTTGGAGAGGACCTGTTCCTCCCAGAGGCCGTTAGTGCGGGGGATGAGGACACACTGATACCATACGCCGCCCGCTTTACAATAGAAATTCAGCTGGTGGGCGAGATCGCCATTGAGCACCCGGAAGCGCAGTCGGATGCCGGCACAGCGGCTCAGATCGGCGCCATCCAGGGGAAAGTCCCAGCAGGCGCGCTTTGTGCCCTCCTGGCGGAAGCGCGTGGAGAGATCCAGGAGTCCGCTCTTGGGGTGATAGACCACGCGGGTATCCAGATCGCCTGAGGCAATGCAGCGATTTGCCAGTCGGGAGAGATCCAGCTCCCGTGCGGGACATGCCAGACACAGCATTGCCAGGAATAAGAAAGCGAGAAGCGTCCCTTTGGAGGGCATTCCCGTATTCTGGCGTGCTGTGGACTGGCGGGGGATCATAGCATCTGCGCGAGCTAGCAGGCCGGCTGTTGGATGGCGTTGCAGGGGGGGTCCTGATGGACCGCGGCGCGGTGTGCGGCGCAGAGTCGGAGGGGTTCCAGGAGACGATCGGGCACCTGGAGATGTCCGGTTCCCACGCCCAGCTTCACGCCATGGATATTCTCGCCGTGGAAATCGGAGCCGCCGGAGGGGAAGAGTCCCACGGAACGGCAGATCTCCAGGGCATTCTGGACCTGCTTCGGGGTATGGAGGGCGTAATAGCATTCCATGCCATCCAGACCAATGGCCTTCAGGTCGACGGCCATCTGACGGAGCTTTGCGACGGTGGGATTTCCCTTCGTGAAGGGATGCGCCCAGACCGCCACGCCGCCACAGGAGTGGATGGCGGAGATCGCCTCCTCGGGGGACGGCACTTCGCGGGCGACATACGCAGATTTTGCGGTGCCCAAGAAGCGATTGAAAGCGCCCTGGACGGATTCGACCGCGCCGAGGCGGACCAATGCCCGGGCGATATGGGGACGTCCCACCACGCCGCCATTGGCCTCACGCTCCAAATCCGCCATATCCAGATGATACCCCATACCGGCCAGTTTTTCCAAAATCGCGTAATTCCGCTTGACGCGGGCATTTCGGCATCCCGCCGTAAATTCGTTCATCTCCCGGGAGGGCTCTCCCAGGAAAAGTCCCACGATGTGGTATCCCAAGTTTTTGTTCTCACGGCTCCGGGCGGCCAATTCCACGCCGGGCACGCAGCAAATTTGGGGGAATTCCCGGGAAGCCGCCTGGAATTCCGGAAGGCCATCCATGGTATCGTGGTCGGTGAGTGCCAGGGCCTTCAGGCCCAATTTCACGGCCATGGAGACCAGTTCACGAGGGGAGCAAGTGCCGTCGGAGGCGGTGCTATGACAATGGAGATCGATCATTCTGTAAGTATTTGGTAATATAGAAATCGTCCCGTGGGGGGCTATTCCCGGGCGAGATTTGCCACGCCGTAGAGGCATCCCAGGAGTGCGGGGACCGCGGTTTCCACGCGGAGGACCGCGGAGCCCAGGGTCACGGGGATGGCGCCGGCAGACAGGAGTGCGGATTCCTCTGCAGGGGCGAAACCACCCTCGGGTCCCACGAAGAGGGACCGGCACTCTTTTGCCTCGGTGACACCGAAATGCCTGCGTGCGGTGGCCTCGGCGGCGGGAGAGGCGCCGAAGAGGATCCCGGGGTGATCGGGCAGTGAATGGAGTTTCTCCAGGGAAGCGGAGAATTCCAAAGGCGGCAGCACCTGTGGGAGATAGGGATTGGCGGATTGTTTCAGGGCGGAGACCAAAGTATCCTGCCAGGAGCCGGCGATCTCCTCGGGGCGCGCCACGCCGTAGTGGCAGAGGATCGGCTGAATCGCGCGCACGCCCAATTCCACGGCGGCCTTCAGGACCAGATCGAAGGCCTTTCCGCGGGGAGGCGCCACGCAGAGCACCGGCCAGAGTTCGGGGGGCGGAATGGTCCGGAGGCTCTCCACACGGCAACAGGCCTGTCGGTCGTGCTTGCTACCCGTTTCGCCAACGAGGATGGCATCGGCAATGGTGCCGCGTCCATTGAGGAGCTGTAACGCATCGCCTGCGCGGAACCGTAGGACGCGGAGGGCATGGAGGCTTTCCTGGGGAGAAAGGAGCACCTCCTCCCCTGCCCCCGGGAGCTCCCCCTCCACATAAAAGCGCCGGATCTGCATAAGTTCCTGTCCCCCTTCAGTGGTAGGGCATCTACTTCGGCTGGCTAGAGGCGTCTTCCTCGGGGAGCCATCCTTCCAGGATATTGGGGAAGAGTGGGCATGCGAAGGACTCGGAGCGGAGGATGGTGGCGACCTTCTTCATCGCCCACTCCTCCTGGAAGTGATACTGCATCTTCTCCTTGATCTCCGTCTCGGTGGGGAGCCCCTCCAGCTCCCGTTTTGCCAGGAGGATCTGCGCCACCTTCAGGGTCTCGGCCTCGCCTGCGCGGGCGGCGGGATAGACATCCAGCACGCGGATGTAACGATAGGAGGTGGGGGTTTCGATGAGACCGCTGGTCTCGCCCTTCTGGCAAGTGAAGGGCTGTCCCCAATTGCAATCCTGGATCTCCTGGCGGGTCATCGCCTTGTCAAAGACGCCGCCCTTGGAGGCCTCGGTGCCCTCGGAGAAGTTCCGCGCCAGAAGAGCGAAGCCCTCGTCGGTCTGGAAGCCGTCCATCTGCTCGATGAGCTTGAAGTCCTCCAGCTTCTTCGACTGTTCTTCTTCCAGAGTCGTGCGAAGATCCTTCAGGTGAACGAGGTTCTTCTCCAGCATATCGGCGGGGATCTCCACCTGGTCCAGGACGCCTTCCAGATAGCTCGTGAGCAGGAGCATGTCCTGTCGGGTCATCTGGAGGGGTGACTTTGCCTCCAGGGGGTACTTCTTCAGGAAGTCCTCGAAGGAGATCTTGGCGTTGCTCTGCTTTTCCCAGCGGAGGGCGAGGGTCTTAAAGGCATCCTGTCCGGGGATGGTGCCGGACTTTTTTGCCTCCCCAAGCAGAATCCGCTGGCGGATCAACTGATGGATTGCGCGGCGCGCCTGCTGTTGCTGGCGGGAATCCATGCCATTGGTCAACTGCGCGGCGGGAGAAGCGGCGCCCTTCTTCTTAGCATCCTGATAGATGGAGGTGGTGTCCGCCAGGAACTCCTGGATCTGTGCCCAAGTAAAATCGCCCTCGGGAAGACGCAATGCCAAGTCATCCGCGCGGAGGGACGCCATGCCCTCTTTGGAGAGACCGTTGGCGGTCTCTGCAGCGGGGCTGGCGGCCTCCTGCTGATCCCAGGCGAAGGACTCCGACGGGGCAGCGGGCTCCTCCTTTTGGCAGGAGGGAAGCGTGCCCAGCAGAGCGAAGGAGAGTGTGGCGGCAAAAAGATAGGAGAGGTATTTCTTCATCATAGTGTGGTTAAGATAATGGAGGAAGGCGGCGCCGGAGGCATCCGCCGAGGCATTCCTTGGTTTTCGGCGAAATTCTATTCTTCGTCCACGCGCTGGGTATTATTCGCCTTCTGGAGCCAGGTGACGGCCTCCTCGCGGTTGGTGACGCCGTCACCATGGGTCACGCTATCCATATATTCCAACGCGAGGGCCTTCTGCCAATCAGCACCAGTCTCCAGGATTTCCACCAGCACGGGGAGGGAGAACTGGACCTCCATGGTGGAGAGCTTCAGCATGAGCACATCGCAGGCATCCTCGTCCTCAGTTGCCATGATGGCATCCCGGTAGACATCGTAGAGTTCGTCAAGAGTGACCTCCTCCTCGTCCTGCACTTCCAGATTTCCCTCGTCGTCGGTAGTCACCTGGTTCATCATGGAATCCATGATGCCCTCCAGCGCGAGCTGCGCCTCGTGCGCCACATCCGGATCGCTGTCATTCAAAAGGGGAATCAGCAACCGCATGGCGGCGGGAGTGCCCACCCACTGGAGCGCGGGAATCACACCGTGGCGCCGCACTGCGGAATCAGAATTCACCAGGAACTCCGCCTGGGCAAGGATATCCTCGTTCACATTGGTATCCAGGATATCCTGGAGGCGAGAGAGCTCGGAGTCCTGCGCCTCCTCTTCCGACCAGACACGACCGGAAGGAATGTATCCCTCCACGGAATCCATGTCCAGCACAGGAACAAACGCTGTGTCCATGGCAACAGATCCGCCAGCAGGATTCTCAGAGGGTCCCTTATCCGACACTGCCGACTCAGGCGTTTGTTCATTGGAGACGAGGTTCCGCAGGAGTCCCAGGACAAGCGACACACCCAGCAGACAACACACCAGGACGGAAAGGAAGATGATCTTGTTACGCGTCATAAAAAAACGAAAACGAATAGAAGCTAATTAAAAAGGGACAGAAGAAAGCCACGATTTGACTAGCCATGCCCTAGAATAGTTCCCTGGAAAGCCCCAGCAACAACGCCTTCAGTGTCAATCCATCATAGAAATAAAAAAGGAAGGAACGGTTTCCCATTCCTTCCTTTTCGAGGGAATCCCCGGTCCGAAGACCGGAGATTCAGTCATGGCTGAGACTACTCACCATCAGCAACAGTCTTGGTCCAGACCTCGCCAGCCTTGAGGCTCTGCTCCTCGCCATCGCCATCCTCGGGGATGTAGATGACATCGCCATCAGCATACTTGAGCTTCGCCAGGATAGCCTCCTCGGCGGCAGCGAAGTCATCATAGCGGAAGGCCTTCTTGTCGAAGGTCAGGCTGTTGTTCAGCTTCAGGGTGAAGGTGCCGGGCAGAACGGCGCCGTCCACGACGTCCAGGCTGCAGACATCGAAGAGGAAGTCGCCGCACTCACCAGCGTAGTTGGTGTCGCCAACCACGGAACCGGACAGGTTCTTGACCATCCAGCAGGTGGTGGTCTCGGAGGTCACGACATCGCCATCGCAACCAGTCTCGACAGTGGTAACAGTGGTGGACTGCTTGGCAACCTTGCCATAGCCCTGACCATAGAGGGTGTTGCCATCCTCGTCGTCAGCGGAGGAGAGGTTGTCGAAGCCGAGGTAACCATTGTTGTCGTCGTCAGCATCCCAGGTCAGGGGGATCTCGAAATCACCGAGAGCATCGGTGAACTTGTCCTCGTTGACCCAGCCGTGGTTGGCCTTGAAGGTCTTGGAACCGAACATAGCGGCGTTGAAGGTGCTCACGGCGCGGTAGATGTTCTTGGCCTTGTCGCCGCCACGGACGATGTAGAACACGGCGGTGTTGCCGTCGTCAGCGGCGCTCTCGGTCATGGCACCGTCGCAGTTCTCGCAAGCATCGATCACCATGTAACCGGTGAACTTGTCGCTGACGACCTTGGCGGAGTCCATCTTGGCGTTCTTGACGGTGACGCCGTCCTTCTTGTAGTTGTACTTCACCATCTTGACATCGAGACGCTTGAAGGAAGCGCTGAAGTCATAGACGAGAACCTGAGCCATGCTGCTGAAGCAGAAAGCTGCAACAAACAGAGCGATGAGAGATTTCTTCATTGTCTTGTCCTTGTTTTGGGTGGAAACGAATCGAAAAAAAACAAACCTAAAAAAAAGAGCTTCGCCTCTCTCTGTGGGGGGAGGCACCTCTGCGTTGCCGGGGATCTTCACTCCTCAGCCACGCAGGAAATCCGAATTCTTTTGTGTCAATTGCATACTCTAGCCCATTTTCTGGGGAGTTTCAAGCAAATCCACGCAAAAAACCGGATTTTTTCCTACTTTTTCGAGACACAGGACCTACTGTAGCCTCTCTTCCCTGCTTTTCAAGCATTTCACGGGGGATTTCTCCTTCAACGGAATCCCGTAGGATTGCCTAGGTACGGCAGAAACCATAGAAATGCATTTCGCGGGATGCATTCCAAACGGGTTGTTGTACTGTGGTCTCTTCTGTAACGTCTTCTAGAAGTGGTTCTTCCAGGTGAAAGCGGAAGAGGATTTATGGCTTGCGTGCTGTGGGGCGGGGGAAGCATCAGGGGCGGGATATCCCACGGGAAGGAGTGCCACGGGGATGTAGTCCTGTGGGATATCGAGTTCCTTAATCAGTGCGTCCCGCTGGAAGAATGCGACCCAGCAGCTGCCCAGTCCCTGTTCTGCTGCCTCCAGCATGATATGGGTAGTGACGATGGCTGCATCCACATCGCCGATGGGCTTGCCCTCGGGATTGATCCAGCAGGCCTTCTTATCGTAGCAGACAACGAAGGTCAGGGGTGCTCCGAACTGGCAGGTGGTGGCCTTCCGAATCTTCGCCAGGACCGCGGGATCATCCACCACCAGGATCCGCTGGGGCTGCTTGTTGCAGCCGGTGGGCGCCAGGGACGCCGCCTTCAAAAGGGCATCCACCTTTTCGGGCTCCACAGGACGATCCTGGAACTTTCGGACGGAAAAACGCTGCGCTGCGAGAGAGAGAAAATCCATACTAAAAAAAATGAGGAATGAGGAATGAGGAAGGGATTAAGCAAGGGTGCGGGGGCGGCAGCCTCCTGTCCTTTGGATATCCCGCTGGGTGAGAGCGCCCCCGGAATTGTCCCAAAAGAAAAACCAAAGGTTCTGCCCCCTAATGTAATTGATGGAAAAGGCAGGATGTAGTTATGCCCGGTATCCCCTATGTAGTGGGCTACCTATTAAGAAAGAGAAGCCCCCTCCCCTTACTTAAAGAGAGAGGGGGCCTAGGTGCCTTAGAAGTATTCTTCGGGGGGATCGAAGACTTGGGAGTCCTGGGGCGGCTGGCTTCCCCGGGATGCGGGCTGTCCGAAGGGGACAGTGGAGGCGGGGGTGTCTTGGAAGGAGCGTCCATCCAGATTGACGACGTTTTCGGCGTAGATCACGGGGGCGGTGCGCTTGGCGCCGGTGTGTTTGTCGGGCCAGCTTTCGATGTGGAGGCGTCCTTCCACATAGACAGGACCGCCCTTCTTCAGTTCGGTGGAGCAGCGGTCGCCCAGGTGTCCGAAGATGGAGACATTGAGAAACTCCGACTCCTC
Source organism: Anaerovoracaceae bacterium (assembly GCA_963632245.1). Taxonomy (GTDB): domain Bacteria; phylum Verrucomicrobiota; class Lentisphaeria; order Oligosphaerales; family Oligosphaeraceae; genus UBA1724. The sequence continues at coordinate 8,894 of CAVGTF010000086.1, forward strand.
CTTCTGGGAACCGTCTTCGCCAGTGTAGTGGCGATTCACAGCGAGGCAAATGCGGCAGACCTGGCGTCCGGATTTCGTACTACTTAAAGCGGGGTCACGAGTAAGACGCCCCATGAGGAAGATGCGGTTGAGATTGGGCATAAATGAGAAAAAAGGAGGAAGGAGGAGGGAGGAAGGAGGAAGTTAGGCCAGGGTTTCGCAGGGCGAAACCCATCGCCGGGAAGACCCGGCGATTGCGCCAAGCGCGCCCAAATTGGCACGCTGGATTAGGTAGGGAAAAGTGCAGCCGATAGATAGAGGGGTGCCGATCGGCACCTTACAGACTATCCGCTAGCCACTAGCCTGCTAATTACTAAAGCAGGGGTGCGGGGGCGGTAGCCTCCCGTCCTTTGGATATCCCATCTGGGTAAGAGCGCTCCGGTGCTAGCCCGCTTTATAGGGGCAGTGTTACGGAAGGGTACAATTAGAACCTAAGAGTTTTGGAAGGTTGCAACAGTGAGGGGAAGAGAGTTCAAGGTTAATGTAACCGGAGAGGGGATTCCGGGGGTGAGAGACCGGCTCTCCGGGGAAGAATGCAAATAAAATAGGGTAAAAATGAAAATTTTCAAGTTTTCTTTGCAATTCTATTTGCATTTTCTGAAAATTTGTGTTATTCTATGTGCGAGGACGGCAGACGGCCATCATGTGGTCCTTGTTTTCCGGAGCGGTTCTCGCGCGTCATGTGCCAGCCATGGTGTGTGGTGAGTCGATTTGGGGATGTCCGTCTGTTTATCCTCCCGAGTCGTGTGTTTCCTAGTATGTACGTACGAGAGTGCTGGCGTTGTCCTAAAACCCAAAGGAGGTCCGATCCATGAAGCGATGGAACGCCTTTATGCTGTCCCTGTTGTTGGGCAGTTGTTTTTTCTGTGCGCCGTTATCGGTTTCTGCCGAGGAGTCGGCGTCTACTGGTGAAGCGAAGACTGTGTCTGTGCAGCAGGATGCGCCCACGGTGAAGCAGTTGCGTGGGAAGCTCCTGTACAAGCGGAATCAGATTCGGAAGCTGGAGCGCGCGGCCTGTGCGGCCGACAGCGATCTCCAGACGAAGGTCACCTCCCTGGAATCCCAGATCCAGGAGTTGTACCGCAGTGCGGAGCCCAAGCTGGAGTCCCTCTACCAGGAAGAGAAGGCCCTCCAGCTCAAGATCGAGGAGGCCTCCCCGAAGAAGTAGCGCAGCTTCTTTCAGGCCAGAAAACCAGGGGCCCGCCTCTTTCTTGCGTTATAGCGGACGGAAGAGGGGCGGCCCCTTTTTCGCATCGGGCGCCCGCAATGCCGGACGCCCGATGCGAGAAAAAAGGAGGAAGGAGGAGGGAGGAAGGAGGAAGTTTGGCCAGGGTTTCGCAGG
>CAVGTF010000087.1:0-10246 GCA_963632245.1 Anaerovoracaceae bacterium
CGGCGGAAGGAAATTAGGCGGGGGTACGGGGGCGGTAGCCCTCCGTCCTTTGGAGATCTTCCTGCGAAAACCGTGCTTGGAAGAGGCGCTCCGGTGCTAGGAACGCGCCGCTGGAGCGGCCCAAAAGCTGGTACCGGTACCGCCGCAGTTACCTTACGGCGGAAGGAAATTAGGCGGGGGTACGGGGGCGGCAGCCTCCCGTCCTTTGGATATCCCCCCTTATCAAAAAAAAATCCATTGTCGCTAGTTCGCAAATACGCTAGTACTTCCATAGTACGCTATAGTACCTTCGTTTCAAACAAATGTTTGAAATATTCGCGTTTTCAGGGAACGGTTGGTGTTTTCGCTTGTCCCAGGGGCGCGTTTTTTAGTGTGGTGTTTTTTCTCGGGCTGTCCTTCCGGTCGGTAGTATAGGATTCAGGTGACCATGGCGAGCTTAGAAAGAGTGTTTTGTGGCGGTGTTTTGGTGTGCTGTCTGGTGTTAGGGGGTATCTGCTGTTCCTGTGCATCGTTGGGGGATCCTGGGGAGGCCCGTCGTGGGCACGTCTTGGATTTTTCGGAGACTTTGCAGTCGCGCAGCGGGTGGTTAGACGAGCCGCGGGATTTATCAGCGTGCCTCTCCTTTGCCCTGGAGAACAACTATTCTTTGCGGTTATCGGCATTGGAGCGTCGGTTGTCGGAGCTCTCTGTGGATTCCTCCTTTGCGGAGTTCCTCCCGAAGGTCTCTTTGAGTGGTGGCTGGACGGGGTGGCGTCATCAGCAGACCATGCGTGGCGTTGCCACGGCGGACAAAGAGAGCTGGAGTGGCAAGCTGGGTGTAGAGATGCCGTTGGTGGCGCCGGCGACCTGGCTGTTGTATGCCAACCGCCGTCTGGATCGCCAATCCAAGACCCTGAGCGAGTATCTGGCGCGTCAAGAGATCGTCTCCCAGGTCACCACACTCTATTACCAGGCGCTCCTTTGCGAAATCCGGATTTCGGTATTGGAGAGCCAGGTGGCCTCCACGAAGAGCCAGTATGAGCGTGTGTCGTCCCTCTTTGAGGAAGGCCAGGTGCTTTCGTGGGAGTGCACCAACGCCCAGGCGCAGTGGCGATCCCGTGAGCTCTCTTTGGACGAAGCCCGCCGAGAACTCGCCGTGGTCCGTGGACAGCTCCTGGAGTCCCTGGGGCTCTCGCCGCTGGAGGCCTCTCGCCTCCGGCTCGTCTATCCCACCGAACCCCGTGAGGCACCCGAAGAGGCCCTCCAGGACCGCGTGCTTCGCGCGCTGACGCATCGACCGGAGCTCTCTCTGCGGGACCGTCAGGCCGTGGAGTCCGAGAACCAGGTCCGCATGGCGCTGGTGAACTTCCTGCCCACCGTGGGCGGATTCCTCAATGGCACTTGGACCAGTGACGACATCGCCGACCGCGCCACCAATCTCTATGGCGGCGTCTCGGCGGCCATGGATCTCTTCCGGGGTGGCGAAAAGATTGCTGCCTATCGTAGCGCGAAGGTGGGGCGTGAGGCAGCGCGGCTTCAGCGCGAGGAGCTCTCCCTCTCCGTCATGCTGGAGGTCATCTCCGCTGACCGCGATCTTCAGAACGCCGACAGCCAGCGCGCCTTGGCGCAACTGAACTACGATGCCGCACAGGCGCGCTATAAGGACTTCCTCTCCCGCTTCGAAGAGGGCGTGGAGCCCCTCTACAAGATGCTGGATGCCCGCGCACAGATGGACGATGCGCATCTGGCGCTGGTCCAGACTGCATTTGTCAAGGATATCGCGCTGGTGCGGCTGGAATTGGCCACCGGCGCCTTGACGCCCTCCGACGACCACTGGACTCCCGAAGACCAGGAGCACCCCATGAAGGAGAAGCTCTCCGAACTCCTAGTTCACTAATACCCTTTCTTTCCAGACAACACGTTTTTTAGGAGACAACGCAATGTCCATCCATAAGATGACCTCTTCCCGTCTGGCAATCCTCTCTCTCGCTCTGGCGCTTCTGAGCACTGCCACCCCCGCAGTCTTTGCAGACGACTCCGCCTCCGCCGGCACCCTGGTGGTATTGGGACATCTCCAAGAACGGGATTTTACCCGCTATCTGACACTGAAGGGTACCCTGGAGGCGAAGAATCAGACCACCGTCTCCACCCGCGTGGGCGGTACGCTGAAAGAGGTCTGTGTTGAGGTGGGCGACCGAGTCCAGGCGGGTCAGAAGCTCTTTTCCTTGGACGACCGCACCTACCGGGATCAGGTGGAGGTGGCCGAGGCCACTCTGGCGGCCCGGCAGTCTGCGGTATCGGTTGCCCAGGCGCAGCTGGAGAAGGCGCAGGCGAGCTTCCACAAGGCCTCCCTGGATGTGGAACGCTTCCGACGGCTCTTTGAGAAAAAGACCGTCTCCTCCAATGAGTTGGAGACTTATACTTTGAACTACGAGGCATCCTCCGCGGATCTCTCCTTGGCAAAGGCGAATCTCTCTGCCGCCGAGGCGCAGGTCCGCTTGGCCGAGGCATCCCTCTCCATCGCGAAAAAGAACCTGGAGGACTGCACCATCCTGGCGCCCATCTCCGGCTGCGTCGCAGCCCGTCTTCAGGAGCCTGGCGAGGAGGTCCGCGCCGAGGCACCCGTCTTCAAGATCCTGGATCCCGTTTCCCTCCGAGTGGTGGCATTCCTCCCTGCGGCATACTATGCGAAGATCGTCCCCGGCAAGACCGAGCTGCTGATTGAGAAGGAGGATGGCACCAAGAAGACCATCCTGGTCACCGACAAGAGCCCGCTGATCCAGTCCAGTCTGCGGACCTTCCAGGTGCGCGGTGAATTGACGGTGGGGGAGGACGAGGCCCTGGTGCCCGGACAGTTGGTGGAGGTCTCCGTGGCACTGGAAAAATCCCACGGCTTCGGCGTGCCGCTCTCGGTTCCCGTTCGACGCACTTCCGGACTTTTGCTCTATCGTGTGGAGGATGGCTGTGCGGTGTCGTTGCCGGTGGAGGAGGGCATCACCCAAGATGGCGTGGTGGAAGTGCGAGGCGAGGGGCTCTCGGCGGATCTCCCCATTGTGGTGGAAGGACAGTATATGATCCAGGATGGCGATACCGTCCATACGAAGTAATCGGGAGGATCCAGCAATGTTTCTTGCAGAGGCATCAACCAAGCGGCCCGTGGCCGTCTCCTGTCTGCTCATCGCTCTGGTGGGACTGGGTTTGAATAGCTACCGGAAGCTCTCGCTGGAGAATCTCCCCGCCACCGATATCCCCTACGTCACCGTTACTACCACCTGGGTGGGCGCTACCCCCGAGGACATGGAAAAGGACGTGGCGAAGCATATCGAGGATGCCGTATCCTCCTTGGATGGACTGAAGCACGTGGAATCCACCTGTCTGGAGAATGCCTGCGTGGTCCGTCTGGAGTTCCAGCTGGGCACGGATGTGGACATCGCCGCCGTGGATGTCCGTGAAAAGGTGGATGGATGCCTGGAGGACCTCCCCGATGACGCAGAACGCCCCGTCATCCAGAAGATCGATATCAATGCCACCAGCGTGGTGAAGCTGGCGGTCACCGGCGACGCCACACTGGAGGAAAAATACGACTACGTGGACAACACGCTGGCCGATCAGTTCTCCATGATCTCCGGCGTGGGAAGCGTCACCATCGTGGGCGGCAATGAGCGCGAGATCCACGTGGAGCTGGATCGCGATCTCGTGGAGGGCGCTGGCCTCACGACCGCCGAGGTGGTCCAGGCGATCTCCGCAAACGTGAATTCCTTGCCCTCTGGACGCGTCCGGGAACACGGCACCGAGATCAACGTGAAGTTCGATGCGGAATACCCCGCCGTGGACGAAATCGCATCCTTCCCCGTGGTTAGCCGAAATGGCGTCCGACGGACTTTGGGGGATCTGGGACGGGTCTTCTTGACCACCGACGAAGTCCGCCAGCGCGCCTGGTTCAATGGCGAGGAGTGCGTGTTGCTGTCCATTGTGAAGAAGGGCGAGGCCAACACGGTTAAGCTGGTGGACGCCTGCCGCAAGAAGGTGTCCGAACTCCAGGGGACCCTCCCGGGCGGCATGAAGCTCCAGATGGTCTCCGACGAGGCCGCCTCCATTGAGTCCACTGTCTCCTCCACCTTGGGCGACATCGTGGGCGGAATCATCCTGTGCGCGGCGATTCTCTTCCTCTTCCTGGGGGATTTGCGCACCACACTCATCGTCTGCGTCTCCATGCCTCTGACTATCATCTGCAGCTTCTTCTTCATGCAGTTGGCAGGACAGTCCCTCAATACCGTCACCCTGGTGGCCATCGGACTCTCCGTGGGAATCCTGGTCTCCAATTCCATCGTGGTGCTGGAGAATGTTTCCACCTGGATGGAGAAGTGCTCCGACCCCTGGGAGGCCGCCAACCGCGGCACCAGCGAAATGGCGATCTCCGTCTTCGCCTCCGCTGGCACTAACGTGGTCGTCATGCTCCCCCTCACGACCATGTGGAGTCTGGTGGGACAGGTCCTGAAGCCCTTCGCCCTGACTACCCTCATCGTCAACGTGGTCTCGATCTTCATCTCCTTTACGCTGACGCCCATCCTCTGCGCAGTCCTCCTGAAACCAAAGAGCCAACGCCGCCAGAACGCCTTCACGCGCCTCATGGACAAGTGGATCGGACTCATCCGGAAGCTGGGCGAGCGATACTCCGCCATGATGGGATGGGCCGCACGCCGCCGCTGGCTCTGCCTGGGCGTCACGCTGCTTTGCATCGGACTCTTCTTCCTCGCCATGTTCCAGGCGCGCTCCCTGGGATTCACCATGATGGAGACCTCCGATAAAGGAAAGATGATGGTCTCCTTGGAATATCCTGTCAACTACGATCTGGAGGCCACCTGCAAACGCGTCACCGCGCTGGCTGACGAATTCCGCTCCACGCTCTCCGATCTGGAGAATTGCGCGGTCTCCGTGGGAAAGCGCGATACCGCCGGCGAGGGCGTCACCGAGGCCGTCTATGTGGCTCAGATCGACCTGAATTTCAAGAGCAAGCTGGAGCGCTCCTGGACTCTGGAACAGCGCATTGCCGAGGTGCAGAAGCGCATGGAGAAGGAGCCCGGCGTCTTCTATATGGTCACCGCAACCTCCGATATGGGCGGCATCTCCACGCCCGTCAAGTTCAGTATCGCGGGAAAGGACCTCACGGTTCTGGAAAATGCCGGCCGGAAGACCCTCGCGCTGGCAAAGGATCTCCCCGGGATCTCCACGGTGGACGCCACGGTCCGCGAGGGAAAGCCCCAGATCCTGGTGACGCCGAAGCGCATTGAGATGCGTGACGCCGGGATCTCCTCCTCCGTCCTGGGCTCCATCCTCCGCGGAAATCTTGAGGGCATCGAGGCCGCTCTCTACAAATCCGGCGACCGCTCCTACGACATCCGCGTGAAATACGCCGAAAAACCCGGCATGGACCAGGTGGCGAAATTCTTGCTCCCCGGCGGGGATGGCCATCCCGTGCTGCTGGGCAGCGTGGCGGATGTGACCACCCGCGCCATTCCCGTCATGATCAAGCGCAAGGACAAGGAGCGCGTGGTCTGGATCAGTGGCACCCTCGCCGAGGGCGCCGCCCTCCAGAGCGTGGAAAACGAGCTCTTCCAGAAGATGGAGGAGACCGGCGCCCTCCCGCCCGGATATCGCCATGAGGCCGCCGGCGATGCAGAATACCTGGCCGACGCCATGGCGGATTTCGGAGAGGCAATCCTCCTGGCTGCATTCCTCACATACCTGACCATCTGCGCCATCATGGAGTCCTTCACGAAGCCCTTCCTGATCCTCCTGACACTCCCCTTCGGTCTCATGGGAGTGATCTGGGGACTCCTCCTCAGCGGCTGGAATGTCGATATCCTGGTCATGCTGGGTGCCCTGATGCTCATTGGTGTGGTGGTCAACGCCGCAATCCTCATCGTGGACCGATACGCCACCTTGAAGAAGACCGGCCTGGATTCCCGGGAGGCGATGGTCCAGGGCGCCGGAGAGTCCTTCCGCGCAGTGCTCATGGTCATTCTCGCCAGTGCACTGGGAATGCTCCCCATCGCACTCTCCACCGCCGTGGGCAGCGAATTGCGCGCCGGTATCGGTGCCGCCTCCACCGGCGGCGTCGCAGTCGCCGGAATCCTCACCATCTTCGCACTCCCGCTGATCCACTGCCTCTTTGCAAAGAAAGGCAGTAGTGAAAAGTAGAAAGCCGGGATTCGAGGGGGGATAGTTATATTTTCAGCACTGCCGATTTCTTTTGCCTACCTAGAGAAGACACTGTCAGTAGGTGAACGAAATCAACAGGGGTACAGGGGACGGCTGAAGGCCTTGCCGTATCAAGACATCTTGCGTGAGGAAATTGGCAGGGGAGCGGGGACAGCAGCCTACCGTCCTTTGGATGCTCCGCCTGCGGCAAAATCTCTTCCCCTAATCTCCCCTTGGGGCGCACATTGCACATTGCGCGTCAAGCGCATAACTCCTAACTCACGACTGCGGCGCACTTTTGCGCCGCTCGGCGGTTTGGCGACCATGCAACGGGCACCAAGGCCCACTGCAGAGTGCCCACAACACCTCATTCCTCATTCCTCCTTTTTTTATAATGCCCCGCATTGGCCTCCTAACCGTTCATCGCGCGTCAAACTTTGGCGCGGCGCTCCAGACCTACGCCACCCAGCAATTGCTGGAACGCGAGAATCCCGGCAGCCGCGTCACCGTCTTGGATTTTGTGCCGCCCTTCATGGCCATTCGCGCGCCTTGGTGGAAGCCCCGCAAGCATGCCCAGCGGAAGTGCTTTCTGGACTTCGTGTCGGAGCACCTCCACTTGAGTGCAGTCTCTTCGGATCGGCTGATGGACTGCGTGCCTGCGGACGGCCTGGATGCCGTGGTGGCCGGCAGTGACCAGATCTGGAATCCGGGCATCACCAAAGAACACTGGCGGGACTACTTCCTGGCGGGCTTCCCCGAAAACTGCGCGCGGTACTCCTTCTCCTCCAGCTTTGGCGTGGGACTCAAAGAGACCCTCTGCTCGCCTGAGACCGCCGCGGAGATCACGGCACTCCTGAAGCCCTTCCGTCGCATCACCGTCCGGGAACGTAGCGGTGTGGAGCGCTGCCGGCAATTCGGACGCGCCGACGCCGTCCATACCCTGGATCCTGTCCTGACCGCCGGCGCGGAGCTCTTCCTGCCACTGCTCCCAAAGACGACTTCCTCCGCCGAACCGCGGATCACCGCGCTGATTCTGGACGAGACCCGGGAACACCGGCAGATGCTCCAGACACTTCGCAAGGAGACCGGCACGCCCTGTCAGCTCATCGCCGTGAAACAGCGCCTCCTGCCGACCTCCGGAATCCACCGCCCCTTCTGCACTACCGTCCCAGAGTGGCTCCAGGCAATCCACCAGGCGCCCATGACCATCAGCGACAGCTATCACGCCACGCTCTTCGCCATCCTCTTCCACCGCCCCTTCGCCGTGGTGCCCTCCCGCAAGAACAACCGCTTCGAACGACTGGCCGATATCCTGGATCTGCTGGGGCTCCAGGATCGGGTGGTCACTGCCGGGGATTGCGCGGGACTGCTGGCGCTGTCCAAGAAGCCCATCGATTATGAGCGGGTGGATGCCATTTTGGAACCCCTCCGGAAGGCCTCGCTGGATGCCCTCCGTCTGGAGTGAGAAAATTGTATTTGTGTGAGGGGGATTTCTGGGGGAATTGGGGCGCGCAAGGTATATTGAATTCGCGCCCTGATTTGCCCTCGAAAACGATCTTGGAGGAATCCCCATGAAGAAGAATTTTGGAGTCAAAAACTGGATGTTCCCTATGCCGGTTCTCATGATCGGTACCTACGATGAGGACGGCACCTCCAATCTGATGAACGCCGCCTGGGGTGGTGTCACCATGGAGGACCGCATCACGATCTGCATCGACTCCAGCCACCGCACTTGGACTAACATCGCCCGCAATCGCGCATTCACTGTTGCTTTCGGTACCGTGGATACCGTGAAGGCATGCGACTACGTGGGACTGGTCAGCGGCAATAAGGCGCCCGGAAAGGTGTCCATCGCCGGACTCACTGCTGAAAAGAGCGCCTTTGTCAATGCGCCTGTCTTCCGGGAATTCCCCCTGGTGCTGGAGTGCGAGCTGCTCTCCCAGAATCCCGAGGACTGCAATGTGGTGGGAAAGATCCTGAATTGCGCCGTGGAGGAATCCGTCCTTACTGATGAAAAGCCCGATGCCGCCAAGATGAAGCCCATCTGCTTCGATACCTGCGCTGCCTGCTATCGGCAGATGTCCGACGCCGTGGCACCCGCTTTCTCCTGCGGAAAGGATCTCATGAAGTAGCCGGAGGGAGTCGCCACTATGACCTTCCGACCCATGCGCCGCATCGCCCAGCAACTCCCTGACGAGGAGGCGCTGGATATCCTCGCTCACGCAAAGCGTGGCGTGCTCTCCCTTACCGGCGATGACGGATACCCCTACGGCATCTATCTCAATCCCTTCTATTGCCCCGAGGACGGAAAGATCTACTTCCACGGTGCCAAAGAGGGACACAAGATCGATGCCATCCGCCGCGATTCCCGCTGCTGCTTCACCGTCCTGTCCGATGGCGTCAAGGACGATCCGGGATGGGCATACACCTTCCGTAGCGTGGTGGCATTCGGTCGCATCGAGCTGATCACCGACCAGGAAAGGGCGCTGGAGATCTGCTTGCGTTTGGCACGACGCTTCAACCCCAGCGAACAGGATATCCAGGACGAGATCAAACGCGCTGGCGCACGGGTACAGGTCCTCGCCATGACGCTCGAACACGTTACCGGAAAACGCGTCCACGAGGCGTAAAAAACACTTTCCGGAAAACTTCTCTGCCTCCTATGCCTCTCGATATCTCCATTCGTCCCGCAACAATCCTGGATCTCCAGGCAATGTTGGACATCTACGCTCCCTATGTGGAAAAGACCGCAGTCTCCTTCGAGCTGACCGTCCCCACTCTCGAGGAGTTCGGCGAACGATATGAAGCGCGGCTGGGACGATATCCCTGGCTGGTCGCCACCGAGGACGCCACCGGGCACGTGCTGGGATATGCATACCTGGGACCCTTCAAGGAACGCGCGGCTTACGATGTCTCCGCGGAGGTCTCGATTTATGTGGACAACTCCTTCCACCGCAGTGGCATCGGCGCGAAGCTCTACGACGCCATCGAGGCCGAGGCCTGCCTTCGCGGCATCCGGACCCTCCAGGCATGCATCGCCTATCCCGCCAATGGCCAAGAGGACGATACCCTCACGCTGGATAGCGTCCACTTCCATCATCGCATGGGCTATCGGCTCTGCGCGCATTTCCATCAGTGCGCCATGAAATTCGACCGCTGGTATGACATGGTCTGGATGGAAAAGCCCCTCTGGAAGGACGCCACGCATCTGGGCTTCGAGAAGCGCGATATCGTTTCCCACATCATGGAGCGGATGATCTCCTTCTCCCACGGAAATCTCCACGACATCACCCACCTCATGAAGGTCTGGGGATTCGCGCGCACTATTGGCGTGGCCGAGGGACTCCCCGAAAACGAACAGCTCATCCTAGAGTGCGCCGCAATCCTCCACGACATCGCATGCCCGCTCTGCCGCGAAAAATACGGCGTGGCCGAGGGCTGGCGACAGGAGCTGGAGGGCGCCCCCATGGCACTGGAATTCCTCCAGGAATCCCCACTCTCCGAAGAACAAAAACAACGGATCTCTTTCCTCGTCGGACACCACCACACTCTCAAGGACATCCAGGGACGAGACTACCAGATCCTCGTGGAGGCCGACTACCTCGTCAACGCTGAGGAAAGCGGCTTCTCCCCAAAAGCCCGCGCCGCCGCAAAACACGACTTCTTCCGCACTCCCACCGGAATCCGACTCCTCGAGAGCCTCTTCTCCGGCGAAGAAGAACACACTACTCGCGCTAATTAGTACCTAGCTGGATAGTGATTAGCCGCTAGTCTGTAAGGCGCCGCAGGCGCTCTTCCGCGGGCGATGCCGCGGTAAAATAACGAAAGGACGGAGACTGCCGCCCCCGCTCCCCCACTTTAGTGCCTACCAGGTTAGTGGCTAGCCGCTAGTCTGTAAGGCGCCGCAGGCGCTCTTCCGCCTAACGGCGGTGCCATTTTCCCCTTTCTCCTTTGCGCGCCAATTCGGGCGCGCATGGCGCACGCGCCGGTAAATTCCGGCGCGGGGTTTCGCCTGCGAAACCCTGGCCAAACTTCCTCCTTCCTCCCTCCTCCTTCCTCCTTTTTT
>CAVGTF010000088.1:0-9805 GCA_963632245.1 Anaerovoracaceae bacterium
CTGGACGCCTTCCACGGGGACCGCATTGTAGATGGAGGCGCGGCAGCCGCCCACCTTGCGGTGGCCTTTCAGACCCACCAGGCCATTGCTCTTGGCGAAGGCGATGAAGGCCTTCTCCTGGTCCTCGGTGGGCAGGCGGAAGCAGACATTCATGCGGCTACGGGTAGCGGGAGCCGCGGTGGCGCGGTAGAAGCCGGAGTTGTCGATGAAGTCATAGAGCGCCTTCGCCTTCTCGATGTTGCGCGCCTCGATGGCATCCAAACCGCCCTGCTCGATCACCCAGTCAGTGACCAGGCGGTTGATGTAGATCGCGAAGGTGGGCGGGGTGTTGAAGAGGCTCTTGCCGTCGATGTGGGTGGTGTAGCGCAGCATGGTGGGAATGTTGTTGCCCACGCGCTCGGCCAGGTCCTTGCGGAGGATGACCAGGGTCAGGCCGGCAGGGCCGATGTTCTTCTGGGCGCCGGCGAAGATGAGGCCGAACTTGCTCACATCGATCTTGCGGCTGAGGATGTCGGAGGACATATCGGCCACCAGGGGCACATTGCCGGTCTCGGGGAAGTCGAAGTACTCGGTGCCGTAGATGGTGTTGTTGGAGCAGATGCCGAAGTATGCCCAATCCTGGTCGATCTTCCAGTCCTTGACGCCCTGGATCTCGTTGTAGTTGATGGCGGCGCCGTCAAAGACCACCTGCTTGGGCAGGCCCTGGATGTCCAGCTCCTTGATGGCCTTGTGGGCCCAGACGCCAGTGTCGGCGTAGCCGATGGTCTTGCCGGGAACCTGCAGGTTCATGGGCACCATGGCGAACTGGAGGGAGGCACCGCCCTGGAGGAAGAGCACCTCGTAGTTTTCGGGAATGTTCAGCAGCTTCCGGAGATTCGCCTCTGCCGCCTGGATGATCTCGTCGAAGGCCGCCGCACGGTGGGACTCCTCGATGATGCTGTAGCCACAGCCACGGTAGTCGGCAAATTCGGCCTGGGCCTTCAGAATGACGGGACGGGGAAGCGCAGCGGGACCTGCGTTGAAGTTAAACACTTGCATGTCGTTTTTTTTTCCTTCTGTTGCGTCCGCGGGGCGGTCTTAATTCGGAGGTCGACGCCTTGCCGACCCACCGCATTTGATTTCGTCTACCTTTCCGCAGGACAGTACGCGCTAATATAACCTCTCCTAGGGAGACGATACACCCGTACGCACTAGTGGAAGAAAGGACGACCGCGGATGGAAAGAAACATCATTCACACCCTACGATTTTTCTAGTCATCGTCTTTGAGGATCCAGTCCAGGACGGTTCCGCCGGATTGTGGGTAGTATGGTGAGACGAGGATATTCCGGTTTCGTTCGCGGATGACGCGGAATTCCCGGACCATGAAGTGCGATTGTTGGTGGAGGTCGAAGATGCGGGTATCGAGGGTGGGGGTAGGGAAGAAAGGATAGAGTTCCCGGAGGATCTTGAGTCGTTTTTCCTGGGGGATTTCGTATTCCTGGGCCTCGGGGCCGCGTGCCATTGGGAGGGGGTGGAGGGGGAAGGGCAGAGGCGGTTCGGGATTCAGGATGAGGCAAAGGAGGTCCTTTTCGGGGAGGCTCATTTCGCCGGGGGCGGGGGGATAGCTTTCGCTGGTGTCGTTGAGCTCTTGGCTCTCAAAGAAGAAGGAGGGCGCAGAGGCGTCCTCCGGATGGAATCTCGGGAGATCGTGGGAGAGGAGGCGGACATCCGCTCGGAGGTGGAGGCGGGGTTGACGGGGACGACGACTCTGGTGGCTTCTACTGGCATCTGCCGCACACATGGCTTGCTACACTCCTACGCTACAAGGGGGGGAAAAACATACAGAACGCGACTCCGGCATTTCCGGAGCACGGAGCCTATTGTAGACGCGGAAGGAGACTTTGCAATATGCTACAAGTCATTCCGGGACAATATCATATAGAAACATGAAGAGTTCTATTTCATAAGAATTCTCCCGGATTCTCCCGGACTTCTCCCTTCCCCTCCTGAAAGCAAAAAAGCCAACCCCGTTTTGGGATTGGTTTTCTGGGAAATGGGAGTTGGTACCGGAGGTGGGAATCGAACCCACAAGGTGTTGCCACCGCCAGATTTTGAGTCTAGTGCGTCTGCCAATTCCGCCACTCCGGCCTGGGTGAAAGGAAAGCGGTTTACTATATTTCCAAATAGGGGGATTTCAATGGGTATGGGGGTGTGTTATTGGAATAGTTTTCTCAGTGGTGTTCGGATTTCCCAGTGGTGGTCTTTCGGGGTGCCGGTGAGTTGTGCCTCGAAGACCCATGAGATTGGCCGGAGGACCCATGATATGAGGCTGACGGACTTAAGGAGTTGGCTGGAGATCTGGAAGTCCATTTGTTTATTGTCCAGTCGGAAGACTCCCTCGCCTGCGAGTGCGATAAAGGATCCATCGGTGCGGATATTTTCGAAGGAGATTGCGGCGTCGTGGCACTGGAAATCGGCATCGAGGGTAGAGATTTTGCCGAGGGATGCGATTCTATCCTTTGAGAAGAACTTGAAGGTGCCGCGGGAGAGGATGCGTCCCAGTGTCGTGAGGGTCGGGATTCGCCAGAGATCCATGTCATAGAGGTGGAGTTTTCCGTCGCCTTCCAGGTAGATGGGGAGTCCGGCCCAGTCCTTGAGGACCCGGAAGTGCCCTTCCACATTCATCTTTCCGGGGAGCTTTCCCTCGGCGTACTTTTGCTCCTCGGGAGTCTGCGGGGGATCCACAAGTTTTCCCTTGGCGAAGTCCTGTATGCGGACAAGCGGGATATTTTTTGCGACTGCCAGGACTTCGCCCTGGTTTTTGTCGAAGTCATAGACACCGGTGGTAGCGAGATCCCCCTGGAAGAAGTGTGCGGTGGGGAAGTCCCAGGTCATGACATTGTCGTCGAAGCGCCACTTTCCCTTGAGATTCTGGAGTTGTGCGTTGCGGTACCGGAGGAATGGTGTCTCCAGGGTGCCGTCCAGGGAGATGGAGAAGAATTCGGCGTCGTGGAAGCGGACGAGGCACTGCAGGTTCGCGGTGGGGTCGAGTTCGAAGAGTGCTAGGGTCTTCTGGAGTTTTGGGAATGCGTGTGCGAGGGTATCGAGGAGTGGAAAGGCGCCGGAGGTCTTTTTCAGGCGAAAGGATCCGAAGACTCCGCGTTGAAAGGTGAGTTTTCCCTCGCCCTGGATGCCGTCCTCGGGAGTGGAGGCGGTATTCGCAATATGGATATTAGAGAAAGAGACTCCCTCTTCGGGGAGTTGGACGCGGAGGGTGGTGGTGAATTCCCCCAGGGGCAATTCCTGGTAGGAGAAATTCCGGGCAGTGACGGTGCCGTCCAGGGAGAAATCCCAGAGATGTCCGGAGAAGTCGCGATATCGTAGAAAGGGGATATTTAGGAGGCAGCCATCTGTGGCATTTTCGGGGGACCACAGGAAGTTATCCCAGACCTTCCCGAAGAATTTGACTACCTTTGGGGCGTGGAGGAGATTTTTGATATGGGAGGGTGGTCCCTGGATGCGGAGATTCTCGAAGGTGAGTTGAAAGGGATCGAAGAGGATCGTGAGGTCTCCGGAGAGGGATGCGGGGCTATTTTGGAGGTCTCCGGCGAGGTGAGAGAAGAGGATTCGGTCTTCCTGGATAGTGACTTGTGCGTCAATGGTGGTGAAATCCGTGTCGCTGAGCCGCATCTGCGGCAGATGGAGTGTGCCGAGTGCCTGCCAGGGGTGTTCTGACTTTTCCCAGCCGTCCTTGGGGGCCTTGAAGGAGATTGGTGGCAGGTGGAATTCCAGGAGTGCGGGCTGGTTTTCGTTGAGGCACTGGAACCAGGCGAGTGCCATGTCCTTCTTTAGGTCCAGGGGTTCCTTGAGGAGAGCGTAGAGGAGTTCTGGACGAAAGGAACAGTGGCCATTTGCGAGTTCCAGGGTGGAGGCACCGTCGGAGAGGAGGATATCCACGGTTGCATCCAGGACCTGGCTGTTGTCGTTGGCCAGGGTGGTAGCGGCGTGGATGGTCAGGGGGCCCTGGTTGTCTTGGGGGAGGGTGGTGTCTGCCTGGAGGGAGAGCAGGTTGGGGATTTCGCCGGGGATTTGTGCTTTGCCCTGGAGGGAGAGGCGCCTGCCGAGCATTTTCAGGAGGAGCGAGAGATCCTTGAGTTTGAATTTGCCGAGAGAACCCTGTGGCTGTGCGAGAGAGAGCACGCCGTCCCACTGCTTGGGATCCTGGAGGGGGGAGGGATTCAGGAGGAGCTGTAGCCGTGCCTGGGAGAAGGCCTCCAGGGGCGTCTTGTTGTTATGGAGCAGCCGCAGGCCGCGGGCGGTGGCGGGGAGATCGATGGGCCCCTTCAGTCGTCCCTGGAGAGTCTTTGTGGGGAGCTCGAGCTGGAAACTTCCGACGAGGGGCTCCGTGGTGGGAGAGGGCTCGGTGAGGTGGATTTTCAGATTTTCCAGGGAGAGGGTGTTTTGGTGGAGTGCCAGACGTCCTTCCAGGGCATGGATGGTCAGATCCCGTGCCTTGAGGTCGTCGCACTGGAAGTCCAGGGTGGGCTCGGGGGCGTGGAAGTCCCAGGGTGTGACAGGGAGGGAGGCCTGGAGTCGGAGGGGCTTGGTGAATTCCAGGTCGGCGGGGAGAGTGTCTTCGGGGAGTGCCAGATATCGGAGGAGAGTCTTTGCGTGGAGTCGCGCGGAGGCCTGTCCCTGGATGGTGCCCTCATGGAGGTCTACGAGGAGCTGGCAGAAGAGGCTCTCCTCCGTGTCGTAGACGACATGGAGGTCGTCCACGGTCAGGATGCGCTTCTGGAGGTGAAATTTTCCGTAGGCGCGAGAGACCTCGCGGTCGCGGATCAGTGCGTCGGCGATGCCCAGATCGCCCTGGAGAGAGAGGGTGTCGGGGGACTTCAGGGAGCCGGCGAGAGTCAGTCGGAGGGTGACCTCACCCGCCTTGCTGGTCAATAGTCGCAACTCCTTGCGTATTCGCTCCAGGGTGGCATGGAGGTTCTGGCGGGTCTCCGCCAAGGGCGAGACGACCTCCACCACTGCGGGGGAGTCATCGTCTTCGGAAGTGGCAACAATGGGGGCGCTTGCTGTTGAAGGGACGGTGGCGGGAATAGAATCGATCGTCTCTTTGGAGACGGGTTGCGGCTCCTGGTTTTGGAAGGCCTGGTCCAGGTCTTTGAGATTCGCCTGGATGTTCAGTTGGATGCCGCAGAGGTCTCCCTGGAGATCCGCCAGGAGGGTATTCTGGGGAGTGAGAGTGGCGTCGCAGGAGAGATTATCCAGGGAGAGGGGCGCGTCGGCATCGAAGGGATTGATGTCGTGGGGGGCGGGGGTGTCCTCGGTCTCCAGCCGGAGGGATGCCCCGGAGAAGGCGACATTGCGGATGACGAATTTTCCGCGGAGGAGTGCTGCGGGCTGGAAGGAGAGAGTGCCGGTGGGGGCGTCCAGGACCAGGGTGCCCTCCGCCAGGGGCATGCGCAGGTGTGCGTCAGCCAGCTCCAGTCCCCACAGGATATTTCCGTGGATGGAGGGGATGGAGCAGGTGATTCCCGAGGAGCCCAGGGAGTCCTCTAGCATTCTCCGGAACCATCGCGGATGTCCGAAGATGGAGGGGAGGGTGCAGAGCACCAGGTAGAGGACCACCGCCAGGGCAAAAAGCACCAGCACTCCCCGGAGGGAGTACTTTCGGAGGGCTTGCCAGCGAGGGGGAAAAGACATAAAAAAAGGAGGAGGGAGGAAGGAGGAAGTTAGGCCAGGGTTTCGCAGAGCGAAACCCCGCGCCGGAATCTACCGGCGCGTGCGCCAAGCGCGCCCTACGGCGCAAGTAGAAGGGAGAAGGTAGTAGGTAGCAGGTTTATTTGGTCGCTGCGAGGCTTTTCCGCCGCATCTTGCGGCGGTGCCAATACCGCGGCGAGAGTCGCGGGAAAGCGCCTGCGGCGCCGAATAAACTAGCCACTAGCCACTAATGGCTAGGTACTAAATCGGGGGAGCGGGGGCAGCAAGCCCCCGTCCTTTCGTTATTCTTTGCTGCACTAGCGCCTGCGGCACCAAATGAACTAGCCACTAGTCACTGGTTGCTAGGAACTAATGCAACTATCGGCGGTTCAGGGAGGGGTTGTAGTAGCTGCCTTGGGAGGAGCGTCCCTGAGAGCGTCCGTTTCCGTCGTAGTACCGGGTGTTTCCGGAGCTGTTGGTTTCGGCGCGTCCCTGGGAGCGTCCGGAGGCGTCGTAGTACCGTGTGGTGCCGTTTTTATTGGTCTCGGCGCGTCCCTGGGAGCGTCCGGAGGCGTCGTAGTACCGTGTTGTGCCGTTGCTATTGGTCTCGGCGCGTCCCTGGGAGCGTCCGGAGGCATCGTAGTATCGGGTGGTGCCGCTGCTGTTGGTCTCGGAGCGACCGGTGTATCGTCCGGAGGCGTCGTAGTTTCGGGAGTTCCCGTGGCTGTCGATCTCGGAGCGTCCTGTGTATCGTCCGGAGGAATCGTAGTGTCGGACGGTTTCTGCTTTCATGGGCGCGAGGAGGAGGCAGAGGAGCAGTGCGAAGAGGATTCTCTGGATCATGGTGTTCGTGTCCTAGGTGGTCAAGCGATGGAGTTTCCTGGGTGACGGCGTTTTGAGGGCGGAAGAGTGTTTGGGAGGTTTCTGCTCAGGGGATTGCCTGGTCGAGGATATCCAGGGCCTCCTGGATTTCGGCGTCGGTGACCTTGAGGCAGGGAAGTAGTCTCAGGACGCCCTTTCCGGCGGTGAGGGTCAGCAGGCCCTTTTCACGGCAGGCGGCGACCACTGCGGGGAGTGCCTCGTCCAGCTGGACGCCCAGGAGCAGTCCCATGCCTCGGACATCCTTGATGGCGGGGTGCTTGGCGCGGAGGGCCTCCAGTCCAGCGCGGAGGGCCTTGCCCTGTCGCTGGACATTTTCCAGGATGCCCTCGGTCTCGAAGGCCTCCATGACGGCCAGTCCGGCGGCGGTGGAGAGGGGATTTCCGCCGAAGGTGGAGCCGTGGGTGAGTCCGGGCTTATGGAGGGCGGCCAGTTCCTGGGAGAGCTGGAAGCACGCCAGCGGGATTCCGTTTCCGATGGCCTTTGCGGTAGAGAAGGCATCGGGGCGGATGCCGTATTGCTGGAAGCAGAAGAGGCTTCCGGTGCGTCCCATGCCGGTCTGGACTTCGTCCAGCAGCAGCAGAAGTCCTTTTTCGTCGCAGAGTGCGCGCAGTCCCTGGAGGAATTCCTGTGTAGCGGGGAAGACTCCGCCCTCGGCCTGGACGGGTTCCAAGAAGATAGCGCAGGTCTTGTCGGAGACGGCGGCCTTCACGGCATCCAGGTCGTTGTAGGGGACGGTGACGAATCCGGGCATATCGGGTGCCATGCCGTCGCGGAAGACGGGCTGTCCGGTAGCGGCGAGTGTCGCCAGCGTGCGTCCGTGGAAGGAGGTGTGGAAGACGATGATTTCGTTTTTGCCGCCGTGGGCGTTTCCCCAGAGACGTGCGGTCTTGATCATGCCCTCGTTAGCTTCGGCGCCGGAGTTGGCGAAGAAGACCTTTCCCTGGATGCCGCCATCGGAGAGCTTCTTTGCCAGGCGCGGGGCGTTGGCGTTGCAGAAGACATTGGAGCAGTGCATCAGAGTCGTCGCCTGGCGGGCGATTGCCTGGGAGACTCCGGGGTGGCAGTGTCCCAGACTGCAGACGCTGATTCCAGTGGTGAAATCCAGATATCGCTTCCCTTCCAGGTCCCAGAGGCGGGAGCCCTCGCCGCGCACCATGACGGGGGAGGAGAAGTTGTAGGTGGGGACCATGTAGTCGCGGTAGAGTCCGCGGATTTCGTCTAGGGAGGGGAGCTGTTCCATGGGAACGGTTGTGCTTTCGAGGGTGCGTGCGGGCGTGCGCGCGCGAGTGTGGCGCGTACGCGGGAGGCGTTCTGGGGTTGCTTTTTGGGGGGATTCGGGAGAGGGGGCGCCCTGACGGTATGTCAGGGTCGCAGGTTTTCCCGGTCGAAGAAATTGCAGGCCATTCCGGCGTCCACCACCAGGGTCTGTGCGTTGATGCCGCTGGAGCGTGGGCTCAACAGGAAAACCGCGGTATCGGCGGCCTCCTGAGTCTCCAGGGCGCGGTGTCGGAGGGTGGACTTTTCTGCAAAGAGATACGCGTCGATGTATCCGGGGATTCCGGCGGAGGCGCTGGTCTTCAGGGGACCGGCGCCCACCGCATTGACCCGGATGCCTGGGGAGACGGTGGCCGTGAGGGATTTCGCCAGGAAGACCACCGTCGAATCCAGGGCCGCCTTCACGGGACCCATGTAGCCGTAGCTCTCCGCCGCCATGCGGGTAGAGGAGATGGACATGGTGACCACCGAGGCGTTGGGGGAAAGGAATGCTTCCAGGGACTGACAGAGCTTCACAAGCGAGAAGCAGCTGATGTCCATGGCCTGGAGGAAGTCCTCCTTGGCGATACGGTGGAAGGGCTGGATGCCCTTGGAGTAGTTAGCATACGCCACGCAGTGGAGAATGCCGTCTAGCTGTGGTGTCTGGGATTGGACCCAGCGCGCCATGCCCTCCAGTTCACCGTCATTTTCCAGATTGCAGGGGAAGGCGGGTGCGTCGTCGCCGATCAGTGGGCGGTTCTTTTCCAGCAGTGCCGCGTCGCGGAAGAGATACAGGACGCGTGCGCCGGCCTCTGTCAGGCGGCGTGCGGCATGCCAGGCGATGCTCCGGCGGTTTGCCACGCCGGCCACCAGGATGGCCTTCCCCTGCAGATCCAGAAAGTCCATGTGGGTTAGATCCGGTGGGGATTCTGGACCATCTCCAGGGCGACCCGGATCTGGTTGGAGACCTCGGTGACTCCGGGGACCGCCTTGGTTGCCT
This sequence comes from Anaerovoracaceae bacterium, assembly GCA_963632245.1. Lineage (GTDB taxonomy): Bacteria > Verrucomicrobiota > Lentisphaeria > Oligosphaerales > Oligosphaeraceae > UBA1724. The sequence continues at coordinate 8,826 of CAVGTF010000088.1, forward strand.
CGGCGGCCTGCATGGCTGCGGCGGGGGTGGTGGTGGCTCCCAGGAGAGTGACGCGTCCGGTGGCATCGGCCTGCACATCCAGGAATGCTAGGGAGAGCCGCTGCTCCACCAGAAGCGCGGCGGCCACCTTCTGGGCCAGCAGGCGGTTCTTGATCAGCTGGGTGGCGGCCTCCTCGCGCTCGGGAGTGACGCGCGCCTTCAGCTGGAATTTCACCAGATCGATGAGTTGCCCGGTCTTGAGGCTGGCGGTATTGATGGTTAGGTCGTAGAGGGAGGTATCGGCCCACTCTTCGTTGAAGTGGAAGTGGCAGAATCCCGCGCGGTCGGCGTCGCACTTGTGGAGGACGCGGTTTGCGATCTCGTGGTCGTATCCGAATTCCTCCTGGAGGTTCTGGATGCGGTGTTCTTCGGGGGCCACCAGTCGGAGCCGGAGGCAGTTCGGGAGGTCTCCCAGTAGCAGGTGCGAGCAGCGTCCCAGGATGATGACATTTCCCTGGGAGGCGGCCTGGAGGAGGACGGTCTTGAGGTAGAGCAGATAGACGTCCTGGTCGGGAGAGAAGGAGGAGAAGAATCCGGGCTTCCGCTCGTCATAGCGCTGGAAGAGCTTCGATTGCATTCCGGCGTCTTGGAGGCGCTTCTCCAGCTCCTCCTTCCCCAGGATGGTGGCGTTCAGCTCCTTGGCGAGCTGTTCGGCTGCAGCCGTGGTCCAGGCGCCGTGTTCGCGTGCGATGGTCAGAATGGACATATTGGGGCCTCCTTTGGGTGACGGGTGGATTGTTCCGGAGGGGATGGTTTCCCTCCGGGGCTTCTAGAAAATGTGGAAAGCAGTGTGTTTCGCTCTGTACTTTACTTTACGGAGTTTACTGGAGTTTTTCCAGTGTAAACTGCAGAGCTCTTTCGGCGGGCCACCATTCCCGGCCCTTCTTGGTGAGGAATCCGCAGTGTCCGCCGTCGTGGGGGATTTCCAGATAGAAGAACTG
>CAVGTF010000089.1:0-9800 GCA_963632245.1 Anaerovoracaceae bacterium
CCCCCAACCACTGCATTTTGCCGGTCATGCCCCCACCAAAGGAGGTCGGGGCTTGCGCCCCCGTGCCCCCGCCCTTGTTAGGTGAAGGGAGAAGGTAGTAGGGAGTAGGTTTGCAAGGTACCGCAGGCGCCCTTCCGCCTACCGGCGGTACCATCATAGGGACACATTGTAGAATTTTTAAGTTTTAGTTAAGATTCAAAATTCAACCTTCGTACTTTTTCACAACCATGACCGATTACTTGAAGATGAAAGGTGATTCCCGCTGGTTCACCCACGACCGTTTTGGCATGTTCATCCACTGGGGCCTGTACTCCATGCCGGCGCGGCACGAGTGGATTCGCCACTATGAGAAGATCTCCAACGAGGACTACCAGATCTACTTCGACCTCTTCAATCCCGATCTCTTCAACCCCAAAGAGTGGGCGAAAGCGGCCCGCGAGGCCGGCATGCGCTACGTGGTCTTCACCACCAAGCACCACGAGGGCTTCTGCATGTGGGATACCAAATACACCGACTACAAGATCACCAACACCCAATACGGCAAGGACGCCCTCCGCGAGATCGTGGACGCCTTCCGCGCCGAGGGCATCCACATCGGACTGTATTACTCCCTCATTGACTGGCATCACCCCGATTTCACCGTGGACTGGCTCCATCCCCTCCGCGAGCGCCCCGACCGCGATGTCCTCAATGCCAACCGCGACATGAATCGCTATCGCCAGTACATGAAGGACCAGATCACCGAGCTGCTCACCAACTACGGCAAGATCGACGTGATGTGGTTCGACTTCTCCTACCCCATCGGCAATAAAGGCATCCCCGATACCTGGAGCAAGGACCACCCCGAGCGCCGCTCCTGGGATGGAAAGGACAAGAACGACTGGGATTCCGAGGGCATCGTGAAGCTGGTGCGCTCTCTGCAGCCCGATATCCTCATTGACAACCGCCTGAATCTGCCCGAGTGCGCCGACATCGTCACTCCCGAGCAGAATACCCCCGACGAAGATGTCACTGCCGGAAAGACCGGTGTGGTGTGGGAGGGCTGCCAGACCTTCTCTGGCTCCTGGGGATACTTCCGCGACGAGATGTCCTGGAAGTCCGGCAAGCAGTGCGTGGACATGCTCATCAACCACGTGGCGCGCAATGGCAACATCATCATGAATGTGGGCCCCACCAGCCGCGGATATCTGGATTACCGCGCCGTGGAGTGCCTCAAGGCCTACGCCGACTGGATGAAGTACAACAGCCGCGCGATCTACGGCTGCGGCGCCGCCCCCAAGGAGTTCCCCGAACCCCGCGACTGCCGCTATACCTACAATGCCGAGACCAACCGCCTCTACCTGCATCTGATGAACTGGCCCTTCAAGCACGTCCTGCTGAAGGGCCTCGCCGGAAAGCTGCGCTACGCACAGTTCCTCCACGACGGCAGCCAGGTGCTCTTCCGCGACAGCACCACCAAGAATGTGGACGACGTCCTGAACGCCGCATGCCCCGAGGGTGCCGTGGCCCTGGAACTCCCCGTGATCCAGCCCCCCGTCTGCACCCCCGTCATCGAACTAATTCTCAAGTAAGTTGTACCTCGCACAACTACTTGAGAATCAGTGATTAGTGGCTAGTGGCTAGCAGTTAGTTGCAAGGTGCCGCAGGCGCTCTTCCGCCGCTTTGAGCGCGGCGGTACTGGTACCGCGGCACCAGCCGCGGAAGAGCCGCGCAGCGACCAAACGACTAGCCACTAGCAACTAACCAACTAAGTACTAATTCCTTATCGCTTTTTCATGCATTTGCTCATTTGCAGTGGTGGTACCGGCGGGCATTTCTATCCCGCGTTATCGATTGCGCGGGAGTATGCCTCCCGTGGCGGGAAAGTGACCCTTTTGATTTCGGGTCAGCAGGTCCGCGAGCAGCGGGAGCAGCTGGAATCGGAGGGGTTGCAACTACGTGAGATCCCCAGTGTGCGGGTACCGCATGGGATTGGCGCGGCGCTCTGCTTCCCCTTCCGCTTCTGGAAATGCAAGCGCGCGCTGGATCGGCTCTTCCGGGAGCTGGATGCCGATGCGCTATTGAGCATGGGCTCCTTCACCTCCGTGGCGCCCTGCTTCAGCTGGAAGACCAAGCGCGGACCGCTGATGCTCCACGAAGGGAACACCTTCATGGGACAGGCAAACCGCCTCTTCGTCAAGAAAGCGAAGCATATCCTTTTGTCCTTGCCGTTGGCGAATGACGCCCAGCGCAAGGGGACTCCCGCCACCGTGGTGGGAATGCCGTTGCGTCAGCCGCTCTTGGACGCAGTCAAAGACGCCGAGGACCCCGCGGCGCAGCGTGCGGCGCGGGAGCGCCTAGGGCTCGATCCCGAAAAGACCACGCTGCTGGTCTTCGGAGGCAGCCAGGGCGCGCGCGCCATTACCGACCTGCTCACCAAGACCATCCCCTTGCTGGCACCCCTCGCACAGCAGCTGCAGCTCATCTGCCTCACTGGTGCCGAGGACAACCATGCGCTGGAGGACGCCTGCAAAAATGCCGGCATCCAGGCGCGAATCCGCCAGCGGGATCTGGAGATCCAGCACTGCTATCTGGCGGCGGACGCCGTCCTCTGCCGCGCAGGCGCCTCCAGCATCTGCGAATTGGCGCTGCTCAAGAAGGCCGCGCTCCTCATTCCCCTTCCCTCTGCCAAGGACAACCACCAGTATCACAACGCGAAGCTCCTGGCAGACGACGGCGCCGCGCGGCTCTTGGTCCAGAGCGAGACCACTCCCGAGACCCTCGCGGGGTTCCTACAGGAGTGGCTGCGGGATCCCGCGCCCTTCCGCGCCATGGGCAAGAAACTGGGCGACTATGCCTGTCCCGACGCCACCAAGAAAGCGGTGGATGTCATTGAATCCTGTTTAGCGGAGCGTCCATGACCCGGAAGGCCTCGCCGCATCTGGACCTCTCTGACGAGCGGGCTCGTCTACTGAAGGATCCGGGCATGAGCGCCTTCCGCGCCTTCCTCCAGGCCGAAAAGCAATTCTCCCCGCATACCATCGAGGCATATTTTCAGGATGCGGCGCACTTTATTCACCTGACGCCGCGGCTGCAGCCGCTCCCGCCGCCCTTCCCCTGGGATACTGTCACAGAGGAAGAAGCGCGGCACTTCCTCTCGGAACTCTCCCTCCAAGGCGAACAGAGCACCTCCGTCAACCGGAAGCTGGCGAGCATCCGGTCCTTCTTCCGGTTTCTCCTGGGGGAACAGGTCATCCGCGAGAACCCCTTCCATCTCGTCCGCGGACTCAAAAAGCATTCGCGGCTCCCCGTGGCGCTCTCCGTAGACCAGGTGACCACACTCATCCAGGCCCCGCCGCACTTCTGGGCCGAGCAGCAAAAGGAAACCAAGACCCCCGAAGCCGCAGCCGCCTGGGATGCGGAGCGGGTATTCCTGGGGTTGCGGGACCAGGCATTCCTGGAGGTCCTCTACTCCGGCGGACTGCGTATCTCCGAGGCCGTGGGCATCGACCGCGAGGACCTGGATTTCTCCCAGGGATTCGTGCTGGTGCGCGGAAAGCGCCGGAAGGAGCGCCTCTGCATGATGGGGGTGCCCGCCTGCAAGGCAATCCAGGCGTATCTCGCCAAGCGCCAGGAGATGGATCTCGGCGCAACGACCAAGGATGGCGCGCTCTTCGTGAATATCCGCGGTCAGCGCATTACCCCGCGCACCATCCAGCGGCACTTCGAAAAATATGTCAAGTACGCAAAGCTCCCCGCCGAGGCCACGCCCCATAAGCTGCGGCACTCCTTCGCCACACACCTATTGACTGCCGGCGCCGATCTCCGAATGGTCCAGGAGCTCCTGGGACACGCCAGCCTGGCAACCACACAGATTTATACCCATTTGGACATCTCCCATCTCGTAGAGGTGTATAATCGGGCGCATCCTTCGTTATAATAGAAATAGCCCATGGACGCGCATCACTCCCGACATCTCAACAGCCGCGACCGCGTGAATCTGGGGAGCTTCTACACTCCCCGGGAATACGTAGAGCTCGTGGGCGAGTGGCTCCTGCGCGCGGGCGTGGGTCGCGCCACCGATGTGCTCCTGGATCCCTCCTGCGGTTCCGGGGCCTTTCTGGGACTCCTCTCACAATTTCCACAGTGCCGATTCCTCGCCAACGATATCGACCGCGAGGCCACACGGGGACTCCAGGAACAATTCCCTGCCGCCGAAATCCACAACCGGAATGCGCTGTTCCAAGTAAGCCGACGGGCATACGGCATCCGCGCAGGCGAGCGGCTGGTCATCGTGGGAAATCCGCCCTACAACGACCGGACCTCCCAGATCAACCGCAAGACCAAGGCCGCCGCCAGCGCCAGCGTGGATCCCGCATTGCGCACCCGGGATCTGGGACTCTCCTCACTTTTGGCATATGACGCCCTTCAGGCGGAATTCGTCGCCGTCCTCCATCCGCTCTCATACCTGGTCAAGAAGACGAATTTCCAGGCGGCGCGGCGATTCTTCGGAAACTACCAGCTGAAGGAACACCTGGTCTTCAACAGCCAGGAGTTCGACAATACCTCCCGCGTCGCCGGATTCCCCGTAATCGTGGCATGCTACCAGCGCACGCCAAACCAGGGACTCACATTCGAACAAGTCCGCAAAATCCCCTTCCGCACCAAAGAAGGAAATGTCTTCGCGCTGGAAGAGCGGGACTACCTGGGGGACTACATCGACAAATACCCGCGCCGGACCGTCCCACAAGCCCCCGGACAGCTCCTCTTCTACACCCTCCGGGATGTGAATGCACTGCATCGCTCCAAGACCTTCCTTACCAAGCGCACGGCAAATGCGGTCCTAGTAAAACCCGAGCAGCTGGACTACTACTGCTACGCGGACTGCTTTAAGCGCTATGCCACTCCGGACTACCTCCTGGGAAATCTGGATATCCCCTTCCTGGCAAAGGAGTTCCACGCAATCGCCAGCGATGTCCGCGCTGTCGCCATGGCAAATCACCCCGAGGTCTTTGGGGTGCAGCCCAAGGCCAGCAAGGAACAGGTGGAGCGAGTCTGTAGCTATCTCCGACGAGTCACCACGCTACGCCGGGCACCCTAGGAAAAGGCTACATTAAGCGCATTCCGCGCTTCCGCAAGAAGAAGGGGGAAGGGTCATAAGGTGCCGCTGGCGCTATTCCGCTTACGGCGGTGCAATTTTTTGAATAATGCATAAAAAGACAAGCAAATTTGATCCGCCGGATTCCTTGAGTTCGGTGGGAATGACGGTCCCGCGGCACTTGGTGATCACGGATGCGGAGCATCCCTTCGCGCTGGAATGTGACGAGAGCCTCCCGGAGGTGGAGGTCGAATACGAGACCTACGGCGAGCTGTCGGAAGCGAAGGACAACGCGATCCTGATTTGCCACGCGCTCTCCGGGGATGCGCATGTAGCCGGCTGGGACTCCCAGGCGGTGGGCCATCCCGAGCGGAAGTGGCGCCTGACACATCCCGGGTGGTGGGACTCCGTCATCGGTCCCGGAAAGCCCATCGACACCAACCGTTTCTACGTGGTGTGCGCCAATGTGCTGGGAAGCTGCTACGGCACCACGGGCCCCATGTCCACCAATCCCGCCACCGGAAAGCCCTACGGACTGGACTTCCCCATGGTCACGGTGGGCGACTGGGTGAATATGGAGAAGGCGCTGCTGGAGCGCCTGGGCATTAGCCATCTCTATGCCGTCATCGGGGGCTCCCTGGGCGGCCAGCAGACCCTGGAGTGGGCACTGCGCTATCCCCGCTGGATGGGCAAATGCATCATCATGGCATCGGGACCGAAGCTCTCCGCACAGGGGCTGGGCTTCAATGCCGTGGCACGAAACGCCATCATGCGCGACGAGAATTTCGATGGCGGCGCCTATCTGGAAGACGCAAAGAATCCCGCCAATGGCCTGGCCGTGGCGCGCATGCTGGCGCACATCACCTACCTCTCCGGGAAGGGCATGGACTTCAAGTTCGGCCGCACCCGTCTGGAGGACAAGGGCAATGGCAAGAATTTCCAGGCGGAGTTCTCCGTGGAGAGCTACCTGAATCACCAGAGCAAGTCCTTCGTGGAGCGCTTCGACGCCAACAGCTACCTCTACATCACCCGCGCCATGGATCACTACGACGCCGCGGATGCCTGGGGACACGGCGATCTGCGAAAGGCCTGCAAGCGCCTCCACGCCGAGCTCATGGTGGTCTCTTTCTCCTCCGATTGGCTCTACCCGCCCGCCGAAGCGCGGGAATTCGTAAACGCCATCCTGGCGGAGAACAAGCCAGTGACCTACGTGGAGATTGAGACCGAATCCGGACACGACGCCTTCCTGGTGGATACGGTCCCCGTGGGACGACTCCTGCGCGCGTATCTCCTGGCACCCGGCATCAACCGCCGCAGCGGAGCCATCCAATGACCCAGGAACACGCAGAAAAGAAAGCGCCCGCCGCTACCGACCGCGAGCTAGTCTGGATCATGGCGGGGGAGACCTCCGGCGACGGCTATGGTGCCTCCCTGGCGCAGGCGCTGCAGCGCCGTCATCCTGGGCTGGTCATCGAGGGCATGGGCGGCGTAAAGATGCGGGAAGCGGGCGTAGAGACCTTCGTGGACTCCACGGAGCTGGGCATCATCGGCTTCTGGGAATGCCTGAAGCATGTCTTTTTCTTCCTGAATCTCCTGAAGCGCGTGACCCAGCGCGCGGCGGCGGAGCGTCCGAAGGCGGTGGTTCTCATTGACTATCCGGGCTTCCACTTGATGCTTGCGAAGCGCCTCCATGCCCTGGGGATTCCGGTGGTGTGGTATGTGAGTCCGCAGGTCTGGGCGTGGCGCACGGGACGCGTCTGGAAGCTGGCGAAGTATTGCCGGCGGATGCTCTGCATCTTCCCCTTTGAACCGAAATACTACGAGCCAACCAGCCTGAAGGCGGAATTCGTGGGACACCCGCTCTTCGGGATCCTGGCGCCCTACCGAAAGGAGCCCCGTCCCGCACGAAAGGAAAATCTCGTGTTGCTGTTGCCGGGGTCTCGTCGACAGGAACTCCAGCGGCTCCTGCCCGCATTCCTCCAGGCGGCGGCCGTCCTCCATAAGCAGAATCCCTCGCTGGCATTCCGGATCCCCCTGCCCCGACAGGCCATCCTGGAATTCGCGCAGCAGCTGGCCGCGCAGTGTCCCGAGGCACCGCCCGTCACCTGGTCTGTGGGAGACACCCGTCAGCTCATGACCGAGGCCGCCGGTGCCATCGCCGCCAGCGGCACCGTCACAGTGGAGGCCGCCATGCTGGGTCTCCCCGTGGTGGTGGCATACCGCATCAGCCCCGTCTCCTGGTGGATCGCCAGCCATCTCATCCAGATCGACACCATCACCATCGCTAATCTGGTCTGCGAAAAGAAGGTCTTCCAGGAGGTCCTCCAGAAGGAGTGCACGCCCGAAAATCTCGCCGCCGCCCTGGAACGAATCCTTCCCGGCGGCGCCAAGCGCCAGGAGACCCTGGAGGACATGGCGGAATTCACCCGTCGACTGGGCGCGGCCGGCGAGGATGTCTCCGACAATGTGGCGAAGATCACCCTGGAGACCGCCGGACTCCCCACAGAAGAATAATCCAGGCCATTTTCTAATCATTATTCCTTCCTTTTCTACTCATGAAGACCGGCGTCACCATCCTGGCAAGCGGTAGCAACGGCAACTGCATCGCCATCCAATACCACGGAAATACCATCCTCCTGGACTGCGGAATCTCCCTCAAGATGCTCCGCACGCGCATGGCGCAGGAGTGCGTGGATCCCGACTCCGTCCGCGCGATCCTGGTGACCCACAAGCATGGCGACCACATGAAGGGCGTCGGCGCCGCCGCGGGTTTCCTGGGGGTGCCCGTATTCTCTCCCTACGAGGTCGCCGCACTCCTCCAAAACGACGCAAAACACCCGGTCACTGCCACCGTCTTGGATGCCGGCACCGCCTTCGAGCTCTCCGGCTTCCAAGTCACGCCTTTCCCCGTGGAACACGATGTAGAGACCGTGGGATACACCCTCACGACCCCCGAGGCAAAAATCGGCATCGCCACCGATATCGGCCGCCCCACCCAGACCGCCGAATTCTATCTGCGGGACTGCCAGACCCTCGTCCTGGAAAGCAACTACGATGTCAATATGCTGGCGGACTCCCCGCGCAGCTGGGAGCTCAAGACCCGCATCTGCAACGGCAAAGGACACCTCTCCAACCGGCAGAACTCCGACTTCCTCCCACGACTGCTCACAAAGAATACGCGGAATCTCCTGCTGGCACATATCAGCCACGACTGCAATAAATACGAACTGGCACTCGACGCCGCACGCAAAACCCTCCACGCACTCAACCGCGACGATATCTTCGTGGACTACGGCCGCCGCGAAGAATCCCTCCCCACTGTGTGGTGCTGAAATATAGAGAGGGGGCATGAAAATACCCTTCCGTCATCAAGGGCGACAGTTCTTCTTTACCACCCTGACACTCGAAGGGCGGCCGCCCGCATTATCGCGTCTCATTGATGCGAAGAGCCCACCGGAACTCCTGCCACCAGGCGAGACCGCGCTGGCAATCCTGCGTGCAATCCACAAGGTCTGTCCTGCTGTGACACTCTCTGAACGTGTCATCATGCCAGACCACCTCCACTTCCTCCTGATAGTGGATTATGACCAGGCGCCTGTCTTCAATCCACTGTGGTTCAGTTTTGTGCTCATCGAAGCAATCGAGACCGCCTGGACACAAATCGAAAGAACGGGGACTGCGCCCCCGCTCCCCCAATCCCCTGAGGAGACCCTGGCAACTGTCCTGGCACGCGCCCGCAACCGTGCCCATGACCAAAGAATGCAGCCGGGGAGCGGGGGTGCAACCCCCGTCCCTTCGATTCTCTCCCCTTCCTCAATAGCACCCTCTTCGCTCCGTTTCAACCGCCATCCCTATATCGAGATCGCCTTCAATTCGCGGCAACTCAAGGCATTCCGCCGCTATATCAGGCTGAATCCGGCGCGCGCCATCTGGAAACAGGAACACCCCGAGCGTTTCCGATGCTTTGAGAATATCCACCATCCCGTGTTAGATCCCAGCCATCGGTGGTCGGCAATCGGCAATCTCACGCTCCTGGTTTCACCCTTTCTCTTCCCGGTCCGATTAACCCTGAAGAAGACGGCCCCCGAACACGAAACCGCAATTGCCGAAATCCTAGAGCACGCAAAGAACGGCTGGATTCCCGTAAGCGGATTCATTTCGCCAGGAGAAGTAGAGCTTCTTCGGCGTCTCAAAGCAGAACCCAGAACCCACTTTATCAAGGTCCTGCCCTTTACGCTACCACCGCACTACGATCCTTCAACGGAGGACTCCCGCGAACTGGCCGCGGATCGGATGCTAATCCTATCGGGACTTCCCAATACGCCGGAGCTCTCGTCACGGGAAATCACCCAAAACAAAACCACGGCGCACCAATTCCGCAAAAACTGTCTGGCGCTCAACGAACTTATTGTGGAATTATGCCAGCGGGCGCAAAATCTTTCGCTTTAGCATGTAGCCAATTGAGGGCCTCTTCCCGGCCAGGGAAGGGATTCTCCAATTCGTAATCCTGGCATTTCTGGAGGATCTCGCCAAATTTTGGACCGGGCTTCAATCCCAACGCCAGGAGATCCTTTCCGGTGATAAGGGGTTTCGGGAGATGAGGTCGGGACTGTTCTTCACGCCAAAGTCCCGCAATCTTATGATGGAATTCCAGGTTTCCAAAAGAAGAAAGCGTATCCAGCCGAACCACTTCCAACAGTAACGGAAAGAGTGGCTGCTGAAG
>CAVGTF010000090.1:0-9614 GCA_963632245.1 Anaerovoracaceae bacterium
GCCGCAGTTCGGCCAAAAAGCCGGTACCGTGCCGCCGTTAGGCGGAAGAAATTAGGCAGGGGTACGGGGGCGGCAGCCCCAGTCCTTTGGGTCCCCTGCTAGGAAGAAACGCTCCGGTGCAAGGATCATTTACGAAGGCGGTATCCGTACCGCCGCATCAGCGGCGGAATTCCCGCGGAGCGTCCTTATGAACTATCTGCTAGCCACTATCCTGCTAAGTACTAAAAAGGGCCCGGTGGGAAGGGCGGATTTCGCGGTTCCGCGCTTCTCCGGGCCCGTGGGTGGGGAGTGGAGTCACTGGCGTTTTAGAGTGCGCCGGTGATGATGAGTTTCCCCATGGACCACCAGCAGAAAGCGGTGGTCAAGATGATAAAGGCACCCAGCATATTGGTTGTCTCCATTGGTTTGCGCCGCTCCGCATGCTCGCGGCCGCAGATTGGGCGGCCGACACAGGCATTCGGGCATGACGGAGCGGACGACGCTCGGGGCACTCCTCTCGAATGGAAGACGGTGGTTGTGGGGCGCGCCACAGGAGAAAAGGCGTGTCCCGGTCGTCTTCCAAACCGTCCAAGTCGTGGCGGTCTTCGGGAGGTCGGGCGTAAAGATATGGAGAGAACCCCTAGGGACCGGCTCGAACGGGCAGAGTCCGTTTTGCGAGTCGTTGTTTTACGATGCAGGGTGGGTGTGGGTGTCGCGCGCGTCCCTTTTCGGGATAGGGAGCGCATGCGGCCAAGAGGAGGAGTGCCGCGGAGAATGCGAGGGGATCGCTGCTGCCGGTTTTGGTCCGTGAGCGCTGGAGGGCCCCGCGACCATTTCCGGAAGAATTGCCGTCATCGCGTCCGGTTGCGCGGAGGGTCTGTGGACGGCAGGACTCCACCGTGAGGCAGCACAGCGGTGCGGTGTCCTCGGAGTCCAGGAGCGACTTCCGGATGCCGCCATTGGCATTCCGGGCATTTTCCGGGAAAGAGAGTGGCAGGCAGAGCAACAGCAGGGCCGCCAGGATCTGCGAGAGATCCCGTGCCACGGGGCGACGCGCCAGGAATCCCTGGAGGGATTCGGCGAATCGCATCTTGCTGTTGTTCTGCCTTTGGGCCATGGAGTGCGTGATGCGCGCTTTTACGCCTTCTGGTGGAGAGCGCTGGTATCGATATGGAGCAGCGGGTTCTCGGTGGTGATCTTCTCGTGTCCCTCGGGGATATTCTCGATCCACTCATCGCGGAGGGCGGTGGGGGCTGCCCAGCGGATGGCGTTGCCCAGGATCTTCTGGACATTTGCGTCGTGGTAGATGGGGAAGGTCTCGTGTCCGGGGGAGAAGTAGAAGATTTTTCCGCTGCCGCGCTGGAAGGTCACGCCGCTGCGGAAGACATTTCCGCCCTCGTACCAGGAGAGGAAGATGATCTTTCCGTCGTCGGGGATATCGAAGGACTCGCCGTACATCTCGGTGTGGGGGAGGGTGAAGGTCTCGGGGACGTCGAAGGTGATGGGGTGTTTGCGGTCCACGCGCCAGATGCGCTCCTTCTCGCCGACCTCGCGCCAGTGGAGAGAACAGCTGGTGCCCATGAGGCGCTTGAAGATCTTCGAGTAGTGTCCGGAGTGCATGACGATGAGACCCATGCCGTTGAGCACCCGCGCCTGCAGCTTGTCCACGATCTTGTCGTCCACCAGGTGGTGTCCGGCGTGTCCCCACCACATGAGCACATCGGTGGTATCGATGACCTCCTGGGGGAGGCCCTGTTCGGGCATGTCCAGGGAGACCGCGCGGATCTCCAGGTCATCGGCCTGCAGGACGCTCTTCAGGTATTCGTGGATGCCGTTGGGGTAGAGAGAGCGGCAGAGGTCTCCCAGGGAGCCCTCCTGCTTCTCGTGAATAAACTCGTTCCAGATGGTAACGCGGATCTTTGCCATTTTGGGAACTATTTAGGAGTGTTTGTGTGCTTCTTCGGAGCCTACCGGATGTCCAGCAATTCCACATCGAAGATCAGCGTGGCCTGGGGCGGGATCACGCCGCCCACGCCGGATTCGCCGTAGCCCAGTTCCGGGGGAATCACCAGGGTGGCCTTGCCGCCAATGCCCAGGGACTGCATGCCCTCGGTCCATCCGGGAATCACGTGGTCCAGGGAGAACTCGATGGGCTCGCCGCGCTCCACGGAGGAATCGAAGACCGTGCCGTCAATGAGGCGGCCCGTGTAATGCACCTTCACCACGTCGTTGGCGCCGGGACGGCGGCGGCCCTGGCCGGGCTCGTGAATCTGGATCTGCAGGCCGGAGGCGGTGGTCACCACGCCCTCCTTCTTGCCATTCTCCTCGCGGTATGCCTGGCCGGCCTTCAGGTTCTCTTCGGCGGAGGCGCCGTCGTCGTGGCAATCGCCGTGGCAGTCGTGGCAGCTGCCATTGCAGCCGCCGTGGTTCATCTGGTGGAAGAGCTTGTCCAACAGCGCCATGGACTCCTGCTGGGAGAGCTGCGCCTCCTTGCCGGAGATCATGTCGCGGATGCCCTCGCACAGGGCGTCCAGCTGGATTTCCACGGGGAATTGGGAGAGCTGGGCACCCACATTGAGGCCGAGGGCGTAGCAGGTCTTTTCGAGGTCGTTCTGAAGAGTCATGAGGGGGTCCTTTTGCTGTTGTTTGAGAGGGGCTGACGGAGAAGAGTTCCCCGCCAGAAAAAGAAGACGCCTTATTATAATCCGAAATAGGCGGTTTTCACCTCAGGACCCAGGGCGGCACAGGCGCAAAACGGGGGCGCCGCCAAATCCTCAAAAAGAGGACAAAACCGGACAATTGCGACGAATCCGCAGGCTATATTATTGAATTTTCCGAAGAGACCCCTTTGTTGTTGCCGTCGTTTGGGATTTTAACCCAGCGTGGCGGCAGGGCATGTGTGTTTTTGTAGTCCAGGTTCCGTAACCCCGAGGTATTTCCATCATGCACGAGCTCGCAGGCAAGACAGTTCCGGATTCCATGTATCTCGACATTCCCGACTTGATTTCGCGGTATTACACGGGCAAGCCGGATCCCTCCGTTCCCGAGCAGCGTGTTGTCTTTGGCACCAGTGGCCATCGTGGCAGCTCCCTGAAATTGAACTACAACGAGGACCACATTCTGGCGATCACTCAGGCGATTTGCAGCTATCGCGCCACTCAGAAGGTGGATGGCCCCCTCTACATGGGCATGGACACCCATGCGCTCTCCCGCCCCGCCCACGCCACGGCTCTGGAGGTCCTAGCGGCCAACGGCGTCACCGTGCTGATTGCGTCCAATGGCGGCTTCACGCCGACCCCCGTGGTCTCCCACGCCATCTTGGAGCACAACCGCGGTCGGAAGAAGGGCCTGGCGGACGGCATTGTCATCACGCCCTCCCACAATCCCCCCACTGACGGCGGCTTCAAGTATGATCCCACCAATGGCGGCGCGGCGGATACCACCGCCACCAAGTGGATTGCGGACGAAGCGAATCGTCTGTTGGAGGGCGGCCTGAAGGAGGTGCGCCGCATGACTCTCTCCCAGGCGCTTGCCAGCGGTCTGGTGAAGGAGTTCGATTACGTGAGCCAGTATGTGGGCGATCTGGAGAAGATCATCGATTTCGATCCCATCCGCGCCAGCGGCTTGCGCATTGGCGCGGACGCCCTGGGCGGCGCGGGCCTGGGCTACTGGATCCCCATTGCCGAGCGCTATGGACTGGATCTGACGCTGATCCACGGACGCTACGAGCCCGATTTCCGCTTCATGCACATCGACCATGACGGAAAGATCCGCATGGATCCCTCCTCCGCCTATGCCATGGCGGGGCTGGTCTCCCTGAAGGATCAGTACGACATCGCCTTCGGCAACGACCCCGATTTCGACCGCCACGGCATTGTGACTCCCAGCCACGGCCTCATGAATCCCAACCACTACCTGCCCGTCGCCATGGACTACCTCTTCCGCACCCGGAAGGCGTGGAGCCCCGCTGCCGCCATTGGCAAGACGGTGGTCACCAGCGGCCTGGTGGACCAGGTGGCCGCGCGCCTGGGCCGGAAGGTCCTGGAGACCCCCGTGGGCTTCAAGTGGTTCGTCCCCGGACTCTTCGATGGCTCCGTGGGCTTCTGCGGCGAAGAATCCGCCGGCGCCACCTTCCTGCGGAAGGACGGCAAGACCTGGACCACGGACAAGGACGGCCTGATCATGGGGCTGTTGGCCTGCGAGATCACGGCATCCACCGGAAAGGATCCCGCGCAGCATCATGACGAGCTGGTGAAAGAGTTCGGCGAGAAGTGGTATTCCCGACAGGATTCTCCCTGCACTGCCGAGCAGAAGGCGCATATCGCCTCCTTGGATCCGGCGCACTTGCCTCTGAAGGAAGTGGCCGGCGAGCCGGTGGTCAGCGCCATCTCCAAGGCCTCCGGCAATGGCGCTTCCATTGGCGGCGTGAAGGTCTCCACTAAGCACGGATGGTTCGCCATGCGACCCTCCGGCACCGAAAATACTTTCAAGATCTACGCGGAGAGCACCCTCTCCAAGAAACACCTCCAGCAGCTGCTCGATGCCGCCGCACAGCTCTAGAGCCACGAAAACCTCTTTCCCCTAAAAGACAATCCACCCCCGTCCCTACTCTGTTTCTATGGATTCCTCCGAAGTCTTCCCCGAAAGCACCACCGAGCATATCAAGAAGGGCCTGGAATGGCACCTCCGTCACACCCTGGCGCGCAGCCCCCAGAAGGAGACCGACGTGGACTGGTACAGCGCCTTCTCCGTGGCACTGCGCGACCAGCTCACCGACCGCTGGATGAAGACCGAGGAGGCCTACACCAAGCATAAGGCGCGCCGCGTCTACTACCTCTCCCTGGAATTCCTCATCGGACGCCTCATGGGCAACAACGCCATGAACATGGGCCTCTATGACAAATGCCGCGAAGCCCTGGATGGCGGCCGCGTGACCTGGGAGGACATGCAGGAGATGGAGCGGGATCCCGGATTGGGCAATGGCGGACTGGGACGCCTGGCTGCATGCTTCGTGGACTCCCTGGCCACTCTGCATCTGCCCTGCATCGGATACGGCCTGCGCTACGACTACGGCCTCTTCCGCCAGCAGATCGTCAATGGCGCACAGGTGGAGGAGCCCGATACCTGGAAGAAGGACGGCTATCCCTGGGAATTCAAGCGCCCCTCCTATGCGCACTCCGTCTGCTTCGGCGGCGAGATCCGCCGCATGGAGGTCAACGGAAAGCTGGTCTGGCGCTGGTTCCCCGCCGAGCGCGTCAATGGCATGCCCTACGATATCCCCATCGTGGGCTTCGGCGGCAAGAATGTGAATAACCTTCGCTTGTGGTCCGCGGAGGCCGACCAGGAGTTCGATTTCCAGGACTTCAACCAGGGCTCCTACGAGAATGCGGTGAACAGCAAGACCCGCGCGGAGAATCTGACCAAGGTCCTCTATCCCAACGACAACGTGGAGCAGGGCAAGGAGCTTCGTCTGCGCCAGCAGTATTTCTTCGTGGCGTGCAGTCTCCACGATATCCTTCGCCGGCACTTCGCCGAGGGCGGCACCGTCTATACGCTGCCCGAGCGCGCCACCATCCAGCTCAACGACACCCATCCCACTCTCGTCATTCCCGAGCTCATGCGGCTGCTGGTGGACGAATACGAGGTGCCCTGGGACCAGGCGTGGGAGATCACTCGCTCCTGCGTGAACTACACCAACCACACCATCCTGCCCGAGGCGCTGGAGAAGTGGTCCGTGCCCCTCTTCCGGAAGCTGCTGCCCCGCCATCTGCAGATCATCTTCGACATCAACAGCATGTTCCTGGAGGAGGTCTCCTCCCGCTATCCCTCCGATCTGGACAAGCTCCGCAATATGAGCATCATCCAGGAGGGCAATGTCCAGGCCATCCGTATGGCGAATCTGGCCATCATCGGCTCCACCCACGTCAACGGCGTGGCGAAGATCCACTCCGATATCCTGAAGAACGTGATCTTCAAGGACTTCGCGGACATGTGGCCCGAGAAGTTCACTAACATGACCAACGGCGTGACCCAGCGACGCTGGCTGCTCTTCTGCAACCAGCCGCTGTCGCAGCTGATCACCTCCCGCATTGGCGAGGGGTGGGTCACCGATCTCTTTGAACTGAAGAAGCTGGAGCAGTTCGCCGACGACGAGGAGTTCCTGAAGCAACTCATGGCAGTGAAGCTCCAGAACAAGAAGCGCCTGGCCGCCTACATCGAGAAGACCCTGGATACCACCGTGGATCCCAATAGCCTCTTCGATGTCCAGGTCAAGCGTCTCCACGAATACAAGCGGCAGCTCATGCTGGTGCTCTACATCATCATCATCTACCAGCGGATGCTGAAGGATCCGAATATGGATTATCCCAAGCGCACCTTCATCTTCGCGGCAAAGGCGGCGCCTGGATACGTCATGGCGAAGCAGATCATCCGGTTGATCCACGCGGTGGCGCAGACCATCGAGGAGACCCCGGAGGTCCGGGATCGCCTGAAGGTGGTCTTCCTGCCCGACTACCGCGTCTCGCTGGCCGAGGTCATCATCCCCGCTGCCGATCTCTCCGAGCAGATCTCCCTGGCGGGCATGGAGGCCTCCGGCACCGGATGCATGAAGCTGATGCTCAATGGCGCCCTCACCATCGGCACTCTGGATGGCGCTAATGTGGAGATGGCGGAGGAGGCCGGCGAGGAGAATCTCTTCATCTTCGGCATGACCGCACAGGAGGTGGCACAGCGCCGCGCCACCTACTCCCCCTGGGATATCTACCACACCGATCCCGAAATCCGCGCCGCCATCGAGGCCATCCGCGACAATAAGTTCTGCCCCCAGGAACCCTCCCTCTTCCAGTCCATCGTGCAGTCCCTCCTGGACTTCGGCGACCACTATATGCTCCTGGGCGACCTCAAGAGCTACATCGCCGCGCAGGATCGCGTGAATCAGCTCTACCGCCAGCCCATGGCATGGGCGAAGATGGCGCTGCTGAATATCGCCCGCGGCGGAAAGTTCTCCAGCGACCGCACCATCCGGGAGTACGCCGAGCAGATCTGGAAAATCTCTCCCGTGATCCCCGAGTAGCGCGACGAGCCGTCCGATGACGAATCCCTCCTCTTGCTACGGAAAGGCGAAGTTGGTCCTCTTCGACCTGGACGGCACGCTCTATCTGGATGGCGTGCCGTATCCCGGCGCCATCGAGCTATTCCAGCGACTCCAGAAGAGCGACATGACGCCGCTCTTCTTGACCAACAACAGCTCCATGCCGCCCTGCGATAACGTTGAGCGGCTCCGACGCATCGGTTTTCCCGCAACGCCGGAGAATGTGATCACCAGCGGACACGGCACGGTGGCGATGCTGCGGGCCTACGGGATGCGCGGGAAGCGCCTCTATATCCTGGGCACCAAGCGCTTCCGCGCCTGGATGGCATCGGAGGGCTTTCCTCACGAGGAGGAGGATCCGCAGGCGCTGCTGGTGGCCTTCGACAAGGAGCTGGATTACGCGAAGCTCCATGCCGCCACACGGCTGGTCCTCAAGGGCGTGCCGGTCTTTGCCACACACCCCGATCCGGTCTGCCCACCGAATCTCCCGGATGTGGGGATGTATCTGGAGTGCCTGAAGGCGGCGCGTCCCGGCGTGGTGATCCAGGCAATTGCCGGAAAGCCCCATAAGTGGCTCTGCCAGGTCCTCCAGGAACGCTTCCAGGCGACTCCCGGCGAGATGGTCATGGTGGGCGATCGACTGGATACCGATATCGCTTTCGCCTGCAACAACGGCATGCGCTCCGTCCTCGTCCGAAATGGGGAGCCCATGCCGCCCGAGGGACTCTACCGACCCACCGTCGTGGTCCCACATATCCGGCAGATGATGGACGAATTCTGGCCCCGGAACCTGGGATGGTAGGAATTCCACGCTACATTTCCCGGTCGACCGAATAAATCTTCCTCTCCTTCGCTCTTCAACCGTAAAACAAGCCCGATACCGCACCGCCATGCTTCGCACCGACCAAATCATCAATACCGTGGAAATGATCCAGAAGGAGAATCTGGATGTGCGTACCGTCACCCTGGGCATCAATCTGATGGATTGCCGGGACACGGATATCGACGCCCTCTGCCGGAAGGTGGTGGCGAAGATTGAGCGCTTCGCCGGCAATCTGGTGGAGACCTGTGACCGCGTGGGCGGCAAATACGGCATCAGTGTGGTGAACAAGCGCCTGGCGGTCTCGCCGGCGGCGGATGTGGCCGCCGGTCACGACCGGAAGGGCATGGTGAAGTTGGCGAAGGCGCTGGATACCGCCGCCGCTTCCACGGGCATCGATATTGTGGGCGGATACTCCGCACAGGTCCAGAAGGGCGCCAGCACCGCCGACTGGGAACTCATCGAGTCCCTCCCCGAAATGCTGGTGGATACCCAGCGGGTCTGCGCGTCCATCAATGTGGCAAACAGCCGTTCCGGCATCAACATGAAGGTGGTGGGGCGCATCGGTGAGATCATGAAGGAGGCCGCCGAGGCCACGAAGGCACAGGATGGCTTCGCCTGCGCAAAGCTGGTGGTCTTCGCCAATCAGCCCGAGGATGTCCCCTTCATGGCGGGCGCTTACCACGGCCACGGCGAGCCCGAGGGCGTCATCAATGTGGGCGTCTCCGGACCCGGTGTGGTCTGCAGCGCCCTGAAACGCCGCATCCAGCGGGAGGGCGCCGAGAATCTCGGTCTGGATGACCTGGCTGAGGAGATCAAGGAGACCAGCTGCCGCGTGACACGCTGTGGCGAGCTCATCGGACGGGAGGTCGCCAAGGACCTGGGACTGCCCTTCGGCATCGTGGATCTCTCGCTGGCACCCACCCCGAAGGTCGGAGACTCCATCGGCGAAATCCTCCAGATCCTGGGACTGGATGCCATCGGCGCCCCCGGCTCCACCGCATGCATCGCCATGCTCAATGACGCCGTCAAGAAGGGCGGCGCATTCGCATCGCAGTCCGTGGGCGGACTCTCCGGTGCCTTTATCCCTGTTTTGGAAGACGCCGCATTAGCCAATGCCGCAGAAAAGGGATACCTTTCCCTGGAAAAGCTGGAGGCCATGACCTGCGTCTGCTCCGTGGGACTCGATATGATCGCCGTTCCCGGCGATACCCCCGCCGAGACCCTCTCCGCCATCATCGCTGACGAAATGGCCATCGGTCTCATCAACAAGAAGACCACCGCAGTCCGACTCATCCCCGCTCCCGGAAAAAAGGCCGGCGACCGCGTGGAATTCGGCGGACTCTTCGGCGGCGGACCCGTGATGCCCGTCCGAAACCCCGGCGCCTCCGCACGATTCATACACTTCGGCGGAAGAATCCCAGCGCCGATCCATAGTCTTAATAACTAATTAGTATTTAGTAGGTTAGTGGCTAGCTGCTAGTTGCTAAGGTGCCGCAGGCGCTCTTCCGCCGCAGGAAGCGGCGGTACTGTGCCGCAGGCACTTGCGGCGGAAGAAATTTAGGCGGGGGCCCGGGGGCGGGGCGCCTACGGCGCAATGTGCAATGTGCAATGTGCAATGTATGGTACCGCCGCAGTTTCCTTGCGGCGGAAGGAAATTAGGCGGGGGCACGGGGGCGGTTTTTCCGGCGTGCTTAGAAGCAGAGCGGGCCCTGGGAAGGCATG
>CAVGTF010000091.1:0-9596 GCA_963632245.1 Anaerovoracaceae bacterium
GCACATTGCACATTGCACATTGCACATTGCACATTGCACATTGCACATTGCGCGCGTAGCGCAAACTCCTAATTCGCAACTGCGGGCCAATTTGGGCCCGCCGGCGGTTTGGCGGTGCGCAGCACTGACAAGGCCCACTGCAGAGTGGCCACAACTCCTCATTCCTCATTCCTCGTTATGTCCCTCTTCTACAACGCGCTCTTCCTAGGACTTTTCGTCATCCTCACGTTGAGTGTGGGCGTCTATTGCCGCCGTCATTCCACGGATGTGAATGGCTTTGTGTTAGGCGGGCGTTCGGTGGGACCCTGGCTCACCGCCTTTGCGTATGGCACCAGCTACTTCTCGGCGGTGGTCTTTGTGGGATATGCGGGACAGTTCGGCTGGCTCTACGGCATTTCGGCCACTTGGGCGGGCATTGGCAATGCGCTAGTGGGATCGCTGATGGCCTGGAGCATTTTGGGGCGTCGCACCCGCGTCATGACGCAGCATCTGGACTCCGCCACCATGCCGCAATTCTTTGGAGAGCGCTTCAAGGATGACAGACTGAAAGTCGGGGCATCCCTCATTATCTTCGTATTCCTGATTCCCTACACCGCATCCCTCTACAACGGACTCTCACGGCTCTTCGCCATGGGATTCAATCTGGACTACTCCATCTGCATCATCCTCATGGCGGCGCTCACCGCCATCTATGTGGTCATGGGCGGATACATGGCGGCGGCCATCAACGACTTCATCCAGGGAATCATCATGCTCACCGGCATCTCAATCCTGGTATGGGCGGTCCTGTCGAGCCAGGGCGGCTTCACGGTGGCGCTCTCCAAGCTGGCGGCCGCCAGCGATCCCCACGCGATCCCGGTGCCCGGAGTCCTCAATGGCGCGACGCCCGGCGTCTTCGCATCCTTCCTGGGACCCGATCCCGTGAATCTCTTCTTCGTGGTGATCCTCACCTCCCTGGGCACCTGGGGACTCCCCCAGATGGTCCAGAAATTCTATGCCATCACCAACGAGGGCGCCATCCACAAGGGCACCATCATCTCCACACTCTTCGCGCTGGTGGTGGCTGGCGGATGCTACTTCATGGGCGGTTTCGGACGAATCTTCGCCGATCGCGTGAATATCGCCGCCAACGGATACGACTCCATCATCCCCACCATGCTGGAATCCCTCCATCCCGCCCTCATCGCCCTGACCGTCATCCTGGTGCTGGCGGCCTCCATGTCCACACTCTCCTCCCTGGTCATCGCATCCAGCTCCACTCTCGCCATCGATTTCCTCCACGGATGCCTCCTCAAAAACCGCATGAGCATCAAGGCGCAGCTGCTCACCATCCGCGCGCTCATCGTGGTCTTCATCGCCATTTCCGCAGCCATCGCACTGCTTCAATACAGCAGCAGAGTCACCTTCATCGCACAGCTCATGGGCATCTCCTGGGGCACCCTAGCCGGATCCTTCCTGGCGCCCTTCCTCTACGCACTCTACTGGAAACGAACCACGAAGGCCGCATGCTGGACCTGCTTCGTCTTCAGTTGCGCCCTCATGATCGCAGACATGATCCCCGCCATCAAGGAGATCATGCCCGAAATCATGCGCTCACCCATTAACTGCGGCGGCATCGCAATGCTCGCCGGACTCGTCATCGTCCCCGTCGTCAGCCTCTTCACGAAGCCCCCCGAAAAGAAACTGGTCGACCATATCTTCTCCTGCTACGACAAGAAGGTCACCGTCTCCGTGAAGACCGCCGTCGAAGAGCAGGCGTAGCGCGCATTATTCATAACATACTCGCACGCAACAAGTTATAGATATTTAGCAACACGCCTACTTTCGCGTTGTTCCGGTAAGATCCAGGAGGAATGCGAGAGGGGGTGTGTATGCGAAGGCGGCCAATAAGGTGCCGACCGCGAGCTGGTAGAGAATCTCCTGTGGGGTCGCGTTCCAGGTAACGAGGAGGACCGCAGCGGCATAGAGGAAGTGTGCGGTTGCTCCGGCGAGTGCGGCGGCATACCAGCTATGTTCTTCTGGGAAGTGTGGGGTATTCCGGAGGAGGATCACGGCGGCGGTTGCCAGGACCGTAGGGAGGGCATGAATTCCGGGATGGCAGGCGGCGCCGGCGTCCAGGAGGAATCCCGTCAGCAGTGCCAGAGTCAGGCTGACGCCCAGGGATCCCCGGAGTGCCAGATATGCCAGCAGAAGAATGGCGGGGTGGAGTGCCAATTCGGGGAAGTATCGCGGGCTCGTGAGCTCCCATCCCAGGGCGAAATAAAGCAGCGCCAGGAATCCGGCGGCGCGAAGAAGTCCCCAGAGACATCCGGAGCGCGAGGTCAGGGCGTCGGAGAGTGCCTGTCCATGGAAGGTAATAGAGACCTCCACCAGACTGCGGGCATTGGGATCAGAGACCTTGAAGAGCATCTCAGTATTTTCCCCGGATTGCCACTAGCACGAAGCGAATGGAGGAGAGTTGCGGCGACGCGGAGGCATCCAGCATATACATGGGCGCGTCGTCAGGAGTGCGCCCTTTATCGCCGATGGTCCCCACCGCCAAACCGGGCTGCATGGCGTCGCTTCCCAAATCAGTAGTCACCACCACATCCCCCAAGAAGAGCCCATCGAAATCCTGTCCCATGAGACCCACCAGGACAAGCCGTCCGCCCTGGTTTTCCAGGATGCCGGTGGCATCCCGTCCGGAGACGGTAGCCGGCAGAGAGAATCCGGGCGAGGAGACCAGCCGCACCACGGACTGCCGTGCCATAGCCTCCTCCACCACGCCAACCAAGCCCTCAGTGCTCAGGACCGCCTGTCCCGCCTGAATGCCATCGGAAGCGCCACGATCCAGAGTCAGGGTATCCATGCGACCCAGTAGCGCACTGCGTCCGACCACCTCGGCGGTGACCATGGAGTAGTCCTTGGGCTGTTTGTAGTGCCGCAGAAGCCGCTGAAGCTGGATATTCTCCGCCCGGAGATTATCCAGCCGCTGCCCATATCCCACGGACTGCTCCTTGAGGCGCGCCACCTCCGCCAGGAGGGCATCGCGCTCCTCGCGGGTCATATTCTCGGGGAGGCCGCCCAGGACCTCGCGGGTCACGCGCTGTCCCATGGCGCTCAGTTCCTGTGCGGGTTGCGTGAATGCGCGGCCGGTGCCCAGGAGTCGCCGTGTGGTGCCCTGTGGCAGCAAATAGAATGCAGCCGCCACCAGCACAAAGGAGAGAATGACAAGCAGTCGGGAGTTCATACGATTGGAGCGGGGCGCGCGTGATCGGCTGCGCCTCGCTCTCCTCCCTAGGTGAAGTCGTATTTCTTGGAGAAGAGCTCGGCCAGCTCGGCCAGCTTCTCGGCCTCGCCCTCGCCTTCCAGACGGAGAGTCACCACATCGCCCTGTCGCAGAGAGAGTCCCATGATCGAGAGGGGCGAGGAGGTGATTTGAGTCTCCCGGCTGCCGTCCGCAGGGACCACCCACGCCTTTCCGGCGTAGTCCCGCAGAGCGGCGGCGATGAGTCCGCTGGGGCGCAGATGGATGCCGCGCGCATTCTGGACGAGAACGACTTTTTCGATCATAGCTGCGTCTCCTCTCCTTGGATATTGTTCTTGATCCACTGAGTCAAAGTCTGGCTGGGATTCTCCACATCGGGGGCGTCCAGTCGGAAGGACTTCCGGCCGGGGGCATCCTTCTCCAATAGCGCCAGCCCGTAAGCGAAATCCCGGAAATGGCTTTCGCAGAACCCTCGGACCGTCTTTCCGGCCTCCTCGGCCTTTTCCACCAGGCGCTCCTGTGCGGCGGGAGTGAATTCCAGAAGATATCCGTGTTCCTCCTGGAAGCGCTTGGCGAATGCCTCCACCTCCTGGCAAGAGAGGCGTCGCGCCTCCTGGCGATGCTCCTGCACCAGTGCCTCCAGAGAACCCTTCGGATCCTCCAGCATGGCGCGGGTCAAATGGAGCTGCGTCACGCCGGTGCCGGGAAGCTCGAATTTGTATTCACGGAAGAGCCGTTCCAACACCGTGAGCAGTCCGCGGGCGCCGGTGTGTTCCTCCACCGCCTCCTGCGCCAGCAGATGGAGCGCCTCCTGGTCCGCCGTGAGCTCGATGCCGTAGCCGGCCATGGTCTCCACATATTGCTCCCAGATGCCGTTTTCGGCAGTGGTGAGGATTCGTTCCAGATCTGCAACGCCCAATTCGTCCAGTGCCACCCGCACGGGGAAGCGTCCCACGAACTCGGGTTCGAAGCCGTAATCCACCAGATCGGCGGTCTTGACGCGCCGCAACAGATCGCCCTCCCCCATGGCAGAGGCCTCGACGGCCTCGCTAGTATTGGCCGTCAGGACCTCCTCGCCGCCCCGGAAGCCGATGACGCCGCGCCCCAGGCGTCGGCGCACCAGGGAATCCAGCTTGCTGAAAGCGCCGGAGACGATAAAGAGGATGAATTTTGTGGAGATGGTGGAAGGCGGCGTGTGTCCCCCCTGCTGGAAGCTCATCATGGCCTGCATCTGCCCCATCATGTCATTCTGGGCGATCAAGCGCACATCGGAGTCCTCCAGGAGCTTCAGGAGATTCACCTGCACGCCGCGCCCCGAGACATCCTTCTGGCCATTGCCGCCACTGCCCGCCAGCTTGTCCACTTCGTCAATGTACACGATGCCATACTGTGCCAGCTCCGCATCGCCATCGGCGGCCTTCACCAGATCCCGGACAATGTCCTCCACATCGTAGCCCACATAGCCCGTCTCGGAGAATTTAGTGGCATCCGCCTTCACGAAGGGGACGCCGATCCGGCGGGCAATGCAGCGCATCAGGTAGGTCTTTCCCACGCCGGTGGGCCCCATCATGAGGACATTCGCCTTGGGATAGTCGCGCTTGGCGACCTCGGGATCCTCCAGGCAGCGCCGCACGTGGTTGTAGTGGTCGCAGACAGCGGTCGCCAAGACCTTCTTGGCGTCATCCTGGCTGACCACGAAGCGATCCAGGTCATCCCGGAGTTCCTTGGGGCGCAGAGAGAATTGCCGCACCAGCTCCAGGGGATCCCGGCGGGGCTTTTCAGGGGGTTTCGGGGCCTCCTGGCGGATGCTGCCCAGAGGGATCGCGCCCAGGCGGTCCATGAGTTCCCGGAAGAGATCCCGGTCGTCTTGAGGCGGGGGATTCTGTTCCTGGGAGCCGTGTTCCTCCGCGTCAGGCGTACGGGGCTCCTGCTGGTCCTTGGATTCGGCCATATTCGTCAAAATGCTATAGTCACTGTCGTTCTACCGTGCGGGTGCCCAGGCGGGCAGCGAGAGCTTTGCGCCCTTGGTGAGGGGCTGGAAGCTCTTGAGGAGGGTATCCACCAGATAGAGATCCTGCTTGCCGCCGGTAGCGCGGGTGCAGACGATGTGACGTCCATCGGGCGCCCAGCTGGGGGCCTCCCAGTTGCCGGTGGCCTCGGTGACCACCAGGGGTTCCTGGTCGGGCTTGGAGGGATCCAGCACCGCAATGACGTATTGTCCCTGAATGCGGGTGGAATAGCAGATCAGGCCGCTCTTGGGGGACCAATCGGGGGAGACGCACTCGGAACCGCCGCGCGTCAGGCGGACCGCCTTCTCGTCGTTGACGCCCTGCAGATAGAGGTGCGGGCGGCCGCTACGGTCGGAGACATAGCAGAGCTTCGTATTGTCGGGACTGAAGACGGGGGAGGACTCCACATCCCGGTCCTGGGTCAGGCGGCGGCGGGAGCCATTGGACAGATCGAGAAGATAGAGATCCACCTGCTTGCCCAAGGATAGGGGCAGTGCCACCAGGCGTCCGTCGTGGGAGAGTGCCGCGGAGGAGTTCAGTCCCCGTGCGCTGGAGATCACACGCTGGCGCTGCTTCGCCATGTCCATCAGGAGGATCTGGAGAGCGGCGCCCTGGTTGAGGGTATAGACCAGTGCCCCGGAGTGTCCCCAGGAGGGCTCGGTAGAGATGGCGTTATTGTGGGTCAGGCGCTTCTGGGCGCTGCCATCCAGCCGGCAGGAATAGAGCTCCTTCTTGCCATTGCCGTCACCCATCACATAGACAATGGGACGCGTGCAAAGAGCGGGGACACCGAAGAGCTCCTTCAGGAGGGCGTCGGTCACCTTCGCCGCCGCGTCATTCCAGTCAGTGCCACTGGCCTCGTAGCGGAAGACCCGCTTGTCGCCGCCCACCTGTGCGGTGACGGCGTAGGCATTGGAGGCGGCGTTGACAGAGAGCTGGACCTGTCCGCGATTCGCCTGGCTCTCCTTGAGCACCTGGAACCAGTCGCAGCGCACCAGCATGGTCTCCAGGATCCGCCGCGCCTCGGCGTCACCCGAAAATTTCACAATCCCCAGCGTGGGGTTTCCCTGCACCGTCTTCACCACGGTGCCGACGCTCTGGGCCCGCGCCGTCACGCCGCAAACCAGCAGGCACAGGCACCACAAAATGCAAATACTCTCCTTCCTCATTCCCAATTCTCCCCAAAAGCGGTGCCGGACAACGAAGGGGACTCCCCCCGGCTAAAAAAAAGACACTCTCCCCAACAAGACAAAACGAAGTCCGACGCCCCCGGAAAAAGGGAGGAATTGCCCTCCCCTTACCAGAGACGCCGGACGAATGGGACTACACGGACATGAGTTCCTGCTGCTTCTCGGCCAGGATGGCATCCACCTTCTCGACCATCTTGTCGGTGAGCTTCTGGATCTGCTCGGTCTGGGTCTTCTGCTCGTCCTCGGTGATCTCGGACTTCTTCTTGGCCTCCTTGATGGCCTCGTTGGCATCCCGGCGGGCATTGCGGATCTCGACGCGCGCCTCTTCGGCGAACTTCTTGACCTGCTTGGTCATCTCGTTACGGCGCTCCTCGGAGAGCTCGGGGATGGGCAGGCGGATCACCTTTCCGTCAGTGACGGGAGTGATGCCCAGGCCGCTGGCCTGGATGCCCTTGGTGATGGCGTTCACGGCACCGATATCCCAGGGCTGGATCTTCAGCAGACGGGGTTCGGGAGCGCTGATGGCGGCGATGTCCTTCAGGCGGGTCTGGGCGCCGTAGTAGTCGACCATCACGCCCTCCACCAGGGCGGGGGAGGCCTTTCCGGTGCGCACAGAGTCAAAGCGGCGCTTCAGGGCGTCCACGGTATTGTTCATGGTCAGCTTGGTGCTTTCCTGGATTTCTGCTGCGGTGGGCATGTATGATTTCTCCTCTTTTGGAATGGGGGGATGTGGTGTGGTTACTTCTTCTACAATGAGGATGTGCCTGCAACGCCTCCGGATTTCGCCGCATTCGGGCGTCGCCGGTCAAGCGGCAAGGGGGGATGTTTAACAGGTGGCGTCTGTGACTAGGGTGCCGTGCTGGAAGTTCCCCGAGAGGATCTCGGTGAGCACGCCCTTTTCGGTGGCCTTGAAGACCACGGCGGGGAGGTGGTTCTCCTGGCAGAGGGCGAAGGCATTGGCGTCCATGACCTTCAGGTGCCGGGAGAGCGCCTCGTCGTAGGTCAGGCGGGCGAAGCGTGTGGCCTCGGGATGGGTCACGGGATCCGCGCTGTAGATGCCATCCACCTTCGTGGCCTTGAAGACCGCCTGCGCATGGATCTCCAACGCGCGGAGGGCGGCGGTGGTATCCGTGGAAAAATAGGGATGGCCGGTGCCGGCCGCAAAGAGGACCACGGTCCCCTGGGAGAGCAGCCGCTCGGCCTCGCGATAATCGAAGGGCGGCAGGACGCCGGCGATGGGCAGCGCGGACTGGATTTCGGCGGGGATGCCGAGCTGCTGGAGGGCGTCACGCATGGCCAAGGCATTCATGCAAGTGGCAAGCATGCCCATGTAGTCCGCCCCCAGACGATCCATTCCCTGGCGGCTGCCCGCCAGCCCCCGGAAGAGATTCCCCGCACCAATAATCACCGCCGCCTGCGCCCCGCACTCCCGGGCCTCCGATACCAACGCCGCACTGCGCGCAATGGCCGCCGGATCCAGGCCGCCGTGGGGACCACCGAGGGCCTCGCCGCTGATTTTCAGGAGAATGCGGGAAAAGTATGGACTCGACATAGATTGGCAGGCGTGTATTCTGGGGGTGAAAAATGCAAGGAGACACCACTCGACGGCTCCTCCGCCGGGCTTTTCCATATTGTAAGGCACATTCCCTTTTCCGCCTCGAAACCACGCCCTTTTTTCACAGGGATTTCACCCACAAGGACACCCACGAAAAATCACTCACACACAGGCACAAAAAAGGCCGCCGCATCCCAAAAGATGCAACGGCCTCTTGTCGGTCTCAAGCCCGACGGCCCCCCAAAAGGGCACCGCCGGGAAGACGCTATTGGGGCATGTTAGCGGTTGAAGCCCATGCCGCCGTGGGGGCGGGGACCACGGGGCTCGCGGGGCTTGGCCTCGTTGACGGTCAGGGTGCGACCGTGGTCTTCTTTGCCGTTCATGCCGTCGATGGCGGCCTGCGCCTCGCCGTCGTCCGCCATTTCCACAAAGCCGAAGCCCTTGGAACGGCCGGTGTCACGATCGGTGATGACCCGCGCGGAGTCGACCTTTCCGAACTGGGAGAAGATCTGGTTGAGTTCGGCGTCGTTGACCGCGTAGCTCAGGTTGCCAACGTAGAGATTTTTGCTCATGGAATTACTGGATTGCTCCTGTCTGGTACTCTTGTCCCAACTTTTGCCTGTGTGTTGATCTTTCCCGGGGACAAATCAAATGAGGAAAGGAGCCGGATGGCTCAATCGCGAGACCGAAGGCGGAGAGAAGGGAGACAGGGCAAAAAAATCTCTGGAACTCAATTCCCTCAAGCAGGGGATCTTTCGACTAACATTCAGAGTATGCTTTAATAAAATGGAAATCTCAAGGGCTGACAACAAAAATTTTTCAACTTTTTTAAAGATTTTTGGGGGGTCACCGTCGAAAAATTCGCATTCTGTCCGGAGATCGCCCCTTCTGTCCAAAAGTGTTCCTTTGGGAAAATTTCGGATTTTCGGGGTGTTTTTGTAAAAATGGAATCGGCGGATTGGCGGACTTTGGGCGCCCGTATATTTCCCGACGCATCCCGAGGAGATCGGGAGGAAGCCGTCATCATTCCGGGCTCGTCGAGAGTCCCCGTCCCTTCACCGCCGTCCATTGGCAGGAGGAATCCCCCCATGAAACACCCCCTTGTATCCCCATCATCCCCGTCGTCCTCCCTGCCCTTCCGGGGCGTCTTCACCGACGAGCACCGCGCGCGTCTCCGGCAGGTCCGCCAGGGCATGGGTGCCTCTTTTGCGCAGCTAGGCGAGCTATTGCGCATCAACTGGTCCACCATCCGCAAATGGGAAGCGGGAGTCTCCCGGAAATGTCATCCGCGGCATGTGGGGCGCGTCGCCGCCTTCCTGAACCACGAATACGACGCGCGCTTCCAGCGCCTGGACGACCATGAGGAATTCCTGGGAAATGCCCTCCGGCGGCTCCCCCTCCCCCTCAATGACTGCCTGGAAAAGGCGCGGATGATCCGCGCCCTCGGAAAATGCTACCGACAGGATCCCCGGCGACTCCCCACACTCCTCCAGCAGGCCCTCGACCAGACCGCGAGGGAACTCCTGGAGGAAGAGGGAGGAATGAGGAATGAGGAATGAGGAATGAGGAGTTGTGGCCACTCTGCAGTGGGCCTT
>CAVGTF010000092.1:0-9513 GCA_963632245.1 Anaerovoracaceae bacterium
CCTAGCAATTAGTGGTTAGTGGCTAGTCTACAAGGTGCCGCAGGCGCCCTTCCGCGGCCCGCGCGACGATACCGTGTAGCTTTCGGGGAGGGGCGGTTTCTGACTGGGCTGACCCCTACCAAAGGAGGTCGGGGCTTGCGCCCCCGTGCCCCCCACCTAATCTCTTCCGCCTACGGCGGTACCGTACCGCGGCGCAGCGCCGCGGAAGAGCCGCGCAGCGTCCTTATGAACTAACCGCTAACCACCAACCACTAGCCACTAATTATGTCTTTCCGCAAAGAATCATCCTCCCCTAATAGCAGCGGAAGTGCTCGCCGAGAGATGCCGGCTGGTCGTGTAGCGAGTCAAGCGCGTGCCACGGCGGAAGCGGTGGTATCTGTGGTATCGTCGTGCCTTGGGGGAAAGCGTCCGGCGGACCGTTGTCTCCACGAATACTGTGCCCGGAATCACCAGCTGGGCTCCCGGGATCGTCGGCTGATTTCGGAGACCCTCTTTTCCGTCCTGCGGTGGTGGGGGTGGTTGCGGAAGCTCGCGCCGCTCTCCTTCCAGCAGGCCCTGGAACATGGTGATGCGAATTTGCCGGTGCATCCGGATCAATGGAGTGGCGTATTGGCGGCGGCGTGGGTCCTGGAGAACCGCTTCGACTTTCCGCCCTGCGCGACCAATTGGTTGCGAGATGAGCGGCTCTACCCCGAGCTCTTCCAGGGACTCTCCCCCGAGACCCCCGTGGCCGATCGCCGACGGAATCTGCGGCCCTTCTTCCAGGACCGCCCCATGCCCGCCCTGACGCTGGAGGAGCTCCTTCCCGACTGGGTCGGGCAGGAGCTCTCGCCCCTGCCCGAAGGCGCCTCCTTCAAGAGCCTGGTAGAGTGGATGCAGAAGCGCCCGCCCGTGTGGCTCCGTGCGCAGTGCCTCCCCGCCGAGGAGCTCTCCCGACAGCTCTTCCAGGAGACCCAGGGTGCGGTCAAGCTGGTCCCGCACGCACTCATGCACGATGCGCTCTCCCTGAAGAACACCGCGCCCGCCCTCCAGAATACCGCCGCCTTCCGCAATGGCGGCTTCGAAATCCAGGACCTCGCCTCGCAGGCGGTGGGATTGGTCTGCGATCCCCGCGCTGGGCAGCAGTGGTGGGATGCCTGTGCTGGCGGTGGCGGAAAGACCCTCCATCTGGCGCAACTCATGAAGAACCGCGGCATCCTGGAGGCCACCGACCTCAGGGAATCCGCCCTGGAGGAGATCCACCTTCGCGCGCGCCGCGGGCACTTCGGGAATATCCGCATGAAGACCTGGCAGGGCAATGCCACCCCGCAAAACTTCCGCGACCGCTTTGACGGCGTGCTGGTGGATACCCCCTGCTCCTGCTCCGGCACCTGGCGACGAAATCCCGACCGACGCTGGAATACCCCCCACGACTCCATCGAGGAATTCGCGCGGCTCCAGGCACAGATCCTCCGCGCCGCCGCCCCCGCAGTCAAGCCCGGCGGCACGCTGGTATACTCCACCTGCTCCATGCTCACCCGCGAAAACCAGAAAATCGTAGAGGACTTCCTCGACGAAAATCCGCAGTTCATCCTCACCCCACACCAGGACCCCATCACCGGCAAAACCTCCGACGGCATGACACAACACTGGCCCTGGGACGGCAACTGCGACGCCATGTTCACTGCGAAACTCACCAGACGGCGCATTTAAAATACACCGTAAATACTTAACAATTAGTGGCTAGTGGCTAGTTCATAAGGTGCCGCAGGCACCCTTCCGCCGCTCTTGCGGCTAGTACCGCGGCGCCACGCCGCGGAAGAACCGCGTAGCGACCATACAACTAACAGCTCGCCACTAACCTGCTAAGTACGAATTCGCTCCTTCCTCCGTCCTCCCTTCCGGAGTGTCGCCCCTCGCGGCGACATTACATTACCCCACATGCGGGACAAGAAATACTCCAATCCCTACCTGAGCCTAGGATTCGTGCTCTCCATCTGCGGGCACATACTACTCCTGGGATGGATGGGGCTTGCCTGCGTGATGCACAAGCCGGAACCGGAAGAGCTCATCATCCCCGTGGCGCTC
This sequence comes from Anaerovoracaceae bacterium, assembly GCA_963632245.1. Classification (GTDB taxonomy): domain Bacteria; phylum Verrucomicrobiota; class Lentisphaeria; order Oligosphaerales; family Oligosphaeraceae; genus UBA1724. The sequence goes on from CAVGTF010000092.1 coordinate 2,068, forward strand.
ATGGAGGCCGCCCCCGCAGGACCGGCAGTCCAGGGACCCACAGAACCCGAGCCACCTAGCGCACCAGAACCCGAGCCAGAGCCAGAACCCGAGCCAGAGCCGGAACCCGAGCCCGAACCTCCTGCGCCTGCGCCCGCACCTGCGCCGATTGTGGAGACTCCGAAGGCGGAGCCCGAGAAGCCGAAGGTGGAAAAGCCGAAGGTGGAAAAGCCGAAGAAGCCGTCCTTGGAGGATCGCCTCAAGAGTGCGCCGAGCACCAAGAAGGACAAGACGAAGCCCCAGAAGCCCCGGGATTCCCGTCAGGACACCGCGAAGCGGATCCAGGATCGCCTTTCGCGCAGTGCGCCCACGGGCACCGTTTCCCGTCCTGCGGGGGGCAATCCCAATGCGGGTCTGACGGGTTCGCAACTGAGTGCCTACGACACCTACCTGATTGCGCACGTGCAGACGGCCCTGCAGACCTACTGGGATCGTCTGGGACCGGAGCATCTCTCCTCCCAGCCGCGTCCGGTGTGCATCACCCTGAACATTTCCACGGACGGACGGATTCTCTCCGCCGCCATCGCCAATCCCTCCGACAGTGCCCAGATGAATGACTGTGCCAGGAAGCTCCTGGATGCCATCCTGGGCCTGAAGCTGCCACCCTTCTCCCAGGCCGGACTCAGCGTGAAGAGCGCCCTGCAATTCCGGGTCAACCTGGATTACCGGCGCGAAACCGGCCGCTGATCCCAGCACCCCATGCCCGAATCCCTCTCCTTTCCCATCCAGGAACCCCTCGCCGTCAAGGTAGTGGGACGCTACCGCGAGGAGCTTCTGCCCCTCCTGGCACCCTACCCCGTGCGGGTGCTCGCCCCCGAAGACCCCGCGACCCCCGCGCTGGTCATCTCCTACGGCGGTGACGGCACCCTCCTGGGCGCAGAACGGGACTTCCCCGGAATCCCCAAATTCCCCCTCCGGGACCGCTCCCATAACCCGCGATGCCCCCTCCACGGCGAGGCACTCTGCCTGGAACACTTCTTCCACGGAGACTTCGCCCCCGCGCGCTTCTCGAAGCTGCGGGCGCGCAGCGAGCAAGGCGAGGAGTTGGTGGCACTCAACGACTTGGTCATCGCACGGCATCTTCATCCGCTGGGCGCCATCCGCGTAAGACTCTGGCAGGACGGCGCGGTACTCTTCCCGCAAGTCATTGCGGACGCCGTTGTCATTGCAACCGTCTATGGTGCAACGGGATACTTCCAGAGCATCACCCGCGGCACCTTCCAGCGCGGCATCGGCGTCGCCTTCAGCAATGCGGTAGAGGGCGAGTGTTTCCGTGTCATCGCCCCTGAGAGTCGCCTGGAGGTAGAGCTCCTCCGGGGACCCGCCATTGTGCAGGCCGGCAACAACCCCGAGGGCCTTGCCTTGCCGGAGGGCCAGCGATTGCTGGTGCTCCCCGATCCTCAGCAGGCCACCATCTACGGCCTGGAGGCCTTCCGCTGCCGGCAGTGTCACCGCCTCCGCCAAGACGGTCAAGGCATACAGCCCATCCTCTAGGACAACCCCGCCCATACCCAGACGCCGGGACCACCACCACGGGCGACCCACCCCCTTTCGCATTACACACAACCCCCAATCGTAACCTCAACTCATGGACCACACCACTATCCTCGCCCTAGTGCTAGCCGCCCTTCTGGGATATCTCCTGGGAAGCGTGCCCTGGGGTCTTCTCATCGGCTTCATCAACGGCGTCGACATCCGCACCAAGGGCTCCCGGAACATCGGTTCCACCAACGTCACCCGCGTCCTGGGCGGCGGCTGGGGAAAAATCTGCTTCATCCTGGACTGCCTGAAGGGCCTCCTAGGCGTGCTTCTTGGCGCTTGGCTGGTGGCGAAGATGGGCGTCTGTTCGCCGGTCTTTGCGAAGATGGCGGGTGGCGCCGGTGCGATCCTGGGCCACTGCTATCCCGTGTGGCTGAAATTCAAGGGTGGCAAAGGCGTCGCCACGGGCGGCGGCGTGGCGCTGGGCCTGGCGCCCTACCCCGTGATTTTGGCGCTGGTGCTGTGGGTGATTTTGGAGATGCGCACGGGCGTGGTGGCCATCGCCAGCCTGGGTGCCGCGGCGGCGGTGCTGCTGCTCTCGTTGCTCTTCCAGGTGACCGGCTGGAGCCCCGTGGGCTGGCCCGTCATTTTGCTCTTCGCCTGCATGGTCGCCATCATCTTCTATCGCCACAAAGAAAACATCCAGCGATTGCTGGAGGGCAAGGAGAACTCCTTCCGGAAGCCCGCCAAGAAAGCCGCCTCTCCGGAAAAGCCCGAGCAGAAGAAGTAGCGCCGACCGCGTCAAAGAACCCTTTCCGATTTGTAAACCAACCAACCCAATCCCTCCCTCCCCCCCTTTTCCCATGTCTCAAGAGAATCCCCAGGAAAACGCCGCCGCGCCCTCCCAGCAGGAGAGCGCAAATGTCATCGCCCTCCGCCGCGCAAAGGTGGATGCCCTCCGCGCCGCAGGCAAGAACCTCTATGGTCACCGCGTTGACGGGCTGACCTCCACCGACGAAATCCGCCAGAAGCACGGCGCGGTGCCTGCCGAGGGCACCGAAGAGCCCCACGAGCCCATCTACCGTGTGGCGGGCCGTCTCATGGCCAAACGCGTCATGGGAAAGTCCCTCTTCGCCAACCTGCAGGACGGCGCGGGACACATCCAGCTCTACCTGCAGCGCCCCGAGATCGGTGACGAGCCCTACGCAGAATTCAAGGCGCTGGATCTGGGCGACATCATCACCGCGGAGGGATACCCCTTCCACACCCGCACCGGCGAGCTCTCCCTCCACATCACCAGCTTCGAGCTGCTCTCCAAGAGCCTCCTGCCGCTCCCCGAAAAATTCCACGGCCTCCAGGACATGGAGCAGCGCTACCGCCAGCGCTACCTGGACATGATCTGCAACGACAACACCCGCCGCGTCCTGGCGTTGCGCTCGAAGATCATCTGCGAATGCCGGAATTTCCTGGATCAGCGCGGCTTCATGGAGGTGGAGACCCCCATCCTCCAAACCCTGGCCGGCGGCGCAGCCGCACGACCCTTCAAGACCCACTTCAACGCCCTGGATATCCCCATGTATCTCCGCATCGCGCCGGAGCTCTACCTGAAGCGCCTCATCGTGGGCGGATTCGAGAAGGTCTATGAGATCGGCCGCGACTTCCGCAACGAGGGCATGGACCACAAGCACAACCCCGAATTCACCGTGCTGGAGCTCTACCAGGCATACTCCGACTGCCGCGGAATGATGGAGATCATGGAGTCCCTCATCACCACCGTCGCACAGAATACCATCGGCACCCTGGTCATCCACGGCGAAGACGGCAATACCATCGACCTCCATAGCCCCTGGCGCCGCGCCTCCTTCCACGAACTGCTGGAGGAGAAGATGGGCGCCGACTGGTGGTCCCTCAGCCTCGAGGAGCAGAAGCAGAAGGCGCGCGCCCTGGATCTGGAGATCACCGACGACATGGACAGCTTCCACGTCTCCCACGAGATCTACGACCGGCTCATCGAATGCACCCTCCTCCAGCCCACCTTCGTCACCCGACTCCCCGCATATCTGGTGCCCCTGGCAAAGCGCTGCGCCGACAACCCCGAGCTGGTGGATGTCTACGAGCTGGCGATTGACGGCCGCGAGATGTGCCCCGGATACTCCGAGCTCAACGACCCCGTCGACCAGCGCGCGCGCTTCAATGCGCAGCTCATCGGCAAGGCAGACCAGGAAGGCGAGGTGGAGCGCATCGACGAGGACTTCCTCAATGCCCTGGAATACGGCATGCCGCCCACCGGCGGACTGGGCCTGGGCATCGACCGACTGGTCATGCTGCTCACCGGATCCCGCTCCATCCGCGACGTGATCCTCTTCCCCGCCATGAAGCCCAAGGCATAGAAACCGCCGCCGTCCATCCGCTCATCCGCCATGCCGTCTCCGGAGGATCCCATCCTGCAAGACCTAACGCCCGCCCAGCTCGAAGCCGTCACGCACCTGGACGGCCCCATGCTGGTGGTGGCCGGCGCCGGCAGCGGAAAGACCCGCGTGGTCACCCGACGCATCGCCTGGCTGCTGCGCAATGGCGTCTGGCCCTCCCAGATCCTTGCCATGACCTTCACCAACAAGGCGGCGCGGGAGATGCGGGAGCGCGTGGAGGCGCTGGCAGGCGACGCCCCCAGGGCCATCGGAACCTTCCATGGCTGCTGCGCACGATTCCTCCGCCGCGATATCGATAAACTCCCCGGCTGCGGACGCACCCGCGATTTCGCCATCTACGACGAAGACGAGCGAAAGAGCATCCTGGCACAGGTCCTCTCCGATTTCCACGGCACCACCCTGGAAGACCAGATCGCCGAAATCACTCCCCGCGAGCTGGGGAGCTTCATCGACATGGTCAAGAACCTGGATGTGGACTACCGGACCGGCGCCGAGCTCTGCCAGGCCATCCGCGGGAGCCTCTCCCCCGATGCCATGCAGGCGCTAGGCGAGCGCTACGAAGCGCACATGGCGCGCTGCAACGCGGTGGATTTCGACGACCTGCTGCTGCTCACGGTGAAGCTCCTTCGGGAGGTGCCCGGCATGCGAGAGATCTACCAGAACCGCTATCGCTATCTGCTGGTAGACGAGTATCAGGACACCAACCATGTCCAATACGAGCTCATCCGACTGCTGGCCAACGAGAAAAGCAACGTCCATGTCACCGGCGACCCCGACCAGTCCATCTACTCCTGGCGCGGCGCCGACTACCAGAATATCATGTCCTTCGAGCAGGATTTTCCCGGCGCGAAGCGCGTAGTCCTGGAGCAGAACTACCGCTCCACTCCGCGCATCCTGGCGGCCGCCAATGCGCTGATCCGCTGGAATACCGACCGCATCGAAAAGAATCTCTTCACCAAGAACCCCGACGGTCCCCAGATCACCGATATGCTGGTGGACACCGACCGCGAGGAGTCCGAGTGGATCCGCAAGAAGCTCGCGGGACTCCATCGGCGCGGCGCGCCCTGGCGCTCTTTCGCCATCTTCTACCGCACCAACGCGCAGAGCCGTGCGCTGGAGGAGGAATTCGTCCACTACGGCATCCCCTACCAGCTACTGGGCGGCCTCCGCTTCTACGAGCGCAAGGAGGTAAAGGACTACCTGTCGCTGTTGCGGCTGGTGGCCAATCCCAGCGACCAGGTCTCCTTCCTGCGGACGCTAACCATGGCGCCCCGTAGCAAGGGCCTGGGGAAGGTCACTGCCGCCAAGCTGACCGCACAGGCGGACGCGACGAATCTCCCCATTCTGGACTACCTGGCCTCCGATCTGTTTGTAGCCACGCAGAAGGGCAAGAGCCAGCGTGCCCTGCGCCTGCGGCTCCTTGCCGAATGGATGAAGGAGCTCCAGAAGATCCCGCGGGAACTCCCCGCCGCACAGGCCATTCAGGAGATCGAGGCATGCTCCGGCATCCTGGACTGCGTAGAGACCCTCTACGGCACCGAGAACATCCGCGCCCGCAAGGAGAATATCCAGTCACTCTTCGAAAAGGCCGATCTCTTCACCCGAGAACACCCCGAGGGCACTCTCCGGGATTTCCTGGAGGAGGTGGCGCTGGTCGCCGATGTGGATGCTCATGATCCGCAGGCCGATTCGGTCCTACTCATGACACTCCATTCCGCAAAGGGACTGGAATTCCCCTACGTCTTCATCACCGGCGTGGAGGAGGGACTCCTTCCCCACAGCACCGCACTGGAATGCGGCGATCTGGATGGCGACGAAGAGGAGTCCCGCACCGCATTGGAGGAAGAGCGACGCCTCTTCTACGTGGGCATTACCCGCGCACGGCAGGCGCTCTTCCTGACACACACGCGGCTGCGCGGACGCTGGGGAAATGGCTTTCTGGAGCCCACGGAGCCCTCCCGCTTCCTATCGGAAATCCCCCCCGAGCTGCGCCAGCGGAAGCAATTCCACCACGGAATCGAGCAGGACCGATACTCCGATTCCTATCCCGCCGAGACGCCCTATTTCGGCAACCGCACACGGGGACGCCGCTAGCATCCTCTACACTCTCTCCTCCCCCATCCGTCCATGAAAGCACTGGAAATCCAAGGTCCGCAGCGCGCCTGCGGTTCGCTCCGTGTGGAGGGCAACAAGAATGCCGCGCTCCCCATGATCGCGGCGTCGTTGCTCACGCGGGAGCCCCTGGTGCTGCACGGCATGCCCACCATTTTGGACGTGCGGAACATGGTGGCCATTGCGGAGGCATTGGGCGTGCGGGTACGCTGGCTTGACGACGAAACCCTGGAGCTCCAGGCGACGGATCTCGCCACCGCCACGCCCCCAGAGAAGCTCTGCCACGCACTACGCACCTCGCTGCTCTTCGCGGGACCCCTCACCGCACGACTCGACGAGGCGCATCTGCCCCATCCCGGCGGCGATGTCATCGGACGCCGTCGTCTGGACACGCACTTCTATGGTCTGGACAAGCTGGGCATCGACTGCACGCCCCGGGAGGGCTGCTACCATTTTCAGAAGCGCCCCGCGCCGCCCCCCGAAGAACGACAGCTCTTCCTGGACGAAGCCAGCGTCACCGCCACCGAGCATATCATGATGACCGCCGCCCTCACGCCGGGCTGCACCGTCATCCGGAATGCCGCCTGCGAGCCCCACGTGACCCAGCTGGCGCAGCTGCTCAATGCCATGGGCGCGAGAATCACCGGCGTGGAAACCAATCTCCTGCAAATCCAGGGCGTCCACACCCTCCATGGTGCCGAATTCACCGTAGGCGCCGACCACGTGAATGCCGCAAGCTACCTGGCGCTGGCCGCCGCAACCGGGGGTTCCGTGGAACTCACCGGGAATCTCTCCCTCCACGACTACTGGATGACCCGGCGAGTCTTCCACCGGCTGGGCGCAACCATCTCCCTGGAACCCGGACGAATCCTCCTGAACCAGCAGGAGCCCCTCCGCATCCGAAACGACCTGGATGGCTCCATGCCTACCATCGCCGACGGCCCCTGGCCACAATTCCCCTCCGATATGATGAGCTGTCTCATCGTCGCCGCCACACAGGCACAGGGCAGCGTCCTCTTCTTCGAAAAAATGTTCGAGAGCCGTATCTACTTCGTGGACCGACTCATCTCCATGGGCGCTAACGCCGTCATCTGCGACCCACACCGCGCCGTCATCTCCGGAAAATCCACCCTCCATGGCGCGGAACTCATCTCACCCGACATCCGCGCCGGAATGGCACTCGTCATCGCCGCATGCTGCGCAAAAGGAACCTCGCTGATCCGAAACGCAGACATGATCTACCGCGGATACTCACACCTCCCACAGGCCCTCCAAAACCTCCATATCAACGCCCGGGAAATCGAACTATAACCCTTGAATAGGGAATAGGGAATAGGGAGTAGGGAGTAGGGAGTAGGGAGTAGGGAGTAGGGAGTAGGGAGTAGGG
>CAVGTF010000093.1:0-9478 GCA_963632245.1 Anaerovoracaceae bacterium
CCTTATTAACCTTCTCCCTACTACCTTTCTACCTGCTATCTGCGGGCGATTGCGCCCGCATTCGCCGCCGGTAGGCGGAAGAGCGCCTGCGGCGCCTTATTAACCTTCTCCCTACTACCTTTCTACCTGCTATCTGCGGGCGATTGCGCCCGCATTCGCCGCCGGTAGGCGGAAGAGCGCCTGCGGCGCCTTATTAACCTTCTCCCTACTACCTTTCTACCTGCTATCTGCGGGCGATTGCGCCCGCATTCGCCGCCGGTAGGCGGAAGAGCGTCTGCGGCACCACTCAACTAGCCACTAGCCGCTAATTGCTAAGTACTTAGTTACTTGCCGTCGTAGGCGCGTTCCACCCGTTGGATTTCGGTGGCGTGTCCGGTGGATTCGTCGAAGGTAACGATGGTTCCATGGAGAAGGACCTCGCCTTCGCTGACGGGGAAACGCTGTGGCATTCCGGTGCGGAAGTTCGCGATGACGGGGCCGGCGTCGCGTCCCAAAACCGAGCCCTTCACGCCCACCATTCCCACATCGCACTGTGCGGCGGTGCCTCCGGGGAGGATCTGGTCGTCTGCGGTGGCGACATGCGTGTGGGTGCCCAGGACTGCGGTGACCCGTCCGTCCAGGTAGTACGCCAGCGAGAGCTTTTCGCTAGTGGCCTCGCCGTGGAAATCCACGAAGATCGCGTTGGTCTCCTGGGAGAGTTCCTGGATGGCCTGGTCGGCGGCATCGAAGGGCGAGGAGGCATTGAGCTTCATGAAGACGCGCCCCAGGAGATTGATCACGCCGATCTTCGCGCCGTTGCGCGCGGTGAAGAGCCCCCATCCGCGTCCGGGCTGGCAGGTGGGGAAGTTCGCGGGTCGCAGGACATTGGTGAGGTCGCCGATCTGTCCGGGAAAGTCCCGCTGGTCCCAGGTATGGTCGCCGGAGGTAAAGACATCCACCTGCTCGGGGGTGAACTCCGCCAGCAGGGGCTTCGTCATGCCATTGCCGCCCGCCATGTTTTCGCCGTTGGCGATGCAGAAGTCGCAGGAGAACTCCTGCTGGATGAGGGGAGAGAGTGCCTGGACTGCCTTTCGGCCGCCGTGGCCCACGATGTCACCAATGAAAAGGACTCGCATGGGAGGGAGGAACGTGTGTTAGGGAAAAAGTGGCGTATTCGCGTACCTGTTTTACGCGGGCTCCAAGACCAGCCGGTTGAGCTTTGGTTTCACGTCTTGGACATGGACCATGAGGGTGTCGCCCACGTAGGGACGATCCCGCGTGAGGAGGATTCCGCGGACCAGGTAGTCCTTGAGCTCGGCCAGGACCAGTCGGTCTTCCACGCGGACTACGGTGGCCTCCAGGGTCTTGTCCAGGTCCTTTCGGCGCAGGAGTTCCAGGGTCCAGAAGGAGCGCGCCTCCCGTTCCAGGGCGCGGTTTGCGGAGGCGGTGCGGTCCACATTGTCCAGGACGCTGAAGAGTTCGGTCTGGGTGTAGGGGATGGTCTCGCCGGCCAGGTGTGCGCAGAGCTGCCGCTGGATGACCATATCGGCGTAGCGTCGGAGGGGCGAGGAGATCTGCGTGTAGAGATCTAGGCCCAGTCCGCCATGGGGTTCCGGGTAGGTGGAGAGGCGGGTGCGCTTCATCTTGCGCACCTGCAGGTCGAATTCCACGGGATCGTAGATGCGGACGGAGTGCGCGCCTTCGCCGGGGAGTTCCTGGCAGCGGTAGAGGATGGGCACCTCGTTGCGCAGGGCGTATCGGGCGGCCAGGTGGTTCGCCAGGATCATGAATTCGCTGACGAGATCATGGCTGGGGGTATTCTGGTCGTCCCATTCGGCGGTGATTTCTCCGTCGCGCACATGGAGCTTGAGTTCGGGCTTGTTGAGCTGGATGGCGCCGCATTCCTCGCGGATGCGCCGGCGCTGTTCGGCCAGTGCGCGGAGTCGCCGCAGTGCGTGATTGAGCGGGGTCTCCTCGGGATCCTGGAGGAGGTGGTCGGCCTCCACGTAGGTGAGTCGCCGCGTGATGGCCAGGCGGGTGGGGACGATGCGCCAGTCCACCAATTCGCCTTCGTGGTCCAGGGTGGCCAGCACGCTGAATGCGGGTCGGAGCTGGTCCTGGTTGAGGCTGGCCAGATCGCAGCTCAGCCGTTCCGGGAACATGGTGACGGTGGTGGTGGGCAGATAGAGGGAGAGCGGCCGATCCACGGCGGCCTGATCCAGCAGATCGCCCTTCTGCACGAACGAGGAGGGATTGGCCAGATGGATTCCCACCAGCGCATTGCCGTCAGGGAGTTCCTGGAGGGAGAGCGCGTCGTCGATTTCGCGGGTCCACTGGTCGTCAATGGAGAAGATCTCGGGACCCTGGAAGAGCTCCCGGCTGTCGCCCTCGCCGGCGTAGGGGCGCAGGAGTGCGGCGGCCTCCAGGACATCGGTGGCAAAGCCGGCGTGGATGCCATTTGCCAGCAGGAATTCGTCGGCGTCCTTGGGGAGACGGTGGGTTTTTCGGAGGAGGGAGAGTGCCAGTTCCCGTGGCGAGAGCTTGCTGCCCGCCAAAGAGAGGAGATTGACCGCCGCGCCGTTGATGCCTCGCATCAGGTAGTCGGTGCACTGTTGGAGGAAGGGCTCGATTTCGGGGGGAACTTCCAGGGGGGAGGTCTTGCAGGCCTCCGCATCCGCCAGGATCGCCTTGCCTATCCACTCCTTCGCGCGCTCCCGCTGGGCCGCTTTCTCCGCGCGCAGGCGCTTCAATTCCAGTAGCCGGTCCACCTCTTCCTGCGGATTGGGCGCGAAGGTATTTCCGTCGAAATGGAAATGGAGTGCGTCGCCCATGAGGGCGCGTGCCAGGGCGGATTTCTGGACGCACGTGGGCTCGCCGCCGAAGTATTCTGCGGCGTGTTCGGCGATGGTGTGTGGGGTGGGATCGGTCTCCCGGAGGGTCTCCCAGAGGAAGAGCGTGTCGATGGTGGCGCGCAGTTCATCGATCTGCGTCTGGAGTGCGGTGAGAGAGGGCAGGGGGTTGTTGGTGGGGCAGCGACCGTAGTCGCAGATCACCTGCTTCAGGGTGACGCGGGTCACCTGCTTGGTGGGACCCTGCACCTGCACACGCTCCGTCTGGTCTTTGACTACCACCCCCAGGCACAACTCCCCGTTGCCGTAGTAGTCCACAATGTGATTCACTGGATAGCTCATGATCCTAATATATTCCCGGCTAGGGGGGCTTCCCGTGGCCGGAGAGCCTTTCCCCTGGGCTCAAAGCATCGCCATGAGGAGCACCAATAGCACCACCGAGGCGCTGGCAAGAAAGGCCCACCGGATCACGATTCGGCGTCGCAGGGCGGGGATCTCCCGATCCTGGAGAGTCAGGGTCTCCATCCAGGGAAGGGGATAGAGTCGCCCTAGTTTCTGGAGGAATTCCGGGTTGTCGCAGTGGATCTGGAAGAGCCGCTCCCAGTGTTCGTGAGTCAATAGCTTCACGGGGAGCGTGACTCTTGGTGCCAAAGAGGGTGAGTCCAATAGCAGTGCGGATATCTCTTCTGGGGTGAGGGTGCGCCAGAGCTTTTGTGCGTCACCGTAATCGGGATGGCGTGCCAACAGATCGCAGAGCTCCGTTCGGGAGAGTGCCTTCAGGTCCATCCAGGTCTCCCAGCCAAAGAAGTCCCCCAAGAGCCAGAGATCCTTCTGGGGCAGACTCTTTAGGGTGCCCTTCGATTGCTCCCAGAGCTCCTGGCGCTTCTCCCAGAGGGCCGGAAAGCGCTTGTGGCAGTCGTGCTGGTCTTCATTGAGGAGCATCGCCTTGTCGCGGCCTAGGGGATTCCGTGCGTAAGTGGGTGCGGGGAGGCTCCGGATGGCCTGTAGGACGGTCTCCCAGGGGCAGAAGGCCGCCAGTGTGGGGGATTCCGCCAGGAGATCCAGCCATTGACGTCCGGTGAGCTCCCGTGCGGGCAGGAGGCATTTGATGGCATCGGGGAGGGTGTCGTCCAGATAGAGTCTGACGGTGACGGCGGGAGTGCACAGCGGGAGCCACTGACGGTGTTCTGCGGCGATTTCGGGAGCAGAGTGGGAGAGCGCCTTCCAGTGTTCCAGAGTCAGGCGGGAATACGCGACGAAGGGCGCCATCTCGGGGTGGTCGTGCAGGAGTGCGACTTGTTCGGCGATGGGCTTTTTTGCGAATTGCGCCCAGGCGGGATCCACTACGCCGCGCTCGGCGAGGAGCTCCCACTGATCGGGAGACAGGCGCTCCCAGCGGCAATGCTCCCGGAGCTCCGGATGCGCCAACAGCAGGCGCATCCAGTCCTCGCCCCGCAGGCGCTCCCAGTTCGCCAGGAAAGCGAATTCGGGTCGTTCTATGAGGAGTCGCTGCCATTCGTGGCCATCCATGGTGGTGAGGCGCCGGCCGCCCAGCACGAGCCCGCGACGGGGGCGCTTCGCGGCCTGTCGGCGCAGCTCCTGCACGGAGAGTTCTTCGCCGCAGTCGGGGCACCAGGCGGGGGTGTCGATCTCTTGGACCGTGAAGGGCGTTCCGCAGGTCTGGCAGACGACCGCGCGCTCCGCGGCCTCCAGGGGGACGCCCTCCAGGATGGCGCGAGTGACTACCTCGTAGACATCGCCCAGACTCCGCCCCTCGGCGCAGCGGACGGTATCCTGGTCGTGGAGGTATCCCCGCTGATTGAGCCAGACGAGCTGCTCGCTCGTGAGGGGCGCCAGCTCCTTCCCCCGCTGGGTCACAAGGAGCTCCCCGGATTGCGTGGCATTTCCGCTCATGGATGCCACTCCTCCGCCACGGCAGACCAGGGAGTGCCCCGTTTGGCGAGGCGCTCCTCCGCAGTCAGGATCTCCAGGGTTTCTGCCTGGTAGGAATAGATTTGTAGCGGGGAGTCCTCGGCGTCGGGGGAATATCGCGCGAAGCAGGGGGCGCCGATGAGTTCTTCGTCGGGGATGAAAGGTCGCTGGAAGGTGGAGTGGAGGCAGAGTGCGCCGTGTCCGTCGTCGTCGCAGATCCACTGCCAGCCATGGAAGGGATGCTGGTGTCCGCAGAAGAGCAATCGGGGTTCCGTCGGCAGGAATTCCGATGCCTTTTTGCAGAATTCCGAGAGATTCTCCTTGCCGAATTCGGTGCCGCAGACCGTGCGGCTGGGGCGCTTGCGGCGGGCGTCCGTCAGGCGGTTCCACAGGAAGTCCCGGAGACACTCCGGGGACTCCAGGTCCTCGGGGGCCTTCAGGTTCTCCAGGAGGTCCTGCTGGGGCACGCCGCCATGGGCGAGGATCACGCCGTGTTTGTGGTCAAAGAGTGCGCAGGGACGCAGATGGAGCCAGTGCGTGAGGGCCTTTCCGATGGCGCAGAAGTCGGGCAGTGCATTGAGCTGGTGTGCCAGGGTGGCGTGGGTGACGCAGGCGCCGAAGTGCCGGAGCCCCTCGTCCCAGAGGAGGGCATTCTCGTGGTCGCCGCACAGGAGGACAGGCGGGGTCTTCCAGAAGGGATCGCGGAGCTCCTTGAGGAATCTCAACAGACAGGGCAGCGAGGCATTCCCGCGGTCAATTAAATCCCCTAGACAGATCAGGGTGGCGGTGCCCGGCTTTGCGAGTCGACGGATGGTCAGCAGGATTCCCTCCAGCGCAATGAGATCGCCATGAATATCCCCCATGAGAAAGAGGTCGCCCGCATTCTCAGGGAGCTCCTGGATGGGACCCGCACAGCTCTCCCCCAGGGGCAAGAGCGCCTCGAATTCGTGCTGGAGGGTATCCGGGTCCTTTGGCGGGGGCGGATCCATGGCCTCCCTGGGGAAGGGCAGTGGGTTGATGTTGGGGGAGGGGAGGGACATGGACTCAGCCAGGGAAGGAGACGGTCAGGGGCAGCTTGGTGATGCCTCGCAGGGGATTGCCCACGCACAGGACATCGCCGTCTTTTAGGCGCTGCCGACCCGTCAGGACTTGGCCGTTGAGGAGGGTCTTGTTCTGGGCACCACCATTGGGCGACACAAACCAGCCGCCTTCCTCGGGATAGAGGGTGTATTGCAACTCGGAGTAGTATCGGCAGTCCTCTCCAAAACGGGACAACAGGCGCTTTCCTACGTGGGTCTCAATGTTCAAAATCACCTGCTGGCCACCAGCCCCCGAGAGCACAATTCCACGGGGAATGACCTGCGCGGGGTCGGGAGCGGTCTCTGGAGTGGGAGCTGGTTCTGGCGGCAGTGGTGCGATCGGCGGGAAGGGCGGTGGCGGTGTGACGGGGGCGGCCTTTGGGGGCTTGGGGGCGCTCGGCGGTTCTTCTGGCAGTCTTGGGGATGTGGGGAGCGGCCGCAGATTTCTGCGGAGGGGGACTCGTCCGGAGGTCTCGCCCTCTGCGGGACGCGGCGTTTCGCATTCCCAGGCGGGTTTCGGCGGCCACTGCGCGGACGCGGTATTTGGAATCGATGGCGCGGGCTCTTTCACGGGTGCGGGCGGTGCAGACGGAATTGTGGTGTCGGCGGGGCCTTCTTCCAGAGTGAGGAGTCCCTTTCCTGCCTGGAGGAGTGCCAAATGGAGGTCCTGCATGGCGGGACGGTCTTCGGGTCGTGGGGAGAGTGCCAGCCGGAGGAGCCGGCAGATCACCTGGTCGTCGGAGGCGGAACCCGTGGATTCCCGGAGGTGTGGGAGAGGCGCAGTGTGTTCCAGGGCCTGTCGGCGGTATTCCTGGGGATCCTGTTGGTTATAGGGGTGTCCCTCTATGCAGAGGAGTTCCTGGAGGATGAGGGAGGCGGTGAAGACATCGGAGGAGAAGACAGGGCATTCGCCGCGGAGGTGTTCGGGGGAGAGGTATCCGGGGGTGCCGGCGTAGCTCTCGTAGCCCTTCCAGGGCGCCACGCGATCCGCCAAAATGGAGTGGTCGAAATCAATGACCTTCAGGCGGTATCCGGTGGAGAGCTCGGGGGCGGATACCAGAAAGAGGTTCTCGGGCTTCAGGTCGCAGTGGACGATGCCCGTGCGGTGGAGCTGGCATAGCGTGGAGAGCATGAGCTTGGCGAAAGTCCAGCGCTGCTGCCACCGGAAGCCCTCGTCCTCCAGCTCCGCCTGCAGGTCCTTGCCGTCAGATAGGAATTCGAAGACCTGGTAGTATCCCCGCTGACCGGCATCTCGACTCTCGAAGAAATCCAGAAAAGCGCAGGTCTTTCCCACTAGTCCGCCTTGCTCAATGCGGAAGCGGATCTCCTCCTCGTAGGCCACGTAGCCACGATACCATCCCGTGCGCACGGAGGGACTCTTGTACTGCTTCAGGAAGACATTCCGCTTTTGCGGATCCGTGGTGTCCACGGCGCGGTAGCATACGGCGTAGGCGCCGTCGTTCAGCAGCTCCTCCACACGGTAGCGGGAGACACGGTCACCGGGGCTTAAACAGGTTCCCATGGCGGTTTCGCAGTTAGGAAGGGGGTTGCGGTTAGAGCGCCTCGGTCTCTACGGATTTGGAGAGGGTCTTGGCGAGCTTGGTGAGGAGCCGCACAATGACCTCCTGGTCCTGGGCGAAGCTCGCCAAAGAGAGGGTCCCGCCATTGGCGTCCTTCAACGGCAGATACTCCGCTTTGTCCGCCTCCGCCAACACATGCATGTCGTCGAATTCCCGAATGCGGTCGTGCTCGTCCAAATACTGGAAGGGCGTGATGACGGTGAGGAGGATCCGCTTCTCCATGATGCGGTTGATGACATCGTCCACGGTGCCGCCCCGTCCCTGCGGCGCGCGGATGACGGGCTTGAAGGGCGCGTCGGTGAAGGCGATGACGGCGCGGGCGGCCTCCCGGCGGAAGCGCCAGCGGTAGGGCGAGAGCTCCTCGCCGGGACCGGTCTCCTCCTGGGAGCCCACGGCGAAGAGCGCATCCAGGAAGGACTCGGGAATATCCCCGCCGCCGGTGGCGACCAAGGAGTCCAGCTGCAGGTGGAGTTGGTCCACGCGGTCGGTGAAGGGATTGTCCACCAGCCAGTCCAGGGCGTTGTCGTCGAAATCCCGGAAGCCCACTACCTTCGCACGCCACTCCCTCACCGGCACGCGGTTGGCTTCGTCCGGACTGGTCAGGCGGTCGAAGAAATACTTGATATTCGCTTTCAGGCCATCAATGCAACTCTGCATGCTACCCGTGGCGTCCAGGAGGAATACCAGATCCACTACGCCCTTCACTTTCTTGTCGTCACTTGACATAAGCCGCTCTGCAGAAAATTGTTGATGGAATCCCCCCACACACAAAGAGAGAGGAAAAAGACTCTGCTATGCATATCCCCGTACGCGTAGCCCGGCAGGTAATGTAACAGAAAAAAGGAGGAAGGAGGAAGGAGGAAGGAGGAAGTTAGGCCAGGGTTTCGGGCGAGCCCGAAACCCCGCGCCGGAATTTACCGGCGCGTGCGCCGATGGCGCCTCCGGCGCAGGTTTCGCCGCTTGGCTGGAACCTAGGAGTTCCTATGATAGAAGACGCCGTCTTCGTAGCCTTGGATGCGGGAGTTTGTGCGGGCGTTTTCCAGGCGTTTCAGGGCCCAGAGGCAATATTCTTCCTGGCTTTCCACGCCGACGAAGCGCCGTCCCAGCTTTCGTGCGACCACGGCGGAGGTCCCGCTTCCCAGGAAGGGATCGAAGACCAGTTCGCCGGGATTGGAGGATGCCAGGATGAGCTTCGCCAGGAGCTTCTCAGGCTTCTGCGTGGGATGCGGGGTGTTTTCGGGCATGGACCAGAAGGGCACGGTGATATCGTCCCATAGATTGGAGGGGCAGGTCATGCGGGTCTTCTCGCCAGAGGCTTCCTGCGACCAGTCCTTTGCGATCCCCTTTTCACGGTAGGGCGCCAGAACCCTCCGACGGATCTTCACCTGGTCCAAGTGAAAGACGAAGTCCCGTCCACGGGTGCCATACCAGATGTCCTCACAGCCGCTCTTCCAATTGTCAGAGGCGCCGCGGCCCTTCTCGCGCTGCCAGGTGATGCGGTTCCGCAATAGGAAAAATTCCTCCATGACCTGCTGACAGGCGGCACTGCCCCGCCAGTCACTGCACAGATAGACCGACGCCGTGGGCTTCAACAGCCGCATCATGGGGGATAGCCAGGAGCGCAAATACGCCAGATACTCCTCGCTGGAACGATGGACGAAGCGATTCCCCTGGAAGTCCATGTCGAGGTTGTAGGGCGGATCCAGGATCAGCAAATCCACGAAGGCATCGGGCAACAGCGGCAACCAGGACTCGATCTCCCCTAATAGCACACGGTCCTCAATCCTGGGAAAAGACATCGCTTTCCCCGTGGAACGCAACAGCTCCGCCGAATAGCGCGCACGCTCGGCGTCCGTAAGAACCAGGGTCTTGTTGCGGGAAGAGGGCATGAAATGCAAAAAAGGAGGAAGGAGGAAGGAGGAGGTTTGGCTAGGGGTTCGGGTGCCCCGAAACCCCGCGCCGGACAATCCGGCGCGTGCGCCAAGCGCCACAACCGGTTGCGGCGCAAGTAGCTAGTAGTTAGTGATTAGCCGTTAGTTGTTCGGTCGCTGCGCGGCTC
>CAVGTF010000094.1:0-9433 GCA_963632245.1 Anaerovoracaceae bacterium
GTACGGGGGCGGCAGCCAGCAGGGGTACGGGGGCGGCAGCCCCAGTCCTTTGGGTCCCGGGAATTATCAACCCCCGTCCCGTGGCAAGAGTTGTTCTGTTTTCCCCAGGGTCTGTGCGCGTTGGCACAGATCAGCGATAAGGTCGTTTAGCGCGAGGCAGTTCTCGCGGAATTTGTGTGCTGCTTTTTTGTTGTTGCGCATATCCCGCGATGGAATTGCCGGGGTATTGGGCAACCCCGAAAGCAGTAGCATTCGATCTGCGGCGAGTTCTCGGGAGTCCTCCGCAGAGGGATCGTAATATGGGGGCAAATGGCAGGGTAGCATCTTGATGAACCGCGTTTGCGGTTCTGCCTTTAGGCACCGCAGGAGTTCTCGCTCGCCATCCGAAATGAAGCCGCTTACCGGGATCTCACCGCGTTTCGCGCGTTCCATGATTGCCGCAATTGCATCCTCGTGTGCTTCAGCGGTCTTTTTCATGGTTAGCCGAACATGGAAGAGGAAGGGCGATGCCAGAAGGGTGAGGTTTCCGATGCCTGACCATCGGCGAGCGGGATCTAGCACGGGATGGCGAATGTCTGCAAAGCACTGGAAGCGATCGGGGTGTTCGCGCTTCCAGATGGCACGCGCAGGATTCAGGCGGATATAGCGGCGAATCGCCTTGAGTTGCCAGGTATCGAAAGAGATCTCGATGTAGGCGCGACGATCAAAATGCAACGGAGAAGCCTGCCGCGGCGGAAATTTTGCCGGAATGGCAGCTACGATATCCTCGCTATTACCCCAGGAGCAGATCTCTGTCGTGCGGGCATAGGAGCGTTCCAGGGTTTCTTGCAGAAGCGCTACCGGTGGGATCGTGGGTTTCCCCAGTGCCTCGGATGACCAGGAGGTCTCCATGGCTTCGATGAGGACGAAACTGAACCACATTGGGTTGAAGGTAGGGGATAGATCGTAGTTGGCGATCAATAAAAAGTGAATGTGATCCGGCATGATCACATTGGTAGAGAGCGTTAGGTAGGGAAAGGCGGGATGGATGGCGCGCAGAATATCCTGTGCGGACTTTCCCGGCGGCAGAAGCGCCGGCGCGTGTTTCGCATCAATAAGCTGGGAAAGCGCCGCGGGACGCTTCTCTAGCGTTAGCGTGATAAAGAAGAATTGCTTTCCATGGCGTTTGAATGGCATTTTCATAATCCACATCTTAGCTTAACATGAGCTCTTTGTATGTGGGGGCCAGGGATTTACATGGAGAATTCTGAAAATAAGAAATTTTCCCAGAGGGAAGGGCTTCTTATCATGCGGGTACCCAAAGGACTGGGGGCTGCGCCCCCCGTTCCCCCTAAAAAACACATTGCCTCTATAGCCAGCAGATTTTAAGCTTTCCCCCCATTCTTGCCAAGTGGTAATTTAGGCTTCATTTTTTGGTTATGTAGGGTTCTTATTTTGTGTGCATAGACGATTTCCGAGTCCTGAACGAGTTCTTAAAACAAGGAAGGTTTCTATGCGCATCTCCATCTCTCCCAAGCATCTTTTGCCCGCCCGTTTCTATGGCGCGTTCTTGTCGTTCCTCACGGGATTGGCGGCCTTTGCCCTGACTCGCGTGGGGTTGTTGCTCTACAGCGGTTCGGAGCCCTCCTATGCGCCCTGGGATCTAGCGGGCGTCTTTGCCACCGGACTCCTCTTCGATGTCATCGTGGAGCTCTTCTTGTTGGCGCCACTGGTCCTCTTTCTGGCGTTTGTCTCCCGGCGCGCCTTCGCCCGCCGAAGTACGCGGATTTTCCTGTGTGCCTGGCTCTGTGCATTGAACTTCGTGTATTTCTTCACCGCGGTGGCGGAGTTCTTCTTCTGGGAGGAATTCGCATCCCGCTTCAATTTCATTGCCGTGGATTACCTGGCGTACACCACGGAGGTATTGGGGAATATCTGGCAGTCCTACCCCATTGTGCCCCTGGTGCTGGGAATCCTAGCCCTCGCGCTGTGGCTGCTTTGGGGACAGCTGCGTTGTCCGCTGGCGCGCGACTGGTTCGTCTCCGATACCCCCTGCCGTCCGCGACTTGCCTTCCTGGCTGCCCACGCTGGCGCGATTCTGTTGGCGACGCTCTTTGTTAACTACCAGACTCACCCGTCGTTCCACGGGAACCTCTACAACCAGGAGCTCTCGCTCAATGGCGTCTACACCCTGGCCGCCGCCTTCCTGCATAACCAGATCGACTACGAGCAATTTTATTCCACCATGCCCGAAGAGAAGATGAGCGGCATCCTCCGGGAGGAGTTGGGGCGCGACGGCTCGGTCTTTCTCTCCGATGCCCCCATGGACATCCGGCGCGTGGTGACCTTCCCCGACGGTGCCCAACCCCACGAGTGGAATGTGATCCTGGTGTTGGAAGAGAGCTTCAGCGCCTACTTCACGGGCGTGCTGGAGGCCGAAGGAAAGGCCTTTACTCCCAATTTCGATCGTCTTTCCCGCGATGGAATGCTCCTTCGCCGCTGCTTTGCCTCCGGCACCCGCACTGTCCGCGGCATCGAGGCCGTCCAGCTCTCGATACCGCCCACTCCCGGACAATCCCTGGTCAAGCGCACCAACTACGAGGACATGTTTTCCATGGGACGGCTCTTCCGGGAGCGCGGATACCGGAATATCTTCCTCTATGGAGGAAACGGCTTCTTCGACAACATGAATGCCTTCTTCTCCGCCAATGGCTACGAGATCCAGGACAGCACCTCGCCTCTCTCCAAACCAAAGACCTTCTCCAATGCCTGGGGCTGCTGCGATGAGGACCTCTTCCAGTGGTCCCTGGATGCCGCCGACCGCGCCTACGCCGACGGCGTCCCCTTCCACCAATTCGTTCTCACCACCTCTAATCACCGACCATATACCTTCCCCGAGGGCCGCATCGACGCCCCCCAGAAGAGCCGCTCCTCCGCCGTGCGCTACAGCGACTACGCGTTGGGGAAGTTCCTGGAGGACGCCAGCAAGAAGCCCTGGTTCGCCAATACCCTTTTCGTGGTGGTCGCCGACCACTGCCACAGCACCTCCGGGCGGGAGGCACTCCCCCTCAACAAATACCACATCCCCGCACTCTTCTACAATCCACTGCTGATTCCCGCACAAAAGATCGACACCGTCTGCAGCCAGATCGACATCGCGCCCACCCTCTTCGGACTGCTCAACTGGTCCTACGTCAGCGAATTCTACGGTTTCGATGTGGCGCGGGAATCCGAAGAGAATGGCCGCGCATTCCCCGGGACCTTCCAGCATCTGGGGTTCCTCAATGGCGAGACCGGCGATCTGACCACACTCTATCCCCAGCGGAAGCACGACAGCGTCCATTGGCGGCTCCAGACTCCCTATGAGATCACCGGACAGGGCTCCCGGGAGCAGGACCGGGTCGATCTGGACCGCGCCATCGCCGTCTACCAGAGCGCCAGCGTCCGCGCGGCGAAGCGTCTGGACAAGGTCTTCGGCGCCATGCCCCTCATGAAGGTACTGGAGGTCTCCAAATGAAATCCCCCGCAGATCTCTGCTTCCGGGGACACACCTCCTGGATCATCCCACTTGTCCTATTGGTCCTCACAATCCTGCTCTTCGAACTCACGCCCTGGGATACCTGGATCCAGGACCACTTCTACACGCCCGGCGAGGGATGGCTCCTGAAGCTAGATAAGCATCACGGCTTCGGACTAGTCTACTACACGGGACCGAAGTGGCTGCTGGGACAGCTGGGCTTCGTGCTGGGCGCAATCATCGTCTGGATCGCCATCCGGAAACGGCGCCTTGCCTGGGGACTGCTCTACGTCGTGATAACCATGATCTCGATTCCCTGTCTGGTGGCGAATATCAAATCCGATTGTAGCGTGCCGTATCCCTCGCGGCTGGTGCGCTACGGTGGAAAGGAGCAGCCCCGGAATCTCTACCAGGCATTCTTCGAACCCATTCCCGCCGGCAGCAAACGATACCACGGCTGGCCCGCCGGACACGCCAGCGGCGGCTTCGCCCCCATCGGCGCCGCATTCGTCCCCGAACGAAAGAAGTACCGCTGGCTCGCATTCGGCGGCGTCACGGCACTGGGATTCTTCATGGGGATCTGCCACACCATGGATGGAAACCACTTCTTCAGCCATAACCTGGTCTCGTATTTCCTAGCGTGGATGGTCGCCGCATTCCTCTATCTCCTCTTCGACAAAATCAAAAAGCACGTGGAGCGAATTCTCGCTTCCCGTGCTTCGAAAGAGTGAGGATTGGTCAGGAGGAAGCCGCGTTTTTTGATGGTGCGGCTTCCTCCTTGCGGGGGGCGTTAGCGTCCGGCGAGCATGTCTGCGATGGCCTGATCGGCGGTGGTGATGCCCTTGATGTCGAAGGTATCGACCAGGACCTTCGCCACGCCGGGAGAGAGGAACGCGGGCAGGGTGGGTCCCAGGCGGATATTCTTGAATCCCAGGGAGAGCAGCGCCAGTAGGACAGCCACTGCCTTCTGCTCATACCAGGCGATGTCGAAGGAGAGGGGCAGCTTGTTCACGTCGTCCAGTCCGAAGGCCTCCTTGAGCTTCAGAGCGATGATGGCCAGGCTGTAGGAGTCGTTGCACTGACCGGCGTCCAGCACGCGAGGGATGCCGTCGATATCGCCCAGCTGCAGCTTGTTGTAGCGGTATTTTGCGCAACCGGCAGTGAGGATCACGGTGTCCTTCGGGAGCTTTTCGGCGACCTCGGTGTAGTATTCGCGGGTGCGCTGGCGGCCGTCGCAGCCCGCCATGACCACGAAGCGCTTCAGAGCGCCGGACTTGATGGCGTCAATCACCTTGTCGGCCAAAGCCAGCACCTGTGCGTGTGCGAAGCCGCCGGTGATCTCGCCGTCTTCCAGGGGCGTGGGAGGCGGGCAGGTCTTTGCCAGGGCGATGATGGCGGAGAAGTCCTTCGGCTTGCCATCCTTTCGGTCGGCGATATGGGGCACTCCGGGGTATCCCGCCATGCCGGTGGTGAAGATCCGGTTCTTGTAGGCCTCCTGGACGGGCGTGATGCAGTTGGTGGTCATGAGGATGGGGCCGTTGAAGGCCGCGAATTCCTTGTTCTGCAGGTGCCAGGCGTTTCCGTAGTTGCCGTAGAGGTGGGAGTACTTCTTGAGCTCGGGGTAGTAGTGCGCCGCCAGCATCTCGCTGTGGGTATACACATCGACGCCCTGGCCCTCGGTCTGCTCCAGGAGCTCCTTCATGTCACGCAGATCGTGTCCGGAGACCAGGATGCCCGGACGGCTCCCCACGCCGATCTTTACCTGCGTGATCTGGGGATTGCCGTAGGCACCTGTGTTGGCGGCATCCAGTAGCGCCATGGCGGTCACTGCCACGGAACCGCATTCCAGCACCAGCGCAGTCAGCTCGTCGGCGCTCTTCTCCTGCGCCAGCGCCGCCAGCGCCTTGAAGAAGAAGGCGTAGACCGCGTCGTCCTCTTTGCCCAGCATGGCCGCGTGGTCCGCATAGGCCGCCACGCCCTTCAGACCGTAGGTCAGCAGCTCCCGCAGAGAGCGGGTATCCTCGTTTTCGCAGGAGAGCACTCCCAAGGGCGCGGTGGCGGTGGTGGGACCGGTCAGCCGCTCGCATTCCGCGATCTGCGCCAGGAGGCGCTCGTCATCGAAATTCGCGTTGGTGATGGTGAGGAAGAGTGACTGCACCACGAAGAGTCCCAGTTTCCGGGTGGGGGCTTTCGTGAGGGCCAGGACCTTCAGGTTCTGCAGGAGACGGTCCATGAGATTGGCGGTCTCCGGCTTTTTGCCGCACATGCCGGCCAGATCGCATCCCTTGTTGCGGCAGGCCTCTTGGCACTGGAAGCAGAACATGTTGCTCATAGTGTTGTTTCTCCGAGGGTGTTGGGGTTCTATTGCAGGTTTCCGTCAATGCCGACGGTGACGATTTTCAGGGGGAGGGTGATTCCGGCCTGGGCGAGGGCCTTTTCCACGATGGCGACGGTGCCGCCGCAGCAGGGGACCTCCATGCGCGCGATGGTGATCGAGCGGATGGCGTGCTTGCGGAAGATCTCCGCCAGTTTATCCACGTAACCATCGGTGTCGGAATCCAGCTTGGGACAGAAGACCACCAGGATCCGTCCGGCAAGCAGCTCTTTGTGGAAGGAGCCGTAGGCGTGCGCCACGCAGTCGGCGGAGATCAGCAACTCCGCGTTGTCGAAGAATGCCGCGGAGGGATTCAGGAGCTTCAGCTGCACGGGCCACTGCGTCAGCGCCGAGGCGCCGCCAGCCAGAGCTTCCGGCTTCGGGGCCTCACGATGCATTCGGCGGGCAAGCATTCCCGGACAGCCCCCCAAGTGCGGGAATTGCGGGGCGTCTTCCTGGGGAAGGGGGATTCCCTGCTCCTTCAGGTATTCCACCGCGATGGCATGGAGCTTTTCTTCGCCGTGGGACTTCAGGTGCTTCAGGTGGGCGGCGATGGTGTTGGCGCCCTGGCGCGCGATATTCGCCATCACCTTCCGCTCGTCGTAGGGCTCCGCCTCCCGCTCCACCGAACGCAGCGCGCCCGTGGGGCATTCGCCCAGGCAGGCGCCCAGACCATCGCAGAAGAGGTCGCTGATCAGACGCGCCTTGCCGTCAATGACTTGCAAGGCCCCCTCCGGACAATTCGGGATGCACTTGCCGCAGCCATTGCACTTGCTCTCGTCAATCTCGATGATTCTACGCTTCATGGTTCTCGTCCCTCCGCTTGAAAAGACTCTCCAGGGTATCCAGGAGCTCCTGCCCCTTCTTCCATAAATCAAAGGCACCACCCGTCATACCCCACTGCTTTACCAGAAGACGGATGGGGCCCATCACAATCCGAAACAACGCGTCCTGCGGAAGACCCGCGGGGATCTCGCCGTCCTCCACCGCCTCCGCAAAACGCTGCGAGAGCTCGCTGCGGTGCTTGTGCATCATCGCCATCAGCTTCGCGGAAAATTCCGCGTCGTCCAAGAACAACTCCTCCGCAAACATCACTCGCGCCAGATCCGGAGTCGATTCCACTTGCTTCAAACGCCCCTCCACAAAACCACGAATCGCACGAAAACCCCGGACCCCCGCAGAAGCCGTCGAGACACCGCCCTCAAAACGGCCAATCATCGCCGCAATGATCTCGGACTTGCTCCGAAAATGACGGTATAACCCCGGCTCGCTGATCCCTATGACCTCACTCAGGTTCTTCAGGGTCAAGTGCTGGATCCCACGAGTCGCCGTCAAATGCAACGCCGCATCCACAATCTCATTCTGACGCTTGCTTAATTTCACAAGAAAAGCCTCCAGGCTACAAGGGCAAATGCCATGTTAGTTATCAATCACTCGCATACTATAGGCACCCCTGCTAAGTTTGCAAGCCGTCTTTCCCGAAGGATGGAAAAATCGAAAGGGCGGGGCTTGCGCCCCCCGGACTCCCGCCTAGTTTCTTCCGCCTACCGGCGATGCATGCATTGCACATTTCACATTGCACATTGGTGGAGTGGCTACATTAGGCGGCGTTTCGTTTTGAGTTTGTACGCATTGTGTGTGCTCTAGTGTTTTGTTCACTGTCTTTTCATAGGAGGTGTTGTATGGTCACGGGTGGTTGGGCGGATCCTGCGCGTCTTTTGCAGGAGGAGTTGGTTACCCTTGCGTATCAGGGTGTGGAGGTCCCTGTGGAGTTACGGGATCGTGTGATGGCGGTGACTCCTGCGAACGAGTATGACGACGCGGTAGTGGATGTGTTGTGGAAGGAGCTTGGGGCGTTGAAGCCCCGTGCGGGCTTCCCCTATGTGCAGCCCGATGAGCTGGAGGAGATCCGTGCAGCGCGTCCGAAGGCGTCTTTTGAGTTGGCGCCCATGCCCTCGGAGGAGGAGCTCCTGAACCGCTTCCATGGCGCCTGGATTGGCCGTTGCTGTGGCTGTGCGCTAGGCAAACCGGTGGAGTGCCAGGATGGCGGCTGGCGGTGGATCAAGAATTGCCTGCAGAAGCACAACGACTGGCCCCTGAAGGACTACTTCAGCTGTGCCCCCGCCGGTGACGACGCCACCATTCGCGTCTGCCTCGACTGCTGCCGCGAGAATATCAAGTGCATGGTGGGCGACGACGATGTCCACTACACGCTGGTGGGCCTGACGGTCATGGAGCAGTTCGGCAAGGACTTCCAGTGGCAGGATATTGCGGATGTCTGGGATACTCATTTGCCCTACAACCAGATCTGCACCGCCGAGACACAGGCGATCCTGAATTGGCATCTCCGGAAGGCACGCTGCTACGTGGCGCCCCGCGACCAGAATATCACCGCCGAATTCACCCGCTCCCGCTGCAATCCCTACCGTGAGTGGATCGGCGCACAAATCCGCGCAGACTTCTGGGCATGGGCCGCCGCCGGCGATCCCGAACGCGCCGCAGAATACGCCTGGCGCGATGCACACTGGACTCACTGCAAGAATGGCATCTACGGCGAAATGTTCATCGCCGCCCTCCAGGCCGCCGCATTCCGGGAATCCGATCCCCATCGGCTGGTGCAGATCGGGCTGTCTCAAATCCCCGAGAATTGCCGTCTGGCAGAGGAAGTCCGCCTGACGGTCGAAAAGTGCGACGAACTACGCGACTTCGATGCCTATATGGAGTGGCACGAGAAGCACTTCGCCGGTATGAATGCGGTTCATACGGTCAACAACGCCTGCATCGTGGTCATGGCGCTTCTCCTGGGTAACGGCGATCCCGATCGCTCCATGTGCCTGGCGGTCTCCGCCGGACTGGATACCGACTGCAATGGCGCCACCGTTGGCGCAATCCTGGGAATTCTCCGCGGCGCACGGGACTTCGGCGGACGACTCGCCCCGCAAATCCACGATACCATCGAGGCGAATATGGTCGGATATCAGCACGAGTCCCTCGCAGACCTGGCAAAACGCACCCTCGCAGTCTGGAAGAAGGGTCAGAACTAGCCTCTTGCTGGTATAAAAACGACACGGCCGCTCCGCGGAGTTCCCCCAGGAAAAGGGGAGAGGCTCCCAGGGCGGCCGTTTGCGTTGATATCAGGATTATTGGAAAGTGGGGATCAGGAGGGCATGGAATCTCTGGTTATGACATCGGAGAGATCCGCAAAGTTAAGCACCTCGGCATCGCCGACCTTCTGACGCTGGTCGCCGGCATAGACGATATTTCCCGGCATGGACTTGTCACCGCTCCACAGACGGAATTTCCGGAGATTTTTCAGAAAATCGGAGCTGAAGGTGCGTGCGGCCTTGATCTCCAGGGGGAAGAGCTTTCTGCGGACGGCGAGCAGCAGATTCACCTCCACGCCTTGGGAATCCCGGTAGAAGTAGAGGTCGGCGTCCTTTCCGGCATTGTAACGCGCCTTCAGCGCCTCCAGTACCACCAGATTCTCAAAGAGGCCCCCTAGCAGCGGATCCCGGGAGACCATCTCCGGGGATTCTAGTCCAAGCAGATAGGACGCCAGCCCC
>CAVGTF010000095.1:0-9403 GCA_963632245.1 Anaerovoracaceae bacterium
TTCCTCTGCATCCCGCCGCTCTACCACACGGGCGCGAAGATGCACTGGATGGGCAGCCTCTTGGTGGGCGGAAAGGCGGTGCTCCTCAAGGGCGTCAAGCCACAGTGGATCATCAATACCATCTCCGCAGAACGTTGCACCATCGTCTGGCTTCTAGTGCCCTGGGCACAGGATATCCTCGATGCCATCGAACGCGGTGAAATCGAACTGAGCAACTACCATCTGGATCAGTGGAGACTCATGCACATCGGCGCACAGCCTGTGCCCCCCAGCCTCATCAAGCGCTGGATGAAGTACTTCCCACACCACCAGTACGACACCAACTACGGCCTCAGCGAATCCATCGGACCCGGCGCCGTCCATCTTGGCGTGGAGAATATCGACCACGTGGGCGCTATTGGCATCCCCGGATACGGCTGGCAGACCAAGGTGGTTGACGAACACCATAATCCCGTCCCCCGCGGCACCGTCGGCGAACTGGCCCTAAAGGGCGATGGCGTCATGAGCGGATACTACAAGGACGAAAAGGCCACCAAGGAGGTCCTCCAGGATGGATGGCTCTTCACCGGCGATATGGCAAAGGAGTCCGAGGATGGATTCCTCTACCTCGTGGACCGAAAGAAGGACGTGATCATCACTGGCGGCGAAAACCTCTACCCCGTCCAAATCGAGGACTTCCTCCGGAAAAACGACGCCATCAAGGACGTGGCGGTCATCGGATTGCCCGATCAGCGACTGGGCGAAATCGCCGCCGCAATCGTCTCCGTGAAGCCCGAAAAGACCATCACCCAACAGGATCTGGAACAGTTCTGTCTCGCTCTCCCCAGATATCAGCGGCCCCGGAAGTACATCTTCGCCGATGTCCCCAGAAACCCCACCGGAAAGATCGAAAAGCCACTG
Source organism: Anaerovoracaceae bacterium (assembly GCA_963632245.1). Classification (GTDB taxonomy): domain Bacteria; phylum Verrucomicrobiota; class Lentisphaeria; order Oligosphaerales; family Oligosphaeraceae; genus UBA1724. Next base: position 901 of record CAVGTF010000095.1, read on the forward strand.
CTCCGGAAAATGTACGGCGCAGATCAGCTGGTCGCGAAACAATACGAACTCAAGTAGAAGCGGCACACAAAAAAAGGGCCCTGTGGCAATCGCCACAGGGCCCCTTTTGTGTGTGCCAATGAAAAAGAATTTAGCAGGGGCACGAGGGCGGCAGCCTCCCGCCCTTTGGATGCCCCCGCTAGGGAAGAATCGCCCCGGTGCTAGTGCCGTCTTAGAAACAGTATTGGTACCGCCGCATGGGCGGAAGAGGCGCGGAGCGGCTTTGCGGGTGGGGCGTGTCATGAAAGGGGGGATGTCCAAAGGACTGGGGGCAAGCCCCCCGCACCCCCCGAAAAAAACTAGGTTAGCGATATGGGGCGATATTGGTATCGCCGCATGGGCGGAAGAGGCGCGGAGCGGCCCTACGGGTGGGGCGTGTCATGAAAGGGGGGATGTCCAAAGGACTGGGGGCAAGCCCCCCGCACCCCCCGAAAAAAACTAGGTTAGCGATATGGGGCGATATTGGTATCGCCGCATGGGCGGAAGAGGCGCGGAGCGGCCCTACGGGTGGGGCGTGTCATGAAAGGGGGGATGTCCAAAGGACTGGGGGCAAGCCCCCCGCACCCCCCGAAAAAAACTAGGTTAGCGATATGGGGCGATATTGGTATCGCCGCATGGGCGGAAGAGGCGCGGAGCGGCCCTACGGGTGGGGCGTGTCATGAAAGGGGGGATGTCCAAAGGACTGGGGGCAAGCCCCCCGCACCCCCCGAAAAAAACTAGGTTAGCGATATGGGGCGATATTGGTATCGCCGCATGGGCGGAAGAGCATTGCCGGGGGGCGCCATATAGGGCAAAACTCTTAGTTACTATCTGCGGGGAAATATGTGTGTAGTGGGTGGTGTTGAAAATCTTGACAATTCATGTCAATTTTGCACATTATACAGACTTGTCATGACTTGTCGTGGGGGGGGCAAGATTTGTCGCGTTTTTTGTTGTGAAGGCTTGTGTTTTCTTGGAATCTGCGTATAATCTGTATTGACGCTCATTTTTGAGACAGTCTTTTTTTGCCTTCCTGCAATAAGAACCCCGAAAACAAAACAACCATGCGTAAACACTTCACTCTGATCGAACTGTTGGTCGTGATCGCGATTATCGCCATTTTGGCTGCCATGCTGCTGCCTGCCCTGAGCAAGGCCCGTGAGAAGGCTCGTGCCATCAGTTGCACCAACAATCTGAAGGAGATCCAGCTGGGTGCTATCCTCTACGGCAATGACTACGACGACTACCTGCCTCCCAGCAACTCCGCGAGCTATTTCGGCGATACTTGGGAAGACTACACCATCTTCTGGTTTACTCTGAATCCCATGATTCCCGAGGCCCCCATGACCTACGGTGATTGGAAGACCAAGGACCCCGCCGCCTACTACGATTCCAGCACCACTCACAACAGTCAGGGCAAGGAAGACAAGAGCTCCTGGCACAAGATCATGCTGTGCCCCTCCTGCCCCACCAGCGAGCGCCTGAATGGCAATATCGGCTACTCCCTCTCCATCGGCGGTGGACAGAGTGACTGGCTGCGCAACTACGCCGGCGCTCCTCTGGGCGAGGCCGCTCGTTGGCACCGTATCTCTTCTATCAAGTTCCCCAGCATCCACATTAACTACACCGACGGCACTCGCGACAGCTGGTGGGGCCCCTACACCGTCTGCTCTCATCCCCACTGCATTGCCGCCGCCAAGGATAAGTACTATCGCCATAGCGGCCTGATGAATCTGACCTGCACTGATGGCCACGTGGAAGCCCACCAGGTCGGACGCGTCAATACTCTCATCAACGACTACTACTGGTTCCCCGGCGTGACTGGCGTCGAGGGTGGCGACGATATGCTCTAGGCACAAAAAGCCCCCCGTGCATGCATGCGCGGGGGGCTTTTTGTGCAATGAGGAACATGAAAAAAGGAGGAGGGAGGAAGGAGGAAGTTTGGTCAGGGTTCCGGCGAGCCGAAACCCCGCGCCGGAATTTATCAGCGCGTGCGTAGAGCGCGCTCAAAGTGGCGCGCTAGTGTGTAAAGGGTAAGGGGGAAAAGTACCGCCGGTAGGCGGAAGAAAATAGGCAAGGGTGCGGGGGCGGCAGCCTCCCGTCCTTTGGATATTCTGCATGGGGGGAAGAACGTCTTTTTTTTGTGGTGTTGAAAATACTTCGACAAATCATGTCAATTTTGCACATTATACAGACTTGTCATGACTTGTCGTGGGGGGGGGGCAAAATTTGTCGCGTTTTTTTGTTGTGAGGGCTTGTGTTTTCTTGGCATCTGCGTATAATCTGTATTGACGCTCATTTTTGAGACAGTCTTTTTTTGCCTTCCTGCAATAAGAACCCCGAAAACAAAACAACCATGCGTAAACACTTCACTCTGATCGAACTGTTGGTCGTGATCGCGATTATCGCCATTTTGGCTGCCATGCTGCTGCCTGCCCTGAGCAAGGCCCGTGAGAAGGCTCGTGCCATCAGCTGCACCAACAACCTGAAGCAGATCCAGCTGGGTGCTATCCTCTACGGCAATGACTACGACGACTATCTGCCTCCCTGCCTCTTCCTGGATCCCTTCGTCGCCGATTGGTCTACTGTTGACTACGGCAAGACTTGGTTCACTCTGAATCCCCTCATCCCCCAGACCCCTCTGACCTACGGTGAGTGGAAGACCAAGGATCCCGCTGGTACCTTCGATTCTGGCGCGACCTTCAATTCCGCAGGCTATGAGGACAAGAGCTCCTGGCATAAGGTGTTGAGCTGCCCCTCCTGCCCCACCAGCGAGCGCCTGAATGGTAATATCGGCTACTCTCTGGCCGTGGGCGCTGGATACAGCCAGCTCATCAAGTCCTGGCTGACGGATGACATCAAGGCCGCCTGCGACTGGCACCGCATCTCCAGCATCAAGTATCCCAGCATCCACGTGAACTATACGGATGGTACCCGTAAGGCTGGTTGGGGATACGATGTCACCATCTCCACCCATCCCCACGCCATCGTCAAGGACGATACCACCAAGGCCGCCTACTATCGCCATAGCGACCAGATGAACATGTCCTTCTCCGATGGTCACGTGGAGGCCTCCCAGCTCACCCGCGTCAATACCCTCATTAAGGACTACTACTGGTGGCCCAACTGCAATGTCACCGAGGGCGGCGATAACCGCTAAATCCTAGAGACACACAAAAAAGGGGCCCTGCGGCAATCGCCACAGGGCCCCTTTTTGTGAATGAGGAATTAGAAATGAGGAATGAGGAGTTGTGGCCACTCTGCAGTGGGCCTTGGCGGTGCTGCGCGCCGCCAAACCGCCGAGCGGCGCTAGAGGGCGCCGCAATTATGAATTAGGAGTTCGTTTCCCTCTATCGACACAACTTGCACAGGGTAGATTTCCAATAATAGAGGGGAAAAATCAAAAAAAATGGGGGGCGCTCCCGCTCCCCTGCCTACTTTTTCCCGCCTACTGGCGGTACTTTTTTTCCTTACCATTTGCACTTTGCGCGCTAATTTAGGTGCGCTTTACGCACGCGCCGGTAAATTCCGGCGCGGGGGTTCGCCGTGCGAAACCTTGGCCTAACTTCCTCCTTCCTCCTTCCCTCCTTCCTCCTTCCCTCCTTCCTCCTTCCCTCCTTCCTCCTTCCCTCCTTTTTCTAGATTTATGCGCTTCTTCTCTCTCTTTCTTGCTTGTCTGTTTTCTTTCTCACTCTTTGGGGAATCGCTGGTATTGAATGGCGATTTTGCGGGCGGGATGAGTGGTTGGGCGGGGGAGGGCGAAGTCCGGGAAGTGGGCGGCGGCGATGGTGCTCTGCGGATGTCGTCCACGATTTTATGGGAAGTCTGCTATTCGGATTCCTTCCGGGTGGTTCCGGGGCAATCCTACGAGGTGCGTGGGCGGATGCGCCTGGAGAATGCGAAGCAGAGCCACTGCAAGATCAACTGGCAGGGGAAGAATGCGCGGGTGATTGCCAGCTCCTTCCTTATGACGGGACAGGATGGCACCTGCGATTGGAAGGAGTGGTCCGGCGTCTTTCAGGCGCCTGCGGATGCGGCGTCGGCGAATATCGAGATCTGGGCGGGTGGCGAATCGGGTCGACCGGGCATCACCTGGTTCGATGATCTCACTGTGACTCCCCGGGATCCCGTCGCCCACGCGGAGGGGCTCTTCCCACTTTTCACGGTGTCGCGGAATGCCTCCCTGGGGCCCAATGCCTTGAAGCCCGTGGGGGAAGCCCGGGGGTTTTCTTTTGCGAACCGCGTCATCGTGGTGCCCGCATTTCCGGCAGTCCAGGATCCCTACGCCGCACGGCTCCTCTCACAACTGCTGGAGTGCGCTTTCGGAGAGCCCTTCCCTGTGGTGAGCGAGAGAGATTTCACAGGCGGCGCATTCCTTTCGGTGGGCGGGACCCTCCTGGCGCGACAGTCCGGCGTACCGGTGTGTCCCGAGGAGCAGGGCTACCGCATTGCGGTGGACGACGCGGGGAATCTCTATCTCCAGGGCGGAAAGAATGGTGCCCTCTATGCGGCGCTGGCATTCCTTCAGGAGGACTTGGGGTGCCGATTCTTCGATCCCGACGAGCCCATTCAGACCCCGGCGCTCTCTGCGGAGACCACGCTGCCGGTGGTCCCCCGGGAATACACGCCCTGCTTTGAAATGCGGGAACCCTACAATGGCGAGTTCTTCGGTCGACAGGACTACAATGCCTTCAACCGCATTCAGGCGGCATCCTACTTCAAGGTCCTTCCTCCGGAAATGGGCGATTGTGGCATCACCAATGTGGATTACTTCATCCACACCTACGCGCCGCTGGTTCCCGCAGAACAGTATTTCCAGAGCAACCCGGAGTTCTTCCCCCTGCGCAAGGAGGGCCGCTATGCCTCCACGCCGACCACCGGACAGCTCTGCTACACCGCTCCTGGACTAGGGGAGGTCATGTGCCGGAAGCTCCTGACGCACCAGAAGATCCATCCCAATCAGAAGGTCTATTCTGTCAGCCACAACGACAACAACTACATGGAGTGCCTCTGTGACTCCTGCCAGAAACTGATTCGCGAGGAGGGCATCTCCGCCTGCACGCTGCTGGTTGCCAATCGGGTGGCGGAGGTCCTCTCGCAGACCAATCCCGAGGTGCGCGTCACCACTCTGGCTTACGTGGAGACACAGCCCCTGCCTACTACACTCCGCCCGCATCCCAATACCGTCCCCTTTTACGCACCCATCCGCCAGCGCAATGCCGCGCTCTCGCAGCTTCCCTGGCGGGATATCCCGAAGGTCCAGAAGGAGATCACCGACTGGACGGGCGCCTCCCAGCGCGTCTATGTCTGGGATTATGTCATCAGCAAGGCGCTGGAACCCCATCTGGATATGCTGGACATCAATGTCCGCGACTGGCGGGATCTGGGGGTGAAGGGCGTCTTCCTGGAAGACCTGGAGTTCGGCTTGAACTCCCTGGAGGGCCTCAAGACCTGGGTGATGTCCCAGAAGCTCTGGAATCCCGATTGGGATCTGGATGCCCTGATTCATGATTACATAGAGGGCTTCTACGGTCCCGCCGCCGGGCTCATGAAGCGCTATTTCGCAATTCAGCGGAAGGCCTGGCGAGACTGGTATACGGATCCCGATCGCTCGCCCTCTTCCGTGATGCGCTTCACTCCGGAACAGTGGCGCGAGATGGAAGACCTCCTGAATCAGGCATACGAGATCCTGCCCAGCCGCAAGATCGCCCGTGAGATCGTGGCACTGGATCACTTCCTGCTGAAGAACTGCACCAAAGAGCAGGTCCCCATTTTTGAGGCGAGGTTGAACCGCGCTCTGGAGCTCATCCAGCAATACGATATCTCCCTCTGGGAATCCAGCAAGGAACTCCATGAGGGCATTATCAAGGCGTGGGAAAATACCCTCCTGGACGCCCGGCAGGGATACGACTTCCCCCTGGAGTCCCCGGAGTCCATCGTGCTGAAAGAGAAATACGCGCGGTTACCCGGTTGCGAAGAGGACGCCGCCATCCCGGGGGCGTATGTGCCCCCCGCCATGAAACAGACCGCCGGCACCGACTGGGGTGTCCAATGGCCCTTCGATAAGCTCCTCAATAACGCCACCAACCAGGCCACCTACGTGGCGAAGCTCCGGATTCGCCCGCACTTCACCCAAAAGCACAACCCGGCCCAGAAGGCCTTCGCCCTGAAACTCTACCGCTCCGGATTCGATCTCGACGGCGTTGGCGTCCAAGGACGCAATGTCAGCTTCGGCGAATTGAAGAACGACCAGTGGCAGGAGATCTATCTCTATAAGGTCTATCTCTATTCCCCCTCCGTAGACGGATACTTCTTCCAGGAGACCTCGAACCTCGCCCCCAACGAGGCCATCTATACCGATACCCTGGAATTCATCCCCCTGGAGCAGGTAAGGGATGGCCGACAGATCCAGGATTTGCCGACCATCACCCTGTAGCGAAAAAGGAGGAGGGAGGAAGGAGGAAGGAGGAAGTTAGGCCAGGGTTTCGGGTGCCCCGAAACCCCGCGCCGGAATCTACCGGCGCGTGCGTCAAGCGCGCCGAAATTGGCGCGCTAGTGTCGCCAGTAGGCGGAAGAAAGTAGGCGGTGGAGCGGGGGCACCCCTCGTTCTTTCGATTTTTCCCCCTCATAAATTATTGAAATTCTACTCCAGGCAAGTTGTGCCGATAGGGGAAAACTAACTCCTCATTCATAATTGCGGCGCGCTCTAGCGCCGCTGGCGGTTTGGCGCCCGATAGAGTAGCGGGCGACAAGGTCCGCCGCAGGGCGGCCGAAACTCCTAATTCTAAATCCTCATTCCTCATTCCGTTTCTAGTTCGCCCGTGGGCGACCTAGAAACGGTACGTGATTCCTGCGGAGAAGATATGGCAATAGGTGCGGAAGGTGCCGCGTTCTGTGAAGCCGTGTGAGGAAGCGACGCGGGTTCCGAGCTTTGCCTTCACGAATCGGCAGTATCCGTATGCCAGATCGAAGCCCCAGTGGTCGTGCTGGTAGCCGACGCCGAAGCCGAAGAGGAACTTGTCGGAATCTGGCATTTCGGGGGAGATGGATCGGCGGTTTGCAGGGGAGTGGTCGTAGTCCACGCCGGTGCGCAGGACCCATCGGTCGGTGAGCTGGTATTCGGTGCCTAGGTGGTAGGTCCATACGTCGTGCCAGTCGCGGGGATTCTTCGCCATGCCGGGCTTGTCGGTGGCGGGATATTTCTCGAAGGAGATATTCATTGCCTTGTAGCTGGACCACTGGGTCCAGACGGCATCGAAGAGGATGGTCCAGCGTTCGAAGGAGTTATTGCGCAGTCCCAGGGAGAGGGACGCGGGCATGTCGATGCGGGCATGGGCGTCGGCGCCGCGGAATTTCAGCATGCCATTCAGGTAGCTCTTGGTGCGGTATTCGTTCTCGCCCTCGAAGCGCATGCGGATGCGGCTCTGGAATTTGGCGCCGAAGGCCCACTCGTCATTGAACTTGTAGTAGAGGGCGGCGAAGCCACCCAGCGCGGTGGCGTCGGCGGACATGTAGTTCTTGTTGTCCTTCAGGCCGTAGGGGAGCTTGATGTAGTTTGCCAGGCGCGCCACGCCGATGGCCACGCTGGGACCCGCCGCCACGGAGAGGTGTTCGTTGACGCGCCAGGTGAGGCTGGGGGAGATGTAGCAGACGCGGAGGCTGGTGAAGGTGCCCAGGGTGCGCAGCTGGCTGTCGTGGCCCCACTGGGTGATCATGCCGTAGGGGGCGTTGACGGAGAGGTTCAAGCGGTAGTCCTCGCCCAGGGGCATGACGCCGTAGAAGAAGCCCGTGTAGCGGGGCTGGTCGTCCATTACGTCCTTCCCCGCACTGGTCTTGTATTCGCTGGCCAAAAAGATGGCACTGCCACCCGCAGAAAGCGTCGTGCGCTCAATGTCAATGGTCGCAGCGGGGTTGTACCAGGCCGAGGAGGCGTGCACCGCACGCGCTACACCCGCACCTGCTAAACCCAGCATGTCCGTCGCACTCTCAGAATACAGCTGGAACCCACCCGCCATGCACCAGGCACAGGAAAGGAAAAGGGAGAAAAGTGTGAGAAAGCGGGAAAACATAGAGGGAAAAAGGAGGAAGGAGGAGGGAGGAAGGAGGAAGTTTGGTCAGGGTTTCGCAGGCGAAACCCTGCGCCGGAATGCTACCGGCGCATGCACTAAAGCGCGCCCTTATGGCGCGCAAATGCCGCCGCAGTGGCGAGTTGGGAATTTTGCGCTTGCGCGCAGTGTGAAATGTGTAGAAGCAGAATGGTACCGCCGCATTGAAGCGGCGGAAGGGCGCCGCAGACACCTTGTAGACTAACAGCTAGCCACTATCCTGCTAGGTACTAATTCTGGGGCACGGGGGCGGCAGCACCCGTCGCTTTGGTTGGTTCGCGGAAAAAAAGAAAACCCCGCAGGCGGCAAAAGAATCGTAAAATTCAGGCAAAGTGCACACTATACTTTCCGGGCGTGGGTTTTCAAGACACATCCGGGAT
>CAVGTF010000096.1:0-9359 GCA_963632245.1 Anaerovoracaceae bacterium
CGCAGGCGCTGAACTAGTACTTAGCAGGTTAGTGGTTAGCTGCTAGCTAATAAGGTGCCGCAGGCGCTGAACTAGTACTTAGCAGGTTAGTGGCTAGTGGCTAGCTAATAAGGTGCCGCAGGCGCCCTTCCGCCGCTCGTGCGGCGGTACTAGCGCGCCAATGGGCGCGCTTGGCGCACGCGGCGGGGAATCCCGACGCGGGGTTTCGCCTGCGAAACCCTGGCCTAACTTCCTCCTTCCTCCTTCCTCCTTCCTCCTTTTTTGCTATGGAATACGGGCTTAATGAATTTCCGGTAGACATTTTGCCGGAAGAAGCGTCCTGCGCGCAGGAACCATGAGGGGCGGATGCTCTTTTGCTCTTCGGGAGTGAGGAGGGATTCGTCTGCGTCCTGGAGGATCTTCGCCAGGGAGAACTGATCGGAGCCCTGGAAGGCGTGGAAGAGGAGCTTCTTTGCACCATGGTTGACCATGCAGGTGGCCCAGTCTATGATCCGCGGCGTCTTGCCATCCTCCGCCACCAAAATATTCGCACGACGGAAATCCCCGTGGGCGAAGCCCTTCTGGTGCAGGCTCGCCAGGATCTCCTTTAGAGAGAGATAGAATTCCCGGGAGGGCGGCGTCTCGCCGGTCCTTCGGTAGTATTTGCTGCTCTCCAGCTCATGGCCATGGAGATACTCCATGACAATGGTGTCGTTTCCCAAAAACGCCAGTGGCTCGGGAGCCGCGGTAACACCATGGTCCCGCAACGTGGTCAAAATCCGCCACTCGTTGCGCATGCAGAACTTTCCGGGGAGGTGCCGGGAGAGCCAGCCGTTGTGGGCGAAGGTCTTTACCAGCCAGTCGCGACCCTGGTAATTCCAGCGGTAAACCTCCCCTGTGGCGAAGGACGTGGAACCCCGCAGAAGCGTCGCCTCCCGGAGAATGGTCTCCAGGGACGGAAGAGCGAGGGGCTCGCCGTGAAACTCGATTTTTCCCTCGCAGGGAATACTTGACATAAAATCGCACCGACCTAAGAAATACGGCCCGTTTGAAGAGGAAATTGCGCCGGGCAGGACATTCCGGATAATATGAATTTTCATTACCATTTCGCAATGTTTCCGCAAGAATTCCGCAAGGAGAAAGACTCCCCGGACGCACGCGTTTTTCCTGCCTGCGTTCCTGCAGAGCGCTATATTCCTCCCTGCCGTCCTGCCGCTATATGCCGGGGGGAGGGCGTTTCTGCGATTTTTCTGTACGCGAACTCACCTTGAAGCGAGGAGCCTTTTATGATTCAGCTGTTGACGGGCCGCGGAGGCCTTCCCGAGATCCATGTCCAGAACCGCGGCGGGCGGTGTGAGATCTGTCTGATGGGTGCCCACGTGCTCAGCTTCATTCCCGCGGGCCATCGCGAGGTCTTTTTCCTCTCCGAGAAGTCGGAGTATTCCCCCGTCGGCAAGGCAATCCGTGGTGGCGTGCCGATTTGCTGGCCCTGGTTCGGTCCCGCGGACACGACGAAGATCCCGGGCGCAACTACTTCCCATGGCTTCATTCGGCAGGTCTTCTGGAATGTCTCTTCCTGGAAGGAGCTGGGCGATGAGCAGACAGAGGTGGAGCTCCAGGCGGAGGACACCCCCGAGACCCGCGCCATCTGGCCCCACGCCTTCCGGATTGCCATGAAGATCCGTGTGGGAAAGGCGCTGGAGATGACCCTGACTACCATCAATACCGGCGACCAGGAATTCTCCTACCAGCAGGCACTGCACTCCTACTACGCCGTGGGCGATTGTCACGATCTCTCCATCACCGGATTCCAGGGCTGCTCCTTCAAGGACAAGGCGCCCGCGGATCCCCCCGCACCCAATCCCCAGCCCGGCGATATCACCATCACCGCCGAGACCGACCGCGTATACTTCCATTGCCCCGGAGAATCCGATATCCTGGATCCCGTCATGGGACGACGCATCCGCATCGAGAAGTGGAATAGCGATACCGGCGTGGTCTGGAATCCCTGGATCGCAAAATCCCGCCGCATGCCCGATTTCGGCGACGAGGAGTACCGCAATATGGTCTGCGTGGAAAACTGCAATGTGGACTACGACGGAAAGACCCTCAAGCCCGGTGAAAGCCACGCCCTGACCGTCCGCATCTCTGTGGAGGCACTCTAGTCACACGCGTCCCCCCGCGTCCTCTCACCGCCGGTTATGGAATCGCTGGCGGGGGAGGGCGCAGGAATGCCCTTCCGAAGATATGGACTTTTCCGGCATTGTAGAGAGCTTTTTTGCCCACGCCAGCGTGTGGGGCTATCCGCTGGTCTTCCTGCTGATGGCGGTGGAGAGCTCCTTCATTCCCTTCCCCAGCGAAGTGGTCATGATCCCCGCGGGCTTCCTGGCCGCCCGCGGCGCACTCTCTCTTGGAATTCCCGAGGCAGACCTGGCGCTCTCGCTGGTCGCCGGACTCCTGGGCGCACTGGCTGGCGCTTACGTGAATTATTTTCTGGCGGCGCGCCTGGGCGAACCGCTGTTGCGCCGCTACGGAAAGTATCTCTTTCTGAAACCGGAGGTCCTGGAACGCTCCCAGGAGATCTTCCGCGAGTATGGCGGACCGGCGACCTTCGTCTGCCGACTCCTCCCCGTGGTCCGGCAGTATATCTCCCTGCCCGCCGGCCTCTCCCGGATGCCATTCACATCCTTCACACTCTATACCGCACTGGGCGCTGGAATCTGGAACGCCATCCTCGCTGGCGCCGGATACTGGATCGGACACTCCACGGCAGATCTGACGCCCCAGCAATTGGTGGAGCAGGGAAAGGCCATGGTGATTAGCCACTTCGGATGGATCCTCCTGGGAATCGTCCTCTTTCTGGTCGCATATATCGGGCTCTCCCGGTGGGTCCTCAAGGACCGCAAGGCGAAGAGCGCAGGCACGGAGGACGCTCCGTGATCAATCCCTGGATCATGCTGGTTCTCGGAGTCGCCTTGGGATTGGCCGTGGGCTTCCTCCTGGGACGACTGGGGTATGTCTCCCGCCGCCGCGCTTATGACGAGCTCCAGGAGGAACGGCAACGCCGCGACCAGGAGTCGCAACAGCTCCGGGATTCTTTCGCCGCTTTGGCAGGCGAACAACTCCGCCAGCAGGGCGAGGAATTGCGCACCCGTCAGGAACAGGGACTCAATGCCCTCCTGGCGCCCTATCGCGGCGCCCTGGATGCCCTGACGCAGGAACTCCGACAGAGCCACCACAATGATACCGAAGACCGTGCGCAGCTCCGGGGAAAGCTGGCGGAGCTCATGTGCAGCGCCCAGAACATTGGCGAAAGCGCCCAGAAGCTCACCAGCACTCTCTGCGCCGGTTCCAAGTCCCAGGGACTCTTCGGTGAACAGGTCCTGGCGAATCTCCTCCGGAAATCCGAGCTCCAGGAAAATACGCAGTTCCTCCTGCAACAGGCAATCCGCGATGCCCACGGATCTCTCGCGACCGCCCCCGAAAATGGCACCCGGCGAATCCCCGATTGCGTGGTGATCCTCCCCGAAAATGGCACCCGGCTCATCGTGGACAGCAAATGCAATTTCACCGCATACCAGCGCTGGCATGACGCACAGGATGAGGCGGAGCGCGCACAGGCCCGGAAGGCGCACATCCAGGCGATGCGGCAGCATGTGGATGAATTGGCCAAAAAGGAATACGCCGCGCTCCTCCGCGAGGACCAGGGGGCTCCCGTGGTGGAAGACGTGGTGATGTTCGTGCCCTCCGAGGCAGTCCTGCAGAACACTCTGGAGGAGTGTCCCGATCTGCTGGAATACGCGGCAAAGAAGCACGTGTTGCTGGTGGGACCCATGAATTTCATGATGTTCCTGAAGGTGGTCAGCCTGGCATGGGGAAATGTCCGCTGCAGCCGGAATCTCCGCGCCATCCAGAAGGCCGCCGCACGGCTCATCCAGTCATTGGAAAAATTCCAGGACTCCTTCGAAAAAGCCGAAAAGACTCTCTTGGATTCCCAGAATGCCCTGGCGGAGGCACGGAAACGCCTCTGGGGCACTCCCGGACGACGCTCCACCGCCAGCGTCCTCGATGCCGCCGAGGAAATCCGACGACTCCGCGACGAACAGTCGGATCCGGAGGCGGAAAATGACCTTGCTAGCGACCAGGAACAATAAAGTAGGGAATTTTTTAGTTTTCTTGCCTGTATATTAAAACGCATTTCCGCAGAGGGAACCCAGTTCGCGTTTCGGCAGTCTTCCTCCGCGGTCGTATTCCTCGTCAACGGCGTCCGCTGGCGCAATTCATTCCAAATCAATACAAGGACAACATGGGAAACAACCTAGGAAAGGTTATTGGTTCTGTCGTCGCCATCATTTTGGCAGTCTTGCTGATTGTTTGGCAGGTCTCTGGCGACAAAAAGACCGGCACCGTGAATGAGGAAGCCGTGAAGGCGGCGAATGTGGAGTCTGCGGCGGCCCTGAAGGTGCTGACCCCCGCCATGGAAACGGCCGCCAAGTCCGGCTGGAACGCCACTGGAAAATACTGGGCGCCCAATTCCCTGAATGGCATGATGAAGAAGCGGCTGGTCTCTGTCTTCGGCGACAAGCTGGAGGATGCCCAGATCGTTTTGGCGGGAAAAGTCAGCCGCGACAGCGAAACCGGCATGCAGAGCTGCGTCTTCAGCTATGGCGACAAGAATTACGCCTTCTATCTGCTGAAGGACAAGCAGGGTAAGTATAAGCTGAAGGACTTCGGCCAGTGGTAGCCTTCTAATAGCCTTTCTTTTTGCAGGCGGAGGAGCACCACGCTCTTTCGCCTGCTTGCTTTTTCTACGCCTCCCATGACCGCCGCCACTTTCGCACCGCAGGGACTCCGCCATCGACGAGGAATCCTCGCGTTTCACCGGGGAATGCCCCTGCTTATGGGCATCCTCAATGCCACCCCCGATTCCTTCTCCGACGGTGGCGAATTCCTGAAAATCGGGGACGCCCTTCGACATGCCGAGGAGATGATCCGCCAGGGCGCGGATATCCTGGATGTGGGCGGCGAATCCACCCGCCCCGGATTCCACGGCGTCTCCGCACAGGAGGAGATCGCCCGCGTGGTCCCCGTGATTCGCGGCATTCGCCAATTCTCCGAGGTCCCCATCTCCGTGGATACCTCCAAGGCCGAGGTGGCGCGCGCCGCCCTGGAGGCAGGCGCCGATATCGTCAATGACGTTCGCGCCTGCCAGGATCCCGGATTCCCCGAGGTCCTGCGGGAGTTCCAACCCGGGGTGGTCCTCATGGACGACCGGACTCTCCCCTCCGATGCCGTCATCCCCGACGACATCCGGGAGTATCTCCACCACCGCCGCGATGCACTCAGGGAGGCCACCGGACTCCCCGAGGACGCATTCCTGCTGGATCCCGGAGTGGGCTTCGGAAAATCCGATCCACAGAATCTCCAATGCATCCGGTTCGCCGCAAAATTTTCGTTGGGAAAGAGCGGCGTGCTCTTGGGAGTCTCCCGGAAGTCTTACATTGGACGATTGACCGGCGAGACAGACCCCAAACGACGACTCCCCGGGACCCTCGCTAGCGCAATTCTCGCAAGGGAGGTGCAGGTCCTCCGGGTCCATGATGTCGCCGAACACCGCCAGGCACTCCTGATGGCACAGCTTCTCGATCAGGCGGAAAGAAACCCCTGGGTGGCAAAATAACGAACGGACGGGGACTGGCGCCCCCGCTCCCCCGGAAAACGGTGCCTTAAAGTGCCGTAAGTACTTTGCAATTAGCGGTTAGTGGTTAGTTTACAAGGTGCCGCAGGCGCTCTTCCGCGGCATTCGTCGTGGTTTTGGTGCCGCCGCATGGACGGCGGAATTCCCGCGGAGCGACCAAATAACTAACGGCTAACAGCTAGCCACTAACAACTTCCGCGGCACACGCCGCGGCATTGGCGCACGCGCCGGTAAATTCCGGCGCGGGGTTTCGGCACGAAACCCTGGCCTAACTTCCTCCTTTCTCCTTCCTCCTTCCTCCTTTTTCTCAAAGAGTTGTCTTCCTTCCTTGAAATCCTACAGGCCTTTCTCCAGGGACTCGTCCCTGTGGTCGAGTTGCTGGTGCTGACCATCCTGTACTGGCTGCTGCTGCGGGTCCTGCGGCATACTCGCGCCATCTTTCCCATGGCGGTGCTGGTGCTGGCGTCCATGGTCATTGGCTTTGTCAACCTCTGGTTGAACATGCCGGTGCTCTCCAGCATCGCCAATAGCTTCCTGCGCTTCCTGCCACTGGTCGTCCTGGTGCTCTTCCCCGAGGAGATCCGCCGGTTGCTGGCAAGCCCCGCCGTCAATTTCCGTCGCTACACCATGAATATCCGTCGTCGCCGGACCTCCCTGCGCTTGAAGCGGACCCTGGAGGAATCCGCGGACGAGCTGGTGAAGGGCGTCTGCTGTCTGACGCCGTTGCCACAGTGGCGCGGATATCTCCGGGATCACTATCATCTGGATATGGATGAGGAGCGGCTCTCCATGAAGAATACCGGCGCCCTCATCGCCATCGAGGGCGTCGCCGGCTTGGACGACTTCCAGGAGATGGGCGTCCAATTGGATTGCCGACTCAACTACCGACTCCTCCGGACCATCTTCTATTCCGGAACCGCACTCCACGACGGCGGCGTGATCCTCCGCGTCTCCCGAAACGGCGAACTGACCATCACCGCCGCCGGATGCCGCTTCCCCATGGACGAAAATGCCGGAAATGGCCCCGTCCATACTCGACAGAATGCCGTGCGCGGCTTGGCGGAACGCACCGATGCCTTCGTGCTCATGGTCTCCGAAGAGACCGGCAGCGTGCTGATTCCCGAGGCGGAGGACCGCCAGCGCATCCGCCGACTGACTTCTCCCGCGGAACTCCGTGAGGAGCTCATGGCATTCCTGTTGCAGAGCTCCACCAACCGCGCCGCAAGAATCCTCCCGGAACGGGAATCCACCGCTGATGACTCGCCTGCCGATACGGAGGCGGCATTCCCGCAGAAATGAGCTCCCAGAATACAAAACAGCGCGCCTCCGCAAAGAGTGCCCTCAAGAGCCATTGGAAGAATCTGGGAAGCTGGCTGCAGGTCCTGGACTTCTGGCGCCTGGTGGTGGCCTTCGGTTTGGCATGCGGCACCTTCTTTCTGCTTCGGCAGCAGTTCTCCAGCAGCGGATACTCCGCCTGGCGCGAAATCCAGAATGTGGCCGTGGAAATCCCCCGCTCCGGATTGGGAGTGGATGTCTCTCTGGACGATCGGCCCTTTACCGTCGATCTGATGGTCACCGTGGATCTTCTCCACCTGGGACGACCCATCTCCGCCGGCGATTTCAAGATCTCCGCCGATCCCCGCCGCCTGGGCGCATTGATCCGCAATCAGGCGAATGCCGAGGACCAAGACGAGTGCGAGGTTGTCTACCATGTGGAGCCCTCCGATGTGCTGGTGAAGCCCGATGGCGTGGAGATCCGTGAGATCAAGAGCGACGATCTCCATGTGGTCTACGAGCCCATGGTGACCAAGGAGGTGCCCGTGCGACTCTCTCTGGACCGCCGCCACCAGGAGGAGGGCTGGAGCTACGATTGCCGCCTCATTCAAGAGATCGTGGTGGTCCATGGCCCCGCCTCCCAGGTGAAGCGCATCGACTCCGTGACCACCGAGCCCGTGGAATTGCAGGAGACACAGGCGTATTCCGGGATGGTCGCCCTACAGGAGCCCCCCGGATTCGCGGATGTGCACTTCTCCCGCTCCAAGGTGGAATACAAGGTGGTTCCCGAAAAGGAGACCATGGAGGACACCACCCGCGCGTTCAACAATGTCCAGGTGGTCTTCCTGACCCGCGGCGATTCCACTCTGCGCCCACGGCTTCCCGATGGCATCGCGCCCCGCCGGAATGTCCATCTCCAGGGGCCCTCGAAGGTCCTGAAGAGCCTGACGCCGGAACAGCTCCAGCTGGTCTGCGATCTGACTCCCTACACCATGGAGGGCGGTCATAAGGTCCGACTGCAGCCACTGTGGCTGCCAGAGGGCGTCCAGGTGGTGGAGATCTTCCCTGAACCCGATCTGACGGTGGAGCTCACGGATCTGCGCGAGGGAGGCGCCCGATAGCAGACCTCGCTTGAGGGGGAGGGCGGCGTCGTTGCCCGCGCCCATCCGCCGATTTTTTATTGAATTATGGAACAGGAAGGACTTTCATGGGAGGAGGGCATGGCTCTCACTCCCCAGGAGAAGGCGGCCTACGAGGCCGCCGCTAGTGCCCCCGTGCTGGTAATCACGGGCCCCACCGCTACCGGAAAGACCCGCCTGGCCGTGGAATTGAGCCGGCGCTTCCAGGGCGAGATCATCAGCGTGGATTCCCGACAGGTCTATCGCGGCATGGACCTGGGCACCGGAAAGGATCTGGAGGAGTATCGCGAGGGCGGCACTCCCGTCCCCACACACCTCCTCGATGTGGTAGATCCCGGAGAACCCTACGATCTCTGCCGGTATCTCCGCGATGCCCGACGCGCCCTGGGAGAAATCCATTCCCGCGGAAGACTCCCCGTGCTCTCCGGCGGAACACCACTCTATCTCGCCGGACTCCTGGATGGATATGAAATGGGCAGCGCGCCCCCCGACCCGGAATTCCGACGCTCCCTGGAGGGACTCTCCTCCGCGGAACTCCGCGCACTCTTGGAAAAGGAGGCGACGCCGGAACTCCTGGCACGCACCGATATGACTCAGGATCGACGGATCATTCGCGCGCTGGAAATCGCACGCGGAACCCCCGCCGAACCCGTCCCGCCTCTGAAAAAGACCCTGATCCTCGCTCCTAAATATTCCCGCACGGAGGTCCGCGAACGAATCCTCCAACGGCTGGACGCACGGCTGGATGCCGGGCTCATCGAGGAGGTCCAGGGGCTCCTCGACCAGGGACTCCCCCCAGAAAAGCTGGAGTGGTTCGGACTGGAATACCGCTATGTCGGACGATATCTCTCGGGACAACTCTCCCGACAGGAAATGCACGACCAACTCCTTACCCAAATCCGACGCTTCGCAAAACGCCAGGATATCTGGTTCCGAAAACTGGAACGCGAAGGACACCCCATCCACTGGATCCCCCAGGGAGACATCGAGGAAGCCGCCAGCTGTGTCGAGGAATTCCTAGAAAAAGGAGGAAGGAGGAAGGAGGAAGGAGGAAGTTAGGCCAGGGTTTCGCGAGGCGAAACCCCGCGCCGGGAAGGCCCGGCGCGTGCGCCCAGCGCGCCCCTATTGGCGCGCAATATCGCCGGTAAGGCGGAAGAAGCTAGGCGGGGGAAAACTATCCAAAGGACTGGGGGCAAGCCCCCCCGCACCCCCCTTGCCCATACACAGGCGGCGAATGCCGCACAGCGGCCCAAAGGCCGGTACCGTAC
>CAVGTF010000097.1:0-9355 GCA_963632245.1 Anaerovoracaceae bacterium
ACACAGGGACGCTCGTCGTGTCATTTCCCGAGGCATTCCGCATTCGCAGCGTCAGCCGGAGGGTCGACTTCTCGCCAATGGGGCGCCCCACGGGATCGTCCAGGGTAAACTGGAAGACGATGGGTTCTCGCTTCGCACCCAAGAGGCGGACCTGGTGAGTGATATCCCCCGTCAAAGAAGACTCCGTCACTACACGCCCGAAGACCGACAGCGACTCCAACCGCGACTCCCAGTCCGCTCCGAGGATCCGCTCCTTGTAAGCCGGCGACACCTCCGTCTGCAGGATGCGATCCAGCAACCGGTTGCGGTATTGGAGATATTGGGTCGTGTAGACCAAGGACGACGCAGAGACCGCGTAGAGGCTGAACTGCCCGCCCAAACGCAAGGGCTCATGAGCTGCATCGCCGAAGGGCACCGAAAACCGCAGGCTCCCAAAGGACGCCCCGCCACGAGAGGGATCCCCATCGTTGATTCCAACGCCGAAGAGTCCGCCCTCGTCTCCATCGACGGAGATATCGTTGCCGGAGCCCTCGCCGTCACAATCGCATTCGCTGGTGCCGCTACAGCGGGTGCAGTCATACGGGAGATTCGCCGAGAGAGGCGCGCAAAGGACAAATAGCATCATCCCCACCAGAAACAGGCGCAGTGTCCCCGGCAATGAAATACTCTTACGGGGAAGGACTTGTCTCATGGCATCACTATTCTTCATTTATCGTCAGAATGACAATGGTGACGCCTCCGACCCCGAGTCATCAACGGCATTTCCGAAGACAACGAGTTCAACGGGGAACCAGCCTGCAGGCTTTTCAATGGGCACGGAGACAGAAATGCGAAACCTCCCTAGACTCCCAGGAGCGACTCCCTGCATAGTCACACGGAAGGTTGTAGGTCCCAGCTGTTCGATTTCCGTTGTTAAAGCACCGACAGTAACTTTTCCCAGAGAAGCCTCTTCCGTCGCTTCCAGAAGGAACTCCGCCTGATATGGCGAACCGCAGGGGATATCGCCCAGATTCACCGTTTTTGAAGGGCGAATGGCAACCAATGACACCGCATCGCCCGTCACAACCGCACGAAGAAGATGATCTTCCACCTCCACGAAAACGCTATGAGAGAAGGGACCATCTGCCTTTTCCGGGGCAAAGGAAAGGCAAATCCGCAGACGACCTCCTGCAGGAACGACGTTGTCTTCCAGAGTAGCAGAGAGACATCCGCAACTCGTGCGGACACGGATGCCCTCCAGCGGACTCTCACCGTCATTCACTAGGAACAACTCCGTCGATGGCGGGCAATTGGCGGGGAAGCGTCCCAAAGAGACACGCGAGGGGGCCAGACGCACCAGTGGCTCCGCTCCTAGAAGACATGCATAGCACGCCACGAAGAGCCTGAGATGGGTAGCAAGCCACTTCATTGCAACCGCCAAACCACTTCGTCGTCCTGATAGAGAACGACTGTCATGCATGTAGTGAAAGCACGGCCGCCTAGGATGCTGAAATGCAACTCGCCAGATGCATCAAAGTTCTCCCAAGTGAAGGTCTTCTCCTGGGTACCGTCTTCAAAGGTGCTATTCGTTCCCCACAGGGTCACCATGACACTCATGCCCTCCACCACCTGTCCCACAACCACATAACCATCATAGAGAACCGTTCCGTCACCGTAGTCGGCGATGACACGATGGTATCCATCTCCAAGATGCGTAGTCGTCTCCACAACATGCACCGCCGTGGTATTTAGAACAGCACCGCCTTCCCGCACGCGCGCCGTCGCGTATGCGACCGCTGGCACAGTGCCACGCAAAAGGAACCGGCGGCTACCGTCAGAGCATCCCAGGTCAGTGGACTGCACCTCGCGGTCAATCTCCACAGGGATATCCGCACAAACTCCAGAAACTCGCCAGGTTCGCTCCGTCCCGACATGGCAAATGGGCTCGCTTCCGAAATCTGCTGTAAGGACATGAATCACAGCTTCATTGGAACACTCTGTGCCGTCCGCCTCCGTCCAAGACGCGGAAATAGCCACATCGCCTGCGACCTCAAACTTATGCCGGAATACCGCGCCGCGCTCCATGGGATGCGACTCCCCGCCAATCCCAAGCCTCCATTCCTCCACACCCTCCGGAAGATCTGCGCAGAACAGCATCTCGTCATTCAGCCTTACGGAGTCCTCGTCCAATGTCGTCGTATCTACGGTCTCCCAAAGGATATTCCCTGAGATCGTCATCGCCGAATTCTGATAAGAGACAGAGACGGTGACCGGCGTGGCATCATCAGGAGAGAGCGGCAAATCCACCCACCAACGATTTCCCGCAATGCGACGAATCGCCGGCTGCGGGTCCTCTTCTTCTGGAGCGACGTAGTAACCAGACACATCGATCGCCTCAATATAGGAGGCATTTGCGCCCTCCACGCAGACGGGCGATACTCGGCTACGCTCCGGAAGCACAGTACAAGACATATTCGCCAGGCGAGTCTCCACCCAGTCAGGGACACCGTCGTCATCTGCATCGGGACCACCCAATTCAATCAATCGCAAAGAATCCACGCGAAGTGAGGTATTCCTATACACGTTGTCCCAATCCAGTCTAACAGTATGAAGTCCAGTAGAGAGGAATGGTGCCATAAACACTCCCGTCCCCGTCTGCGACTCATCCAACGGAATCCGCAGAAGCGCGCCGCAGGACGCACCACCCACCTGACAGGAAACATAGAAGGCGCCAGCGGAACTCGTCCCCGCCTCGGAGACATTCCATTCCAGCAAATACACGCCGTCACGAGGGACCTGAACAGAATACTGGATCCATCCGGAGCGTCCTCTGGCGCAGGCACCGCCCTCCACCGCATCCCAACCACCCCCGCTATCCGTAAAAAAACTCCCCGCGACTTCCAGAACGGCATCCGACACCCCATTGAAATCAGCGACAGTCGGATCACTAAAGGCCGTGCGAACCTCCCAACCATCGGTCTGCCCATCACCGTCCGTATCAGCCTCCATCGGATTGGTGCAGGCGTCAAACTCCTCCACATTCAATAGACCATCGTCATCCGGATCCTCATCGGCATCATCATGGAGCGGAGAAAGACCGACCAGGACCTCCCAGCCGTCCGACATCCCATCGCCATCTGTGTCCGCCGTCGCCGCATCCGTCCCTAAAAACATCTCCTGCAAATTGGAAAGGCCATCCCCGTCCAAGTCGCCATCCGGAGTGAGATCTCCTCCACACCACGCCGAATAAAAATCGCTGATGCCGTCCCCATTGGAATCCCGATACTCCTCACAGCCGATATCCACGCCGGCACCCTGCGGACGCGGCGTGCCCGCAAAATCAACAGCCGGCGCGCCAATCGCCAGTCCCGCATCAATACAGGGCGATTCTGAAGTAAGAAAAAGCCCGCCTGCAAGAGCCACCTCCCCAGAAATACATCCAGAAGAAGCATCGGCGTATTCAGGGGCAACAAAACAATGGGACAGCAATACCTCACATTCAGAGAACCGCCCCTCATAAATCGTGTTGAGCATCTTCACTGTCCCGCCGCCATAAATTGAGGAAGTCACAGAAGGCGCATTCTGCGCAAAGGTACTATTAACCGTCCGAAGAAGTGTCGATCCATCCAGAAACGCGATGCCACCAGCAGAGGAGACATTGTTCTTCGACAGCATCGTATTCTCCATGTGAGCCTGAGAATCGTGCAGGCGGAAGAGGGGCGCGCTGCCTGTCTCGTTTCCAACAATTCGACAGCCTTCCAGCGTAAAATCCGATTGAACGCCTACAAAGAGAGGCCGTGCGGGATGATAGGAGCAATACGCCACCTCCACGCCCTCGAGCCGACAAGTGGCATCCTGCCCCCGCAAGACTCCAGCCGTGGTGAAATCATAGTCGTAGCACATGTAGAAATCCACAGCCTCCGAGCGTGCAAAACTACGGAAACTGCAATCGATCACCGTAAGAGAGGCACCATTCAACACAATTGCAGGAGAATCCCCACGGTTTCGCACGAAGGACAGCCCCTTGAGACAAGAACGACAACTCTCCCCCTGACTCAGAGTCAGGAACGCATTTCCCTCCACCAGATCAATGACGGGGCGTTCCTCCCCAGTCGTTCCACAAATGGCAATGTCGTATCCCTCAAAATCCAGCGAGGAATTCCCCTGCCCTGCGTAGCTCCCCGCAGCAGCATACACAATATTCTCAGTGCCGTATTGACGCGCAACTTCCAAGGCGCCGGCAAAAGTGGCCTTCGCAGTCGCAGGAGAACGCCCATCCGACTCGTCATTCCCAGATGGAGAGACATACACGACATTCGCAAACAGAAGAGGATCACGACCATTCGACATCTCCTCACCGTCATCCATGCCGTCGCCATCTGTGTCCGCCTTGAAGATGTCGGTCCCCAGGAGATACTCCTCGAGGTTTGTCAGTCCATCGCCATCTTCATCATTGCCAGGAAGGACGCCCTCCAGACCCTCGCAGAAATCGGCAATGCCATCGGCGTCCTCATCCTGGAACTCGTGGCAGCCGATATCCACGCCCTCCCCCACGGGACGCGCATTCCCAAATAGGTCCTCTGCTGGCGCGCCAATGACAGTCCCCGCATCCCCACAGGGACTGCCCGCTTTCAGCATCCCCGCGCCCGTCAACATGGGCTCCCCGACAAAATTGCCAGAGCCATAGGCACTCCAGTCATCACCCACGCAATTATTCGAGGCAGAGAGAACCACATCCGCATCTAGGGTCGTCAAACCATCCACAATGCAGTTCGCAACAGTCGCGGTTCCGGCGAGCCTTAGGGCATGGCCACTCTTCGCGCTTCCGCCAGAGAAGGTCGTATTCCAAAGGGTGACAAGGCTCCTCTCGTCCGCCACATCCAAGTCGGAGAAGTCCTGCAGTGCACGATTTTCCAGGAAGAGGCAGTTCTCTAGGACAATATCATTCTCGAAAAGCTCGGAGCCGTAGTAATACCATCCCTCCGGGGCAGATACCGCGCCGCCGTTGGAGTAGGAGAAATTGTGCAGGAAGCGAGAGCGCCGGACCTCCAGCGAGGCATTGCTCGCCACGATGGCCCCTGCGCCATAGCCGCTATTTCCCACGAAATCACATTCCTCGACCACACAGCCATCCGCATTGCACAACAGGATGGCACCCGCGCTGCCGGCGTCCATTCCGGCTTCCGTGGTATTGTGAGAGGCGTTGTTTCGGAAGACGCTCCCTATAATGCGGACTTTCCCATTAGAAGAATAGACTGCCGCAGAGGAATACCCGCCCTCCCAATTGGAATAGGTCTGTCCATTGCCTGTGTCATACGTCTCCAGGCGACCAGAACTGTTGTTTTCAAAGACACAATCCCGGATGGTCAGGGAGGCCCCATTGAGATGCACCGCCGTGCCATTGGATGCCATATATCCATTTCGCACGGTAAAGCCCTCGAGGCTGCTAACCAGGGACTCATGCTTCGTCAAGAAAAGCAGACGTCCCGCGCCCTCCAGGTCCACTATCGTCTCGGATGCACCAGCGGAAGCTACCAGCCTGATATCGTAGCCACTGAAATCCAGCCCGCGGTTCGATGCGCCAGAATACACCCCGGGAGCCGCCAGAATCACATTCTCGCATCCCGCACGACGGGAAATCTCCACGGCAGCAGAGAGAGTCCGCTTTGCATTCTCCGCGCTTCGGCCGTCGTTTGCGTCATTCCCCGCCACGGGATCCACATAGGTCACGCGAGTAACAAGCAAGGGATCATATCCCCCAGAGACCTCCTCCCCGTCATCTATGCCATCACCATCCGTGTCCGCCTGGAAGATGTCAGTCCCCAAGAGATACTCCCGAAGATTCACAAGCCCATCGCCATCCTCATCGCCACTGGGAGAGAGCTCTGCCGTTCCCTCCACGGCATCCGGAATTCCATCGGCATCGGAATCCTGAAACTCAAAACACCCGATATCCACCGCAGTCCCCGAAGGCCGAATCCGGCCATCGATATCCTTTTCGGGAGCGACGAAGCCATCGCCAGCATCAATACAGGGACTCCCGGCTTTCGGCATTCCGGAGGAAGTCAGCACGAGATCCGCCGCCACGTTGCCAGTTCCATACTGAGACCAGTCAGCAGGTGTGCAGTTGTGGGAAGCGAAGGGCTGTCCGCCATTGAAAGAGACCTCGCCCGCAAAAGCGCAATTGAGAAGCTCCATCTGTCCCTGCAAGGAACAGGAGACCCCGCCGCCCGCGTCGTCCGCGAAGGTGCAATTCATCAACGAGACACTCGCCAAGGAAGAATCGCAGTGCAAATCCCGGCTTCCACCAGCCGCGCTGTCTCCAATCGCAAGGCAGTTGGTCATCTCCAGCGCGGCATCTCCGGACAGCGTGATGCCACCACCACACCCTGCCGCGTGATTATAGAAAAAACGGCTAGCAGAGACCTCCGCCGATGCACAATCCAGATAGAGCGCGCCGCCGTCCGAAGTGGCGGTATTCCCCCGCATCTCAGAATCTGTGACAGACAGCGATGCCTCACCCTGGGCGGCGATGGCACCGCCATAATACGCAGTATTCCCCTGGAAAGCACACTCTTCCACGCAAAGGCTCCCGGCATTCGAAACAAAGAGTGTGCCGAACCAGGATGCCGCACAGTCCTCGATAGCGCATCTCCGCAGAGTCAGCGCCGCCCCGGATACGGAAATCGCCGAGCCGGAATCGCCAGAGCCATTCCGGAGAGTCAGCCCCTCCACGCGGCTAGCAGCAGTCTCACACCCCGACGCACTCAAAAAACGCCCCGCGCCCCCAAGATCCACCACCGTAGCAGACGCCCCCGCACCACGCACAATGATGTCATACCCCCCGAAATCGAGGCCACGAAAGCCCTCGCCAGAATATTCCCCCGCCGCCAACTCCACGACATTGTCCCAGCCACATTGCTTGGCACTCTCCACAGCAACAGTCAGGGTCGCCTTCGGCGTCTCTAAAGAAAGACCATCATTCTCATCCTCTCCCGTCGGAGAGACGAACAAGAAACGGACAGGCCAGAGCGGATCGAGCCCCTGCGACAACTCCGTAGCATCGGAAATCCCGTCGCCGTCCGTGTCCGCATTGTCCAGGTCCGTCCCCTGCTCGTATTCCTGCAAGTTCAGAACGCCATCCCCATCACGGTCACCCGTGGCATCGGCCGCATTGGAGGGATCCAATCCCGCAACAATCTCCACATCATCCGGGATTCCATCCGCATCCGTGTCCACAAAAGCACGACATCCCAAGTCGACAACAGTCTCACTCCGCGGATTTCCCGCAATGTCCGAAGAAAGGAAGCCCGTTGCCCCGCCTGCGCCTCGGCAGACCGAAGAAGAAAGAAGCCACCCCGCCCCCGAAAGGGACGGATCCCCCTGGAGATTTCCCTCTCCATAGGCCGACAGACTCTCTTTCGCACAGCAATGATCTGCTGCAAAGACAATCCCACTCTCTAGAGAGACCTTCCCATCCAAAATAGAATTGGACACCGCAGTCTCTCCACCAAAACGCAACGCATTCCCATTCTTCGAGGTCCCTCCAGATGCCGTGATGTGCTTCAGAGCAGCCGTGGTCCCCGTTCCGAAATAAACATCGGAGTAATCCTGAAAAGCCTTGTTGCCAAGAAATAGGCAGTTTTCCAGAATCACATCACAGACATCAATGGCATTCGTACCGCTGTTCCTCGACTGAAACGCCGAGAGCCCGCCGCCATAATACAAGGAGATATTGCGACGGAATGCGCATCCGCGAAAGGTCGCATCCGTCCCGTGCAGCGCCACCGCGCCACCACCATGGCCGCTGTTCCCCAGAAACTGGCACTCCTCCACAATACTGCCATCGGCATTGGACAACAGAAGCGCCCCCGCGTTGTCCACTCCCATGCTGGAATACATGGTCTCCGCAGAGGCATTCCGGCGGAACACGGTCCCGGAAATCTGCACCGGCGCCCCCTCCGCATAGACGGCGGCCGTGGACTGTGCATCCATCAGCTGCACATAAGTCCAGGTCCCGTAATCATACTCCACCTTCTTCCCCGAACGGTTGTCCTCAAAAACGCAATCCCGGATGGTCAGCGAGGAGTTCGACAAATGCACCGCCGTGCCATTGGATGCCCGGTAGCCGTTCCGCACAGTGAACCCCTCCAAAACACTCGACAGGGTCTCCCCACCCGTCAGCGAAAGAAACCGCCCCGCGCCCTCCAAGTCCACCACCGTCTGCGACGCGCCTCCCAAAGAACGAAGACGAATATCCCTTCCCCCAAAATCCAGCTCACGGTTCCCCGCCCCACAATACGTCCCCGGTGCCACAAGCACCACGACCTCACCCGCCTCCGAAAACTCCAGGTCCAATGCAGCACCAAGACTCTTCAACGCCGTAGACGCCGAAACACCATCCCCCGTCTCATCATCGCCATTCTCGGCATCCACATACACAACGCGAGTCACTGTCGATGGATCACATCCGTTCGCGGACTCCCAGGCATCGTCCAGACCATCACCATCCAGATCCGCAGCCCCCAGGAAAGACGACACACAAAGAAACACTAGGAGGCAACAAAAGCAAAGAGGTTGCACGGCGGGAAAACAACTCGTCTGCGATCTCATCCAACGACCTCCTAGGGGTTATTTGCTTCGTGTCGTATTCCTCAAAACAATGCAGAATATATCTCACCTTCACGAATCATTGACAACATCTCACGTTTCATCCCAAAAGGTAATGTCCCCAAAGTGTGCAAAATTCTCACAAACACATTTTGGACATTACCTTCTTTATCCAAGAAACAACGGCTCCTGGACCGACAGAGAACCCCACTGCTACTGCTCTATAGTAAACCCCTTCCCATTAAATCGAAGAATCACGGGCTTCCAAGGATCCTTGTCCAAAATCTCCTTGATTTCCTCCATGTAATGGAAATTTCGTTCATTCCTTAACTCAGGCGATTTCTGTGTGGCTAGCGAAAGCGCTTTATAATAATTGTCCAAAACATACGTCACCCTAGATTTAGCGACTGCGCATCGATTCACATCTAGCACTTTTTTACCATATACAACTCGAACAGCGGGATCCCCATCAGCGGATTTTTCTCAAAAAAACAATCGTTATACTCGCCCTCCAAAAGAACAACACCGGATTTTGGATTGCAGAACCCCACATAGAAAGAAATACACCCCAAAAGAATGTATAACACAGACAGCATCAAAAACTTTTTCATCTCTTGCCCTCCACCTTTTCAACTGCCTCCAAAACATACATAGAAAGTTTCTCATCACAATGATTCGCACGCTCGATTGCACGCGCCCTGCAAACCGCAATCCGCTCATCCAAAAAATGCAACACTTCCTGCCTGGTCTCTTCACTATATACATC
>CAVGTF010000098.1:0-9088 GCA_963632245.1 Anaerovoracaceae bacterium
AGGTAGATTTTTGCCTAGGCAAGGTAGGTATTCAGGGGGTGCGGGGGGCGGTACCCCCGCTTTGCTAGATAGAAGGGCGCAAATAGCCCGTACCCCCGCTTCGCCAGATAGAAGGGCGCAGATAGCCCGTACCCCCGCTTTGCTAGATAGAAGGGCGCAGGTAGCCCGTACCCCCGCTTTGCTAGATAGAAGGGCGCAGGTAGTAGGTAGATTTTTGCCTAGGCAAGGTAGGTATTCAGGGGGGTGCGGGGGGCTTGCCCCCAGTCCTTTGGATATCCCTGCCCAAGTAAAACCTTTTCTTCCCCTAAAGAACGCCACATAGTACCGCCGAATCACTTCGGCGAAAGAGCGCCTGCGGCACCTTATAAACCTACTCCCTACTACCTACTCCCTGCTACCTAACTCTGGCGGAAGAGCGCCTGCGGCACCTTATAAACCTACTACCTACCCCCTACTCCCTGCTACCTGCTACCTACTCCCTGCGGAGCTATGCGCGTGGTCCGCTTGCGCCCTGGAAGCCATCCATGCATTCCAGGACGACGGCGGTTCTGCAGGGGAGGTATACGGATAGGAAGCGGTATTCTCCCTGTGGGGCGCAGTTATAGAAGTGTTGTCCGGGTTGGATGCGTCCGAAGCCATCGTAGGGCTTTGCATCGGAATCCAGGACGAGTGCGTATTCATTTCCCTGGCAGGGCAGTTTCAGATCCTGATAGGATTGCGTGGGGTGGAAATTGAAAGCCAGGAGGAGTCCGTCGCGTTCGAAGACGATGAGATGTCGTTCCTGGTCCACCAGACGGTATTCCGGGGTCGTCCGGAAGAAGTGCGGGTGTCTGCGGAGCAACTCGATCATTGCGTGATCGAAAGCCAGGAGGCTGGAGAATCGGAGATTCGGGTCGTCCGCCAGATCCCAGCGGCGGCGTGCGTGGTCATAGGACCACCCGTTGCCCTCGCGGGGGAAATCCAGCCACTCGGGGTGTCCGAACTCATTGCCCATGAAATTCAGGTATCCGCTCTTGGCGGTGGTGGCGGTGACCAGCCGCGCCATCTTATGGAGGGCGATGCCGCGGTCCACCAGGAGATTCTGGCTCTGGCGGTCCATTGCCTGATACATGGCGTTTCCGAGGCATCGGAAGAGGAAGGTCTGTCCTCCCACCAGCGCCTGGTCGTGGCATTCCACGTAGGAGAGCGTCTGTTCTTCCTTGCGGCAATTGGTCAGTTCGTACCAGAGCGCGCCCATATCCCAGTATTCGTCGGGTCGATCCAGGAGCTTGAACCACAGATCGGTGATGCCCATGGCAAGGCGGTAGTCGAAGCCGATGCCGCCCTCCTGGACGGAGAGCGCCAGCCCCGGCATCCCAGAGATATCCTCGGCTATGGTGATTGCGGGGCGTGCGAGCTGGTGGCAGAGCTCGTTTGCCATCGTGAGATACGCCACGGAATCCCAGTCCACATTGGGACCGAAGTAGTCCTGGTATCCCTGGAAGGGGTGTCCCAGGCCGTGATCGAAATAGAGCATGCTGGTGACACCGTCGAACCGGAAGCCATCCAGATGGAATTCCTCGAGCCAGTAGCGGCAATTCGAGAGGAGGAATCGCGCGACTTGTGGCTTTCCGTAATTAAAGCAATAGGAATTCCAGGCGGGGTGTTCGCCGCGGGGGCCGTCGTGGAAGAACTGATCCCGGCGACCGCAGAGATTCCCCAGGCCCTCCAGCTCGTTCTTCACGGCGTGGGAATGGACCAGATCCATGACCACGCGGATGCCCATGCCATGGGCGGCATCCACCAGCGCCTTCAGGTCCTCGGGGGAGCCGAAGAGCTCCTCGGGGGCGAAGAAATTCGCCACGTGATAACCGAAGGAGGCGTAGTAGGGATGCTGTGCCACCGCCATCAGCTGCAGGCAGGTGTATCCCTCTTTGGCGATGCGCGGGAGAGTCTTTTCGGTGAACTCCCGATAGGTGCCCACCCGGGGCTCCTCCTGCGCAATGCCCACATGCGCCTCGTAGACCAGCATCTGCGGCGCGGGACGGAAGTCGTCGTGTTGCCAGGGATACTCGCGGCTCTCCTCACGCACCACCGCGTTGAAGAGCACATTGCCATTTCCCTGGACCTCCCGGCGCACTTGCGAGGCCGCCGTGGGGAGCCGCCAGCCCTGTCCGCCGGGCCACTCCACGAAGAGCTGGCAACTCTGCCCCTCGTGCATCAGCTCGCCGGGGATCTCCGCCTGCCAGTCCTCCGTACCGGGCACGGGATGCAACTCGAACCAAGGCGAGGACGTCCACTGGTTGAACTCGCCCAGCAGGCAGGCGGCGGTGGCATTCGGGAGCCACTCCCGGAAGCGCCAGGTGCCGTTGGGGAGTCGATGGAAGCCATAAGTCTCGTGCCAGTCTGCGGCCTCCCGGAGGGTCTTCACTCCCCGGAAATCCAGCAACTGGCTGCGGCGCTGCGCCACGAACTCCTGCCGTTCCCGATAGACCTCCTTGAAGGGCTCCAGCCAGGGATCCCGGAAGAGCGCAGGCGCGACGGTGCCCTCGCCATCAACAACAGCCGCGGCGGCGGTCTCCGGACGCAGCGCGCCGGAGTCCACCGTGTTGGCAGTCGTGGGGTTCTTGTCTTCCTGGGGGAGTGCCATGGGGAGAGAGGGAGGGGATTCGGTGGCTTGGGAGTGCGGCTAGTTCGCCTGCCACTCCACCAGCTTCCGGTTGAGCATCTTCTCGTAGAGATCGATGTATGCCTGAGCGGTCTGGTGGTGATTGAAGCGCGCCTTGCTCTCCACCATAATCCGGCGGATCTCGCGCTCGCGCACCTCACGGGGCTGGGACCAGAAGTTCATCGCCTGGTCGATGGCCCAGAAGAGTCCGCCGTTATCGAAGTTCTTGAAGACGAAGCCATTGCCGGTATGGGCATGGACATCCAGATCGGTGACGGTATCGTGGAGGCCACCGGTGTCGTGGACCAAAGGCAGGCTTCCGTAGATGGGCGCGGTCATCTGGGGCAATCCGCAGGGCTCGTAGCTGGAGGGCATCAGGATGAAATCGGATGCCGCGTATCCCTGCTTGGAGAGTCCTTTGTCGAAGGAGAGGACCGCCACCAAGCTATGGAACTTATGCTGGTCCGCGATGGAACGGAAGACATTCTGGTAGGGGCCGTCCGCCACAAACGCGAACTGGATCTGCTGATCCCAATACTTGTGGATGACATCGTAGAGGATATTCGAGAGCAACTGCGGGCCCTTCTGGATGGGATCCAGGCGACTAGGCCAGAAGAAGAGCGGCGCATCGGGATTCACCTGCAGACCCAGTTTCTTCTGGAATTCCGCCTTGATCTTCCGCTTCGCCTCGGCATGGGTCTCCGGGGTGTAGTGGATCGACAGCTCGGGATCCACCGCGGGATCGTCATCCGGATCCGGCGCATTCAGGATACCCGTCGCCACGCCAGCGTAGTATTTGTTGGCGATCTCATTGCGGATATACTGGGGGATGAATCCGATGCGACCATCCACGATCTCCTTCAGGAAGGTGGGGGAGACCGTGTTGATGAAGTGGCTGGCGAAGATGCCGGAGGTCAGGAAGTCGACCTGGTTGGTGGAGCGGCTCTCCTCGTAGGAGTAAGGCGGGCGCTCGAAGTAGAGATTGTGCCAGAAGAATGCGGCGTCAATGCCGGCGTCCTCGATGCACTCCATGGTGGTCTTCTGGGTATGGATATTATGGACCGTGAAGAGGCTGGGGATGTGCATCCGGCGGGCAA
The DNA here is from genome assembly GCA_963632245.1 of Anaerovoracaceae bacterium. Taxonomy (GTDB): domain Bacteria; phylum Verrucomicrobiota; class Lentisphaeria; order Oligosphaerales; family Oligosphaeraceae; genus UBA1724. The sequence goes on from CAVGTF010000098.1 coordinate 3,745, forward strand.
ACGCGGGCAGCAGGCCGGTCATCCAGTCATTGCAGTGGATCAGATCCGGCTGCAGTTCGGGGATGGTGTGGTTGATGACCTCGCGCTGGAAAGCCAGGCTGATGCGCTGGGAGCGGATGGGATCGCTGGAGTAGACGCGCTCGCGGTAGTTGAAGATGTAGTCCTTCGCGAAGTGGACGCGCTCCTCGGGCATGACGCTGGAGAGCTGCTGACGGCGCTTCTCGTAGTGGTCCAGGCGATTGGGATCGATGTGGTAGAGCTTCCGGTAGAAGGGCAGCGCCACATGGACATCCGCGCCCATGTTGTAGAGGGCAGAGACCAGCGAGGCGGAGACATCCGCCAGGCCGCCCGCCTTGGAGGAGTAGCTCACCGACTGGTTCGTCAAGTCGCTATACTGGTTGGTGCCCAGGCCGTTGTTCAGGATCTCCTGGGGAAGATAAGTGATCTCCGGGGTCACCACCAGGATCTTCGGACGGTTCGGCGCAAGCTGCTCCCCGTCCTCACGATGAAGGACCTGGACATCCGACTTGGTGTCCATCAGCTCCTCGGCGCTCTTCGTGGGTACCAGCCTGGGAGCGGAATTCTCTTTGGTCATGGCTATGCTGTCTCCGGTTGCTGAATTTCAGGGGGAACGGAACGGAAGGAAAGGGGGGATTCGCACGCTCCCGGTATCCGCCGGACGCCACTCTACAGGCGTCAGGGGGGCGGAAGCGAGGAAATAGGTATGAGGCTATGCCTCCGGGACGTCCAAGACGTTGTTCCGGGTGCCGTAGTCGTTGGAGGACTCCTGGGGGTTGGTGGGATCCAGGATCCACTGTCCATCCACAACCAGCTTGTACTCATAGCGGCCGGGCTTCAACAGCAGGCACACCGCGTATTCGCCATTGCCCGTCTTGTCGGTCAATGCGCGGTCCTCGGGGGCCCATTCATTGAAGGTGCCCGCCACAAAGACCTGGTGTCCTGGCTCGCCCTGATAGCGGAAGGTGACCCGGCGGCCGCGGGGCTGGCCCGCACGCGGATTCTTCCGAACAACACGCTTCTTCACACTCTTGGCTGCGGATTCGCTCTTCTCAGTCATGATGGTATGCTCCTCTCCCTACAAAAAAGACGGGAGGCTGCGGACTCTCTCTCCGCCCTCGCCGGGCGAAATACAAGCCCTGTCAATAAAAACGCAAGGAAAATGGCTCGGAAATCCTGCCGCCGAAAAATAGACCAGACCGGCCCCTCCCGGCGGCAACGCGGGGTACTATAATGCGTAAAGCACGGTCTCCAAACAGGAAACCGCCTTTCACAAAATTCTCATATTCCTGCGTGACGAGCCCCCACGGCACAGAAACGCATATATTACCAACCGCATGCGCACGACTATAATACGACATAAATGCGCAACGGCGTTAATTGGAAAAATCCACTTGGCAAAATTGTCAGATTTTGTCAAGATTCGTCATTTTTCTACCGATTGTGTTGTCCCGCGTCGGGGTCTCTTGTCCAATCCCAGGAGGGGTTCCAGGAGTGCATGAGCGCAGAGAAGTCCGGCGGTGGCGGTGACAGTGACAAGGGATCCCATGGGCCGTCGTTCTCCGGGGGTTTCGGCCTCTGCCTGGCAGAGGAGCGGGAGTTCCCGGGATGCGACGCAGGGGAAGTCCAGGGGGACATTTTCGCGGCGGAGGGTCTTTCGGAGGATGCGTGCCAGTGGGCTCCCGCTGGTCTTTTCCAGGGTGGTGATTTCCAGCTGTGTGGGATCGGTGAGATTGGCGGCACCCAGGCTGGTGACCACGGGGATTCCGCGGGAACGGCATTCCTTCAGCAGCGCGAGCTTCGCCGTGCGGTCATCCACGGCATCCAGGACACCGCTCCAGGGGCGTTCTTCCAGCAACGCGGGGATATTCTCGGGGGTCAGTCGCGCAGGGAACTCCGCCAGCGACACATCGGGGTTGATATCGCGGAGGCGTGCCGAAATCACGGTGGTCTTAGGGCGTCCCAGGGTGCTATGGAGCGCGGGGAGCTGTCGGTTCAGATTGCTGGCATGGACCTCATCGAAGTCCGCCAGTCCCAGGGTCCCCACGCCGCTGCGGCAGAGCGCCTCCGCCGCCCAGGAGCCCACGCCGCCCAGTCCGCACACCAGGATCCGCGCCTGCGCGAGACGCGCCAGCGCCTCCTCGCCGACCATCAGTCCTAGACGGGAGAGATCGAGTGCCATGGGAAAATGGGGATCCTGTGGAAATAAAAAAGGGGACGGAGAGTGATAATTTGGTTCTCCAGCAGCTAGAGGGGGGATTAGTGCTGGGAACGGGCTCTCCGTCCCCAAATGGGGGGAATCGGGAAGGATTTTGTCCCCTTCCTGATTGACAACTGCCTAACTATAACGAGAAAAGCCGATTTTACAAGCAAAAGGATTTGCCTGCAAAACCGGCCTTCTGTTAGGGGTTCAGCGATTTACTCGTGTTCCAGAGTGAGGGTCTGGGTGGGAGCATCGCAGACCTCGCTGGGTCCGAAGTACTGGATGGGGCCGGGATAGCGGAATTCCACGCCCTTCGCCCACTTGTCGCGGTTGGCGGCGAGAGTCTGGAAGGGCTTGGCATCCAGCTCCACCAGCGCCTTCTTGATGACGGGCACGTCCTTGCCGTGGCGGCGCTCCATGTTCATCATCATGGTCAGCGGGATGCCGCCGGCCACCCACTGGTCCATGGGCTTGGAGATGTTGCGGCAGGAGGCCATGTAGCCGGTCTTGCCGGAGGCGATGAGCGCGCTGGCGGTGAAGCCCAGGGAGTAGCAGTAGTTCGCGTCGAAGTTGGAGGGCGCGGCGCAACGGCCCTCGTAGCCGAAGAAGTGGCACTGGCTGGAGAACTTCAGCTTCTTGCCCTCGGCGGCATTCAACGCCTTGATATTGGCGGCGATCATCTCGGCGAGCATCTTCTCGGTCTCGATCTTGGAGACCTGCACATTGCCGTGGGGGTCACGATCGCCCACCAGCTGCGCCTTGATGGCGGCGGGAAGGGGCTGGAAGGCCTCCTTGTGGGCGGGAGTCAGGCGCGCCTCGACGAAGGCGACCTTCGCGTCCAGATCGGGCAGCGCATCGAATTCGGCCTGGTTCTTGGCGAGCAGGTCGTTGAGCTCGGCGATGAGGGTCTGGATCTCGGGGATGAACTCGATGAGTCCCTCGGGGATCAGCACGACGCCGAAGTTCATGGAGTTCTCGGCGCGCTCCACCACGATGGCGGTGAGCTGGTCGACGATCTGCTTCAGGGAGAGCTTCTTCGCCTGGACTTCCTCGGAGACGATGCACGCCTGGGGATGGGTCTGCAGGGCGCACTCCAGGGCGATGTGGGAGGCGGAACGGCCCATGAGCTTGATGAAGTGCCAGTACTTCCGGGCGCTGTTGGCATCGCGCATGATGTTTCCGATGAGCTCGGAGTAGACCTTGGTGGCGGTGTCAAAGCCGAAGGAGACCTCGATCCAGGCATTCTTCAGGTCGCCATCGATGGTCTTGGGGCAGCCAATCACCTGCACGCCCGCCTTCTGGGCAACCAGATACTGCGCCAGGGCGCAGGCGTTGGTGTTGGAGTCGTCACCGCCGATGATCACGATGGCGGTGATGCCATTGCGCTTGCAGGTGGCCATGACCTTCTGGAACTGCTCCTCGGTCTCCAGCTTGGTACGACCACTGCAGATCATGTCGAAACCACCGGTGTTGCGGTAGCTGTCGATGATCTCGTCGGTCAGCAGGATGTGCTTGTCGTCGATAAGTCCGGAGGGACCGCCCAGGAAGCCGAAGAGCTGGTTCTTCGCATTCAGCTTCTTCAGGCCGTCGTAGAGGCCGGCAATCACGTTGTGTCCGCCGGGGGCCTGTCCGCCAGAGAGGATCACGCCCGCGCAGATGGGAGTCGTCTCACGGGGAGCGCCGGCCACGAAGTCGATGGCGGGCAGACCGTAGGTGTCCGGGAAGAGCTTCTGGATGGCCTCCTGGTCAGCCACGGAATGGGTGGGAGCACCCAGCTTCGCAACCGCAAAAGGACCATTCTCCTCCAAAATCTTCGGAAGACGGGGCTGGTAGGCGGCACGCGCTTTCTGCAACGGGGAAATTTCAGACATGTTCAAGAAGACTCCTTGGGATGGAATTCCTGGCCTCACAAAAAAAAAGGCCACACATTACGACACAAACACGGGTTGACGGAACAGGGGCTTAATATAGCCCCGGTCACACCGTCCCTGGCGGGACGGCGGGACCGGGGCAAAGGGAAAGAAAAAAGGACCGTCTCCTTCCGGAGGCGGCCCTTTCGCTTGCTAGCGCTTAGTCCTTACTTGCTGATGACGCGAGCCATCTCGAGGACCTTGTTGGAGTAACCCCACTCGTTGTCGTACCAGGAGCAGACCTTCACGAAGGTGGGATCCAGCTGGATACCGGCCTTGACGTCGAAGATGGAGGTGCGGGCGTCGCCACGGAAATCGGTGGAGACGACTGCCTGGTCGGTGTAGCCGAGGATGCCCTTCAGCTCGCCCTCGCTGGCCTTCTTCATGGCAGCGCAGATCTCGTCGTAGGTGGCGGGCTTCTCGAGCTCGCAGGTCAGGTCGACGAAGGAAACATCGCTGGTGGGAACGCGGACGGACATGCCGGTCAGCTTGCCGTTCAGCTCAGGCAGGACCTTGCCCACGGCCTTGGCAGCACCAGTGCTGGAGGGGATCATGTTCTCCAGGATGCCGCGGCCACCGCGCCAATCCTTCTTGGAGGGTCCGTCAACCGTCTTCTGGGTGGCGGTGGCGGCGTGGATGGTGGTCATCAGACCGCGCTTGATGCCGAAGTTGTCGTTCAGGACCTTGCTCAGAGGAGCCAGGCAGTTGGTGGTGCAGCTGGCGTTGGAGATGATCTTCTGGCCAGCGTAGCTGGTGTGGTTCACACCATACACGAACATGGGGGTGGCGTCCTTGGAGGGAGCGCTCATGATGACCTTCTTGGCACCAGCCTTCAGGTGCATCTCGGCCTTCTCGGCAGTCAGGAACAGACCGGTGGACTCGACAACCACGTCGACGCCCATGTCGCCCCAGTTGATCAGGGCCTTGCCGGTGGCATCGTCATAGGCAGCCTTCTCGGCGAACACCTTGATCTCCTTGCCGTCAACAACCATCACCTTCTTCTCGTTGTCAGCGCTGACCTCGTGGTTGAAGATGCCGTGCACGGAGTCGTACTTCAGCATGTAGGCCAGGTAATCGGGATCCAGCAGGTCGTTGATGGCGACAACCTGGATGTCGTTGGAGAAGTTCTCCACGGCAGCGCGGAAAACCATGCGGCCAATGCGGCCGAAACCATTGATACCAATCTTGATCATTGTTCTAGTCTCCTAGGAGT
>CAVGTF010000099.1:0-4246 GCA_963632245.1 Anaerovoracaceae bacterium
CCGCCGGAAGGCGGAAGAGCGCCTGCGGCACCTTATTAACCTTCTCCCTACTACCTCTCTACCTGCTATCTGCGGGCGATTCCGCCTGCGTTCGCCGCCTCAGCGGCGGAAGGGCGTCTGCGGCACCTTGCAAACTAATCACTAGCCACTAATTGCTAGATACTTACGGCGCAAAAAGCGCCATAGGGGGCGTACGAATTATTCAGGGGGCTATCCAAAGGACTGGGGGCAAGCCCCCCGCACCCCCCTTAAGCCCTTACACAGGCCCAGAAGCCGGCACCGTACCGCCGCCTCAGCGGCGGAAGGGCGCCTGCGGCACCTTATTAACCTTCTCCCTACTACCCTTCTACCTGCTATCTCTTTTTTCTGCCATTCTCCCTTACTTCCCAGTTTTTTCATGTAGGTGGCTTGCAAACTGTGCATAGAGGAATATCTTAAGCCCGCTTTACGAGCGAAGAGCTGGAGTTGTAGCGCAATTGGTTAGAGCATCGCCCTGTCACGGCGAAGGTCGTGGGTTCGAGCCCCATCAACTCCGCCACTACCCTTTCCGCCGTGGATTCTGAAGATCCACGGCTTTTTTTGTGTCCGGAAGGCTATACGGTTTTGGTGCGTTTTTCTTATGGACTTGCACTTCCAAGATGGTATCGCGCCCACTGCGAATGAGTGGTGGGACTGGCGCTGGCAGCTGTCGCATGCCGCGCGGAGTGTGGAGGAGGTGGCGTCGTATTTCGGGGTAGGGGAGTCGTCGCTGGGGGAGTTTGCCAAGGCCCAAGCGGTCTATCCCCTCTTTGTGACGCCGTATTACCTCTCCCTGGTGGAAGAGCCGATTCTGGAAGACCCGATTTTTCGGCAGTGTTTTCCGGACGACCGTGAGGTGACGCGTCAGGCGGGCGGTGATCCCGATGCGCTCTCGGAGGAGCCCTGTTCTCCGGTGCCGCGGCTGGTGCATCGGTATCCCGATCGCGCGCTGTTGGTGACCGGGAATTGCTGCGCCATGCACTGCCGCCATTGCATGCGGAAGCGCGATTGGTCGAAGCCGCTGGCGCCCTTGACTCAGGAGGAACTGGGTCGTGTGGTGGACTACCTGACGGCGCATCCCGAGGTGCGGGAGGTCCTGGTTTCCGGGGGCGATCCCCTGATGCTCCCGGAGGCGAATTTGCGGTTGGTGGTGCAGGCGCTCTCTTCTGTGAACAGCGTGGAGATCCTTCGCTTTGGAAGTCGCGTGCCCTGTACCCTCCCGCAGAAAGTCTCTCCACGCCTGGCGTCCATTCTCGCCTCCGGCAAGACCGCCTGGCTGGCATGCCACTTCAACCATCCCCGGGAATTGACGAAGGAGGTGTCTGCTGCCACCGATATCCTGAACCGCGCGGGCGTGTGCATGGTGAACCAGAGCGTGTTGCTCAAGGGCGTCAACGACAACGCGGAGGTCCTGGGGAAGCTCTTCACCTCCCTTTTGAAATACCACATCAAGCCATACTACCTCTTCCATGGCGATCCCATCGAGGGCGCCATGCACTTCCGCACCGGCGTCAAGGAGGGCCTCGCCATCATGGATCAGCTCCGCGGACGAATCTCCGGTATGGCATTGCCTGCATTCGCCTTCGATCTGCCCGGCGGAAAGGGAAAGATCCGCCTGCAGCCAGAGACCGCCCTTGGCTGTGATCCGGAGGGAAATGCCCTCTACCGCTCCTGGCAGGGAGAGGTCGTCGCTTATCCCGATCAGGATGGCGGCGAACCCTGAGCGCGGCCTTTGAGAAACGCGGGGGAGGGGGGAGAGTTTTTATTGCGGATTCGCGGGGTGACATCTCCGGACAATTCCCGCCGGCGTATTGCAAATCGTGGTGTTTGGAATACATTACGCGGATTACCCATCGCTGCTGATGTAACTACTGGGCCACGACCGCATCGTTGAGAGTTTGGGAAAGGTATTCCCTAGTCTGGCTTGGGGCAGAGTCGTCGGGTATTAACATAGGTGAAATAACACCCTTATGACCAAAGAAGAGAGACTGGCTATCATTGAGCAGTTCAAGCGTTCCGAGAATGACTGTGGATCCGTGGAGGTCCAGGTCGCGCTGTTGACTGGCCGCATCAAGGAGCTCACCGAGCACCTGAAGATTCACAAGAAGGACTTCAGCACCCGTCGCGGTCTGCTGGCCATGGTGAATCAGCGTCGCAACCTGCTCAAGTACCTCTCCCGCGAGGACTACGGCCGCTACACCGCTCTGATCAGCAAGCTCGGCCTCCGTCGGTAGTCCCAGGAGGTAGCATCGAATGAGTATCCATCAGGTTTCCATCGACCTTGGCAACGGCCGCTCCCTGTCCATCGAGACGGGCAAGCTGGCGTTGCTTGCCAACGGGTCTGTGGTGGTCCGCCAGGGCGGCACGACTGTGCTGGTCTGCGCCTGCGCCGCCGCTCCCCGCGAAGGCATTGACTTCTTCCCCCTCTCTGTGGAGTATCGCGAGCGCTTTGCGGCAGCCGGAAAGATCCCCGGCGGCTACTTCAAGCGCGAGGGTCGTCCCACCGAGAAGGAGATCCTCACTGCCCGCATGACCGACCGTCCTCTGCGTCCCCTCTTCCCCGAGGGCTTCAACAACGAGGTCCAGATCGTCTCCACGCTCTTCTCCGCTGACGGCAAGCACGAGGCGGATGTCCTTTCCATCCTGGGCGCCTCCGCGGCGCTGATGGTCTCCGACATCCCCTGGAATGGCCCCGTGGGCGCATTGCGCGTGGGCCGCATTGACGGCAAGTTCATTGCCAACCCCACCAACGACGAGATCACTCGCAGCGATATCGACCTGGTGTATGCCGGTGTCGAGGGCAAGGCGATCATGATCGAGGGCTGCTCCAAGGAGATCTCCGAGGAGGAGTTGCGCGACGCCATGCTCTTCGCCGACGGCATCATCGCCAAGCAGATCGCCGCCCAGAAGGAGCTGGCCGCACAGGTCCAGAAGCAGAAGTTCGAGTATGTGCCCAATCTGCCTGCTCCCGACTTCCTGGAGGCCGCCGACAAGTTCCTGGGCGATCGTCTGCAGCAGGCCGTGCAGGCCGCTGACAAGCTGACTCGCCAGAATCAGGAGAATGCGCTGAAGGCCGAGTTCATGGCGACTCTGGTGCCCCAGTTCACGGATCCCGAGACGGGCGCTGCCCCCAAGGCGGAGCAGGCCTGGGAGATCCTGAAGGAGAAGGCGATCCGGAGCCTGGTCTTGGACCAGAAGAAGCGCCAGGATGGCCGTGCGCTGGATCAGTTGCGCGAGATCACCTGCGAGGTGGGCGTGCTGCCCGTGGTGCATGGCTCCGCGCTCTTCAAGCGTGGTGACACCCAGGCGCTGGTCACCGCCACCCTCTCCGGCACTGGCGATGCTCAGGAATACGACGTCATCGCTGGCGGCGTTGCCGAAAAGCACTTCATTCTCCACTACAACTTCCCGAACTTCTGCACCGGCGAGGTCGGCCGCTACGGCTCCACCGGCCGCCGCGAGATCGGTCACGGCGCTCTGGCCGAGCGGTCCATCCGACAGGCCATGCCCTCCGTGGACGACTTCCCCTACACCGTCCGCGTCACCAGCGAGATCCTGGGTTCCAATGGCTCCAGCTCCATGGCCACCGTCTGCGGCGGCTCCCTGGCGCTGATGGATGCCGGCGTGCCCATCAGCGATGCCGTGGTCGGCATCTCTGTGGGTCTGGTGACTGGCGAGGATCATCGGGAATTCCTGACCGACATCATCGGCAGTGAGGACCACTACGGCGACATGGACTTCAAGGTGGCCGGTACCCAGAAGGGCATCACTGGCTTCCAGCTGGACCTGAAGATCGCCGGCCTGGACATCCAGGGAATGTACGAGGCCATGCTTCGCAACAAGGCGGCCCGTGCGAAGATCCGCGCCATCATGAGCGCCTGCCTGCCGAAGCCCCGCACGGAGCTCTCTCCCAACGCGCCCCAGGTCTGCACGGTGAAGATCAACCCCGAGAAGATCGGCGCCCTGATCGGCCCTGGCGGCAAGAACATCCGCGGCATCCAGGAGCGCACCGGCGCACAGATCAACGTGGAGGAGGACGGCACCGTCCGCATCTTCGTGAGCAACAAGGAGGCCATGGACCAGGCACGCTACGAGGTCGAGTCCCTGACTGGCGAAGTGGAGATCGGTAAGATCTACCAGGGCACTGTGAAGACCGTCAAGGACTTCGGTGCCTTCGTGGAGATTCTCCCCGGCCAGGAGGGAATGGTCCATATCTCCGAGTTGGCTG
>CAVGTF010000099.1:4256-9007 GCA_963632245.1 Anaerovoracaceae bacterium
CCGCGTCAAGAGCGTCGAGGACATCTGCAAGGTCGGCGATACCATGACCGTGAAGGTCATTGACATTGACGACCGCGGCCGTGTCCGTCTCTCCCGCAAGGCCGCGCTGGCCGAGATGTAGTCCCGCCCCGGCGCCTCCCCCGGATGCCTGATTTTCGCAGGGCGTCTGGTGGGGTTGCGGTTTGGCAAGAGTCTTTTTCTTAAGAGTTTTCAATTTCAAAAGGAGTTCATTCTACAATGAAGAGCGACATCCATCCCAAATACGTGAAGTGCAAGGTGACCTGCGCCTGCGGCAACGTCTTCGAGTGCGAGTCCACCAGCCCCGCGGTGAACATCGGTATCTGCTCCAAGTGCCACCCCTTCTTCACCGGCAAGCAGAAGCTGGTGGATACTGAGGGCCGCGTGGACGCCTTCCGCCGCCGCTACGCCAATCTGAAGAAGTAGCCTTCCGGCATTTCGGGGGAGCTCCTTCCACCAGGAGGGGCTCCCCCTTTCCTTTTTCCGTAAAGGCAGGGAGCATATCGCGTCCCATCGGACGACCCGCCTTTCCTTCGCGCAGGGGACCACTATTTTCCCTGCCGCATATTTTTGCCCTTTCCTTCCCGTTCTTCTCTCCCTCTCCCCCGAATTTCCATGGATTTTGCCAGCTACATCCAGACGAGCACCGACCGCCTTTCCGAATTGGAGGCGGAGATCAGCCATTTCGACTTCGCTGGCCCACACGCCGACCGCTTTCAGTCGCTGAATCGTGAGTATACCAAGCTGAAGAAGCTCCTGGAGTCCTGGAAGAAGCTCCAGGATGCCAAGAATCAGATTGCGGAGAACAAGGAGATGCTTGCTTCTGGCGAGATGGACCAGGAGATGAGCGAGCTTGTCTCCGCGGATCTGAAGAGCCTGGAGGAGACTCTCCCGGAGCTTGAGAAGAATGTGAAGATGCTGATTCTGCCCACGCACCCCAACGAGGGCCGTGACGTGATCGTGGAGATCCGTCCTGCGGCGGGCGGTGACGAAGCCAGCCTTTTTGCGGGCGAGCTCTACCGGATGTATACCCACTATTGCGAGCTGAAGGGCTGGCATGTGGAGGTGCTGGACCTGAGCGAGACCGAGGTGGGCGGTCTGAAGAATGTCTCTTTCATGGTCCGCGGCGACGACGCCTGGAGCCTCCTGCACTTCGAGAGCGGCGTCCACCGGGTCCAGCGGGTGCCGGTCACCGAGACCCAGGGACGCATCCATACCTCCACCGCCACTGTGGCGGTGATGGCGGAGGCCCAGGAGGTGGATATCGAGCTGAAGCCCGAGGATCTGCGCATCGATGTCTTCCGTTCCTCCGGCGCCGGCGGACAGGGCGTGAACCGAACCGACTCCGCCGTCCGCGTCACTTACCTGCCTACCGGCGATTTCGTCGCCAGCCAGCAGGAGCGCTCCCAGCACAAGAACAAGGATATCGCGATGCGAATTCTCCGCTCTCGGTTGCTGGAACGCAAGCAGCAGGAGGAGGACGCCAAGAATGCCGCCGAGCGTAAGAGCCAGATCGGCACCGGCGACCGTTCCGAGAAAGTCCGTACCTACAATTTCCCCCAAAGCCGCTGCACTGACCACCGATTCAACATCACTCGCTACGATCTGACGAAGATCATGGACGGCGAGCTGGATGGTCTCCTCGGCGAAATCCGAGCCGCCGACGCCGAACGACGCCTGGCGCAGGAACTGCATTTGGAAGAATAGGCGGGGCCTATTCTTCCTGAAAAAGGAGGAAGTAGGAAGGAGGAAGGAGGAAGTTAGGCCAGGGTTTCGCAAGGGCGAAACCCCGCGCCGGAATCTACCGGCGCGTGCGCCAATGCGCGCCCATGATTGGCGCGTAGGTACCGTCAGTAGGCGGAAGAAACTAGGCGGGGGTTCGGGGGGCGCAAGCCCCTCCGTCCTTTGGAGATCTTCCTGCGAAACTGTGCCTAGGAAGGCACGCGTCGTTGGAAAGTACGCGCCGCTTTGCGGCCTAGAAGCGCGGTACCGCCGCTAAGGCGGAAGAGCCGCGCAGCGTCCTTGCAACTGGCAACTAACCGCTAATCGCTAAGTACTAAGCCCTTACGGCGTGCCGTAAGGGCATCCACTGTTTTTCTCCGTCGATTGGCGGGGTGTTTTTTTGTAACGCAGTCGTAGTTAATTCATTTTTTGAGGAGAGCAGTCATGCCTGTCAACGATCGCATTGGAGCCAAGATTCGTGATCTTCGGGAGCTTCGTAGCGTGAGCCTGGAGGAATTGGGCGCGCGCACGGGGTTGTCGGTGGAGTTGTTGGGTCAGATTGAGAAGGGCGAGATCGCGTTGTCTCTGGCGCCGTTGCAGGCCATCGCTCGTGGACTCGGATGCCGTCTTGGCACCTTCCTGGATGACTCCTCTCTGTCGGGGCCTGTGATCAGCGATGCCAACATCAAGGAGGACGACGGCGAGCTGCGGTTCTCGGGCGGTCACCAGGGCGGACTGGTCTTCCATGCGTTGTCGGTGAACAAGGCGGACCGCAGCATGGAGCCCTTCGTGGTTGAGGTGAAGCCGGCTTCTGCGGAGAAATACGAGCTGTCGAGCCACGAGGGCGAGGAGTTCGTCTTTGTGTTGGAGGGCGCCATTGAGGTGGTCTATGGCAAAGAGCACTACCGTGTGGAGAAGGGCCAGAGCATCTACTACGATTCCATCGTGCCGCACCACCTGCATGCCGCTGGCGAGCAGGGCGCGCGGATTCTGGCGGTGATTTACTCCCCCAAATGAGGGATGGCGTTGAGAGGAGACACTGCCATGAGTAGCATCTACGACGCGAAGCTGTTTACCGAAAAGACCATCGGGGAGTTCATGAAGGACCTGGTGGCCACGCAGCCCGACCATCCCTTCATCATGTATCCCGACCGGAACCTCTGCTGGTCCTACAAGGAGTTCGACCAGCGCTGCGAGGATCTGGCGAAGGGCCTTCTTGCCATTGGAATCAAGCGCGGCGACCACGTGGGCGTCTGGGCGCGAAATGTCCCCGAGTGGCTCACCTTCATGTTCGCCACCGCAAAGATCGGCTGCGTGCTGGTGACCATCAACACCAACTACAAGATCAGCGAGGTCGAGTACGTCCTGAAGCAGTCCGACATGAAGATGGTGGCCATTGTGGATGGCCAGCGGGATGTGAGCTACGTGGACGTGATGTACGAGCTGTTGCCCGAGCTGCGCACCAATCCCCGCGGCTATCTGAACAGCAAGCGCCTTCCTTGCCTGAAGACGGTGTGCTATCTGGGACAGGAGAAGTTCCGCGGCATGTATTCCAGCGAGGAGCTCTTCGCTTTGGGACGCAGCGTGGATGACGCCGTGTTGCAGGAGGCCATGAGCGGCATTTCCAATCAGGATGTGGTGAACATGCAGTATACCAGCGGCACCACGGGGTTCCCCAAGGGCGTCATGCTGACCCACCGCAATATCCTGAACAACGGATACTACATCGGCGAGCGGCAGATCCTGACGAAAGAGGACCGTGTCTGCGTGCCGGTGCCGCTCTTCCACTGCTTCGGCTGCGTGCTGGGCGTCATGGCGGTCTTCTCCCACGGCGCCACGCTGGTGATGTGCGAACAGTTCGATCCGCTACTGGTGCTGGCCTCCGTGCAGAAGGCGAAGGCGACGGCACTCTATGGCGTGCCCACCATGTACTACGCCGAGCTGAATCACCCGATGTTCAAGATGTTCGACATGAGTAGCTTGCGTACCGGCATCATGAGCGGCTCGCTCTGTCCTACCGAGCTCATGCAGCGGGTCATCCGCGAGATGCATATGCCCGAGATCACCATCCCCTACGGCCTCACGGAGTCCTCCCCCGTGATCACTATGTCCAGCGCCCACGAGACCTTGGAACGCCGTGTGCAGACGGTGGGAACCATCCAGCCGAATATCGAGATCAAGATCGCGGATCCCGATACCGGCGAGACACTCCCCCCCAATACCACCGGCGAGATCATGGTGCGTGGCTACACGGTCATGAAGGGCTACTACAAGATGCCCGAGGAGACGAAGAAGGCCATCGAGCCCGATGGATGGCTCCACTCCGGCGACCTGGGGCAGGTGGACGAAGAGGGATACTACCGCATCACCGGACGACTCAAGGACATGATCATCCGCGGCGGCGAGAATATCTACCCCCGCGAAATCGAGGAGTTCCTCATGACCAACAAGCGCGTGGAACAGTGCGAGGTCGTGGGCGCCCCCGATAAGAAGTACGGCGAGATCGTCTGCGCGTTCATCATCGCGGCGAAGGGTGTCACGGATCTGACCGAGGAGGAGATGCGGGACTACTGCCGCAATAAGATCGCCTTCTACAAGACCCCGGCACACTTCTTCATCGTGGAGAACTTCCCCCAGACCGCCTCCGGAAAAATCCAGAAGTTCAAGCTCCGCGAGTGGGCACAGAAACTCCTGAATGTGGAGGCCACACCCGACTTCCAACAGAAGTAGCACACACCGAAAAGCCATCGTCCACCGCTCTGAAATGGAAAACCGGGGCGGAGGGACTATGGTAATCCCGGTGACGCCGCATAATGGCACTCTGGACAATTCTTGCATCGGAGTCTCTAGACTCTATCTTTCTTGCACACAGCAGAGCATTCCCAAGCGGCGCCACCACTAATTTGCAAAAAAAGGCCCCTCCTGCGGATTCAATCCGCAAGGGGCCTTTTTTGTGAAAAAGGAGGAAGGAGGAAGGAGGAAGGAGGAAGGAGGAAGTTAGGCCAGGGTTT
>CAVGTF010000100.1:0-8873 GCA_963632245.1 Anaerovoracaceae bacterium
GGCAGTAAGTGCCCTTGGTCACGGGGCGCTCCTGCACCCAGAGGCCGTTGGTGAAATCGGGGATTTCCACGGGTGCGGAGCCCCGTGCGATGGAGGCCTCGGAGAGGGGGGTGATTGCCATCCAGGCGGCGGCGTCATAGACATCGATGGGCGTGGGCTTGCCGTCGCGGACGGCCTCCAGGAAGGCGCGCATCACCAGGTAGTCCATGCCGTCGTGTCCGCCCTGGACGCCCGCATTCTGGTATTTCTTCCAGAGGGGGTGTTCGAAGGTATCCCAGTGTTTTTCCAGGGGCTCCCAGGTCTCGGGATCCCATCCCTCCTGGCTCTTGGTGATTCCCTGGATGGAGACCGCCGCCTTGTCCTCCATGTAGATGCCCCGGGTGCCCTGGATGACATTTCCGCGGGAGTAGGGGCGATGGAGGGAGCAGTCGTGGGTGAGGACGATGGTCTCGCCGTTGGCGCATTTGATGACGGTGGTGACGATATCGCCTTCGTTGAAGGGGTAGGATGCCAGGGGGTGGTTTTCGCCCTTGTGCTCCTTCGCCCAGGCATTGAGGCCGCGGGCCTTGGAGGCGGTGGCGGTGAGGGAGACCATCCGGTTGCCGCGGTTGATGTCCAGCCATTTGGCGATGGGGCCCAGCTCGTGGGTGGGATAGAGCTCGCCGTTGCGCGCCTTGAAGTTGCGCAGGCGGTAATGGCGGTTTTCTTCGCCGCAACAGATCTCCTGGCGCAGATCGTGGTGGTAGCCGCCCTCGCAGTGGACCACCTCGCCGAAGAGGCCCTCTTTCACCAGTTTCAGGATCGCCATCTCATTGCGGCCGTAGCAGCAATTCTCCAGCATCATGCAGGGAGTGCCGCTGGCCTCCTGGACACGCACCAGCTGCCAGCAGTCATCCAGGGAGTATGCGCCGCCGACTTCGAAGGCCACCGGGATCCCGCGCTCCATGGCGGCCACGGCGATGGGCACATGGCTCTCCCAGGCGGTGGGGACGATGACGCAATCCAGGTCTTCCACGTTGTCCAGCAGGTCGATGTAGCTGTCGTAGCTGCTGGGGGCGGGGCGGCCCTTCTTCGTGCAGCGCTCCACCATTGCCTTCAGGCGGTCTTCGTAGAGCTCGCAGACGGCGACAATCTCCACATCGGGCATATCCAACAGGAGTTCCTGCAGGCTACTGCCGCGCTTTCCGCCGCCAATGAGACCAATCTTGAGCTTTTGGAGCTGTTTTTGGGAGGAGTTCTTCTTGGACATGGGAAAAAGGAGGGGGTAGGGTGGTTTTAGTGGCTGGAGAAGAATGCCAGGCAGAAGACGCCGACGATGATGAGAATGAGTCCCAGGAGTTTTCGGGGGATGTCCTTTTCCTTGAAATACCAGGCTCCGCAGGCGAAGGAGACCACCACGGAGCAGCGCCGCAGGAGGCTAAGGACGCCGACCTGTGTGTCGGGGGCATGGAGGGCGTGGAAGAAGCAGTAGTCCGCCATGATGAGGAGGATTCCGATGGCGGGGATGCTCCAGCGCCACTGGAAGGGCTGGTCTTCCTTCAGGAAGGGGATTTTCTTTTCCAGGGCCCAGACGGCGCCCAGCAGGAGCACCAGGTCAATGGAGAAGTGCAGCTGGACGGTATCGGGGGGCAGTCCCAGGGGCGAGAAGAGGAGCTTGTCGTAGAGGGCGCTGGCGGCGCCGATGAGGGTGGCCGCCACGATCATCCAGACGCCGCGGGACTTCAGGGAGAATCCCTCCGCCTTTCCGGAGATGCTGAAGATCAGGTATCCCAGGAAGATGATCGCCATGCCCAGTAGCTGCAGGGGCGTGGGGATCTCGCGGTAGAGGACGGCGCCGCCCAGTGTGACCCAGAGGGGCGCGGAGGCGCGGATGGGGGATGCCAGGGAGATGGGGAGGTCGTGGAGAGCGAAGTATCCGGCCACCCAGCTGCCGCCCACGATGGCGGATTTCAGCATGGTGAGCCACCACAGTCGCCAGTCGCAGCGGAAGGTCTCCCAGAAGGTTCCGGTGGCGATATGGACGCTGATCAGGAAGAGTGTCCCGCAGGCGGTGGCCAGCACCAGCACGGGCATCACCCGGTTTTTGGCGACGGCGTGTTTCTTGGAGAAGTCGTAGACTCCCAGGAAGAGTGCGGAGAGCAGGATGAGCGAGAGCCAGGGGAGTTCGGGCATGGGAGTCTATGCCTCGGGCTTCCGGAAGAGTCCGCTGGTCCATTCCGCCAGCGTGCGGGTCTCCAGCTCCTGGAGTCCGGTGGGCAGGAAGGCCTCCCGCAGATGGGGATACTGGCTGGTCAGGATGCCGGAGAGCACCAGGAGGCCGCCGGGACGCACCATGGAGAGGAGGTTCTCGCGGGCTTCCAACAGAATGGGCGCCAGGATGTTTGCCAGCACCAGATCCGCCTGGAAGGGTGTCTGCACTTCGTGGACATCCGCCTGGCGCAAAAGCACCTCGGACTCGCCAATGCCGTCCCGCCGGAAATTTTCCTGCGCCACCAGGATGGCCTGGGGATCGTAGTCGAAGGCGAAGACGGGGCCGTATCCCAGGCGTCGTGCCGCCATGGTGAGGATTCCGGTGCCGCATCCGGCGTCCACGAGGGTCCTGGGGCGCTGGGGATTGGTGTCGTCGGCCAGGTCGTCCAGGAATTCCAGGCATCCGCGGGTGGTGCCGTGGGAGCCGGTTCCGAAGCTCATGCCGGGATCGATCTCCAGGAGGATGTCCTCGGGGGAGGCCTCGCACTCCTCCCAGCTGGGCTTGATGACCAGTCGGCGGCTGGCGCGGAAGGGATGGAAGTACTTCTTCCAGCTTTCAGACCAGTCTTCCCGCTGGATCAGCCGCTCGCGGATCTCCCGCACGGGATGCGCCAGGAATTGGTCGCCCCATTGCGTAAGCAACGACTCTACCTGCGCCTTTGCGGCGGCCTGTTCGGCGGGGGTGTCGCAGAGGACGAAGGTGACGCCCTGGCGCTTCTCCAGGTCTTCGTAGCTCGAGAGCGCCTGCGGCGGCAGGTCCAGGGTCGCCAGGAGCTCCCCCAGGGGCTCCACATCCCGGCATTCCGTTAGGATCTCCACTGCGTGGATGGGCGTATCGGGGATGGGCGGGGGCGGGGTGCGGGTATCCAGCGCCATGGGGATTAGCCCTCCCGTCCGAAGGGGGAGAGGTCCCGGAGGTTCCGGATGATGGGCGGTAGCACCTCCAGCACGGTGTCGATCTCCTTGTCGGTGGTGTAGCGCGACAGGCTGATGCGCACGGTGCCGTGGAGCGCCTTGTAGTCCAGGCCCATGGCGCGTAGCACATGGGAGGGCTCCAGGGAGCCGGTGGTGCAGGCGCTACCGGAGGAGGCGCAGACCCGCGCGCGGTCCCAGAGGCGTAGCAGGATGGATTCGCCCTCGATATACTTGAAGCAGATATTCAGGGTGTTGGGGAGGCGGTGCTCCAGATCGCCGTTGACCATGGCGTCGGGGCAGGTGGCCAGCAGGCCCTCCTGCAGGCGGTCGCGCAACGCCTTTACGCGGGTATTCTCTTCGTCAATGTGCTTTTTGGAAAGCTCGGCTGCCACGCCCAGTCCCGCAATGGAGGCCACATTCTCGGTGCCCGCGCGCTGTCCGCCCTCCTGGTGTCCGCCGGTGAGATAGGGGGCGAAGGGCGCGAAGTGCCGGCGGAAGAGGACTCCGATGCCCTTGGGGGCGTGGAGCTTGTGTCCGGAGAGGGAGAGGAAGTCCACATCCTTCAGGTCGTTGGTTAGGTCCACAGGGATCTTGCCGATGGCCTGGACGGCGTCCGTGTGGAAGAGCGCGCCCTTCGCGTGGGCGATCTGGGAGAGCTCCCGGATGGGATAGACATTTCCGGTTTCGTTGTTGGCGAACATGACGGAGACCATGGCGGTCTCCTCGGTGATCAGCGCCTTCGCTTCCTCCAGGTCAATGCGGCCATGGCTGTCCACGCTCAGGTAGTCCACATGCACGCCGGCATACTTTGCCAGATCGCGGCAGGTGTTCAGGATGGCGGGGTGTTCCACGCAGGTGGTCACGATATTCCGGCGGCCGCTTTGGGTCTTCACCGCGCTGCGCAATGACGCGTTGTCGGATTCGCTACCGCAGCTGGTGAAGATCAGCTCCTCCGGAGTGCATCCCAAAAGTGCGGCGAGCTGTCGGCGACCCTGTGCGATGGCCTCGGCGGCAGGGCCGGCGAAGGGATAGACGCTGGAGGGATTGGCGTACTCCTGCTGGAGGAAGGGCGCCATGGCCTGGAAGACCTCCGGTGCCACACAGGTGGTGGCGTTGTTGTCCAGATAGATGATTGGCTCAGACATGGCAGGACAAAATGCGGAAGACGAAAACGGAAGGCGGGGAATTCTTGGAGTGCGGGTGGTGGCGGCTATTACTTCGCGGCCACCACGGTGATGGCGGCGGAGACGCGCTCCCGGAGCTTTGCCTCGATCCAGTGCTCGATGGTCTGGTCGGCCAGGGCGCAGGTGGCGCAGTGCCCCTGCAGGCGGATGGTCACCTTGTCGTCACTCACATCCACCAGCTCCACATCGCCGCCGTCGGCCTGCAAGCCGGGACGGATGATTTCGTCGAAGGTCTGCTGGATCATGCGCATCTTCTGGAAGGGGGTCAGGGGACCCAGGTTTTCCTTCACGGTCTCGGCGATGGGGGAGGGCGTGGGCGCCGCCTGGGAAGCCGTGCGCGTCTTGGCACTCTTGCCCAGCTCGTCGTCCAAAATGGACTGGATCTCGCCCACGCAACCGCGGCAACCGCCACCTGCCTTGGTGTAGAAGGTCACCTGCTCCACGGTGGTCAGGTGGTTCAACCGGATGACCTCGCGGATGGTCTTTTCCGTCACCTGGAAGCACTCGCACACGATCCGGTCCTCGCCCTCCAGCTTGGGAGCGCCGGGCAGCGGATAATCGGGGTGCTTCTTCCGGATGTCAGCCAAGGCCGCCTGGAAGGCCTCCATGCCCATGACAGAACAGTGCATCTTCGCCTCGGGCAGGGAGCCCAGGTAGTCCGCGATGTCCTGGTTGGTCAGCTTCGAGGCCTCCTCCACCGTCTTGCCCTTCAACAGCTCGGTCAAGGCGCTGGCGCTGGCGATGGCGCTGGCGCAGCCGAAGGTCTGGAAGCGGGCATCCGCAATGCGCTTCTTGTCCTCGGTCAGCTTTACGGAGAGCTTCATGGCGTCTCCACAGATGATGTTGCCTACCTCGCCAATGCCGTCGGCGTCAGGCAAGACGCCCACGTTGCGGGGATTCTGGAAATGGTCCTTGACTTTGTCGGTGTAGTTCCACATGGGAAATGCCTCCTGGGTCCAAAGGGGAAATCAGAGAAAAACAAAACCGCACCCTCCCACGATTGGATTCTCTGGGGGATGCGGTCGAGAAGACAGCGGCGGAAAACCTGCTTTATATAGAAGGAAAAAGAAAAGGCAGGGGTATGCGTCGCGGCTCGCCGGACGGAGCCCGGCCGAGATGGGGAGGCGGAGGCGAGCTTATGCCTCGGGCTTGGTCTTGGGCAGACCCCAGACCTTGTCACCGTCCTTCAGACGGCCTTCCTTCTTAAGCTTGTCCACTCGCTCGTAACGCTTCAGAACGTTGCGCTTCTCGGTGACGGAACCCTTGGTCTTCAGACTGGGATGAACGGACATGTTTCGCTCCTAAATTGCTTCCTGGATAGGATAGGGGATTATGGTATGAAAAGAATGATCCAGCGTCGGAAGGCGTACTATATGCCGCCTCCCGCGTTTTACAATCCCCACACACGCCTTTCACTCTCCCGCCAAAGGCCTCCGAAAATGGCGGAAAATCACGGAAAATCCCGGAAAAATCGGAATTTTTTTGCATCCGGGGTTGAAATTGCGTCCGGTTTTGTCAATAATTGACGAAGACCATTCGTTAACGGAAGACACTTTTCCAGAAACCACCCATTTTGGGAGTACGCGCTGTGATTGCTGACAACGATACCCTCAAGCTCTACATGGAGAGCATCATGCGATATCCGCGGGTCACGCCTGCCGAGGAGGCGAAGTTGGCCCGTCGGATTGCCCAGGGCGACAATGAGGCCCGGAGCATGCTGATCAAGGCCAACTTGCGCCTGGTGGTGAAGATTGCCCACGATTTCAAGGGCCGGGGACTGCCCCTCTTGGACCTCATCAGCGAGGGGAACATCGGCCTCATGCGCGCAGTGGAGAAGTTCGATCCCACCCGCGGCGCGAAGCTCTCCAGCTACGCCGCCTGGTGGATCAAGCAGTCCATGCGCCGGGCGCTCTCCAACCAGGCCCCCATCATCCGGGTGCCCACCCAGTCCGCCATGAAGATGGTGAAGATTCATGCCGCTGAGGCGCGTCTCTCCCAGCAGTTGGGTCGTCCACCCACCGCAAAGGAGATCGCCGCCGCCTCGAATCTGACCGAGCGCACGGTGAATGGCCTCCGCGTGGGGCGCTCCACCACCGTCTCGCTGCAGGCGCCGCTGCAGCCCGGCATGGACGGCGAGCTCACCGATGTGCTCGCCGATGAGTCCTCGCCCACGCCCGACCATGTGCTGGACGATGCGGAGATGATGGTGGTCCTCCAGAAGCTGCTGGCCGCCCTGGATGCCCAGGAGCGTGAGATCCTGGATTTGCGCTTTGGCTTGACGCGGGGGACGCCTTGGACGCTGGAGAAGGTCTCCCAGACTGTGCATCTCACCCGGGAGCGGGTGCGGCAGGTCCAGAATCAGGCGCTGCTGGCATTGCGGACCCTCATTAATGAGGAATCCGGAGAAGAATTTTCACGTGGCGGGAGTTCCAACCGCCGCGTCGCGGAACTGCTGGAAAACATGGTGGCCCGCGCTAGCAAGAAAGGAAAGAGACAACAAGGTCCCGCGCCCGCGGAACGAGGGGTGGACAGAAAGAAGAAAGCAGAGGGAACGCAAGCATGATTTCCGACAATGACACAATGAAACTCTACATGGCGAGCATCGGCAAGTTCGAACTCGTCGACCAGAAGGAGGAGGCGCGGCTTGCCAAGCGCATTGCCAAGGGGGACCAGGAAGCCCGCGCGCGACTCATCAATGCGAATCTCCGCCTAGTGGTGAAGATCGCCCACGATTTCAAGGGACTGGGACTGCCTCTGCTGGACCTCATCAGCGAGGGAAATATCGGCCTTATGCGCGCAGTGGAGAAGTTTGATCCCTCCAAGGGCGCAAAGCTCTCCAGCTACGCCGCCTGGTGGATCAAGCAGTCCATGCGCCGTGCCCTGGCAAATCAGGCGCGCACCATCCGCATTCCCGTGCAGTCCGCCAGCAAGATCGGAAAGATCCAGAATGCGAAGGCGAAGCTCACCCAGACTCTGGGACGGGAGCCTACCGACAAGGAGATCGCCAACGAGATCAATCTCACCGAGCGCACCGTCATCGGCCTGCGACAGGGAAAGGCCAGCACCATCTCCCTCTTCGATCCTATCCAAAATGGCGCCGAAGGCGAGTTCAAGGACATCATCCCCGATGACAAGACCATCGCCCCCAATGACATCATCCAGGATGACGAGACCCTCGCCCTCATGATGAAGATGGTTAGTAAGCTCCCCGAGCGCGAACGCGTCATCCTGAAGCTCCGCTTCGGCCTCGACGGCGAGAAGCCCAAGACCCTCGAGGAGGTCTCCCACGCCATCGGGCGCACCCGCGAACGCGTCCGCCAGATCCAGAACCAGGCCCTGGAACGCCTCCGCGCCGCCATCGAGGAGCAGAAGTCCATCGAGGAGGTCGCTAAAGAGGCCGCCGACGACGAAGACGACGACTACTAGCCGACGCCGGCGGGAAGCCGCCTGTGCGGGCTAGGTAGTAGGGAGCAGGTAGAAGATAGGAGGTTAAAGCGGCGCCGCAGGCGCTCTTCCGCCGAAGCTTCGGCGGTCCTATTTCTACTTTCTATGTTGCGCCCTAGGGCAAAACTCTTAGTTTTTGCTTTCTTGGACACAAGACGCCACTTTCTGATTCTTCCTACTTAGACTGCGGCGCTGGCATCATTCTTTAACTCCTGACTCCCAACTGCGGTGCCCTTTCGCGCCGCTTAACGCACGCGCCGGTAAATTCCGGCGCGGGGTTTCGCCCCGCGAAACCCTGGCCTAACTTCCTCCCTCCTCCTTCCTCCCTCCTCCTTTTTTCACATTTATGCCCATCACAAAGATTTTGGAAGAGAACGCGCGTCGTTTTGGTGACGACGTGGCCCTGGTTGAGATCAATCCCCAGGAGATGGAGAAGCGTCATGCTACCTGGCGGGAGTATTCTCTGATCGAGTCCAGCGCGGTGGATTCCTTCCGCTCCGAGATCACCTGGCGGCAGTTCGATGAGAAGGCGAACCGTATGGCGAATTTCCTGCTGACGCGCCGGCTGCCCCGTGGCACGAAAGTGGGCATTCTGCTGATGAACTGCCTGGAGTGGCTCCCCATCTACTTCGGCATCCTGAAGAGCGGTTGCATGGCGGTGCCCCTGAATTTTCGCTACACCCCCGAGGAAATCCGCTACTGCCTGGATCTGGCCGATGTGGATCTATTGGTCTTCGGACCCGAATTCGTCGGACGCATCGAGGCCATCTGCGATCGTCTCCCCCGCCGCTGCACGTTGCTCTACGTGGGCGGCGACTGCCCCACCTTCGCAGAGCCCTATAACTCCCTGGTGAGCTACTGCTCCGAAAAGGCGCCCGATATCCCCCTGCGCGACGAAGATCCCGCCGCAATCTACTTCTCCAGCGGCACTACCGGATTCCCCAAGGCAATCGTCCACCCCCACCGGAGCCTCATGCACGCCGCGAAGGTGGAGCAGAATCACCACGGACAGACTCGCGACGACATCTTCCTCTGCATCCCGCCGCTCTACCACACGGGCGCGAAGATGCACTGGATGGG
>CAVGTF010000101.1:0-8755 GCA_963632245.1 Anaerovoracaceae bacterium
GAGTTTTTCCAGCGCAAATTGCAGGGCTCTTTCGGCGGGCCACCATTCTTTGCCCTTTGGGGTGAGGAATCCGCAGTGTCCGCCGTCGTGGGGGATTTCCAGATAGAAGAACTGGCTGTCTTTGGCGGCCTGTTTCGGGTAGCACCTGGGGGTGAGAAGTGGATCGTTTCGGGGATTCAGGAGGAGGGTGGGGCGGTCGATTTGGGAGAGGTAGGGGATTGCGCTGGAGGTATTGTAGTAGTCCTCGGCGTCCTTGAAGCCCTGTGTGGGGGCGGTGAAGGCGTTGTCGAATTCCCGGAAGGAGTGCGCCTTCATGGTATTGGTGAAATCGAATCCGGGGTAGAGATTTGCCACGGAGAGGATTCGCTGCTTCATCTTCTTGAGGAAGTGCTGCTCGTAGATGCCGAAGAGCGCTTTGTGGGTGGCGTCGATGGAGGCGGAGCTGTCGATGGGGGCGCAGATGGCGATGCCGCCCTTTACTTCGGGGGGGAGGATCTTTCGCTCGCGGCCCAAGTAGAGCATGACCAGATTTCCGCCCATGGAGAAGCCGGAGAGATAGATGCGCTTGTAGCCCTTCTCGATGGCGTGGAGGACCACGCGGTGCAGGTCGTCGGTGGAGTTATTGCAGGTGATGCGGCTGGTCTGGTTCTCCACCTGTCCGGTGCCGCGGTAGTTCCATGCCAGGCAGGGGATGCCCTTCTGGCGGAAGGCGTGTACCATGCTGAGGCAGTAGTGCCGGTGGGTGCTTCCGCAGAGTCCGTGGCAGATGATCAGCAGCTGGTCGGAGGGCGTGTCAACGGCCGCCCAGTCCAAATAGAGGAAGTCTCCGTCGTCCAGGGACAGCTTCTCCCGTTGGTAGTTGGCATCGGGGGCCTTTGAGAAGAAGCTCGGGTAGATGGTCTGGAAGTGCCGTCCCAGATGGACGGGTGTGAGGTATGAGCAGTGTTCGAGGAAAGGCATGATCGGGGCGCCGCGGCTCGTCGGTGGAATCATCGGCGTGGCGGCGCGGGAGTGAGTTTATGCTAGCCGCGGTGGGATGGGATGCCGCGGTCTAGGTGTGTGTGGTGAGTGGCGCTACTTAGCCAGAAGGAGTGTGGTGGCGTCGGGATGGAGGAGCCTGCGGTAGGCCTCCTGGTACTGCGGATAGAGCCTCAGTGGGGTGACTCCGGGCGCCAGCTGGCATTCGTAGGTGAAGGTGATTTTTCTGGGGGAATTGGCGGCGGGCTCGCGGCCCTCGCTTTGCCAGAGGAGGCTGCCGGTGCCGTCGGGCGCCTTCCAGGCAAAGCGCGCGGGCTTCAGCACCACAGTGCGGAACTGCGCGGGCAGCTCCACGTCGAGGACGATGGTGCTCTGCTGGAAGCGGGGGCGGTAGAGCGGGTGGAATTCGCGGGGATCCCGTGCGGCAGCCAGGGGGGACGCCAGATTGACGGGGAGCCGCAGATAGCAGAAGCCGTCTTCCAGGACGGCGCATTTTGCCAGTTTCACGGTGTAGGAGATGGTTCCCGGGTAGTGCTGGAAGTCGGTGGTCAGGTCGGGCGTGACGGGTGTGGCGTCCTGGGCGATATCGCTGACCAGCTGGACATAGTGCCGGCGGCGTTCCTCGGGGGTGAGCCACTGGTAGTATCGCTTGAGGGTGCCGAAACGGCTGCCCTGGATGGTCTCCTCCACGGTGAGGTCTGCGGAGCCGTCATCGGCGACTTTCAGGGTCCAGTGGCAACGGGAACGGTCCTGGTAGTCTTGGGGAAGATTCATGGTGCGGAGGGATCCGCCGTCCAGCGCCAGGAGGATTCCGTGGTCGTAGCGGCTGGTGCCGAACTGGGAATACTGGCTCTGGTCGTTGAACCAGATCTCCTCTTTGTTTAGAGTGACGGAGACCAGCCACTGTGAGAAGAGTGCGGCATTGGGGAATTCTCGGTAGAAGAGCTGGAGTTCCTTGTATTGCGGGGTATCGCTTGCCAGGTAGAGCCGGGGTTCGAAGCCGGCGGCCTTCAGGAGTGCGCGGTAGAGGATGGCGCGGTCGGCGCTATTTCCATATCCGTCGCGGGCGGTGATTTCGGGTGTGGAGAGGCAGGAGAGGGGGAGTGCGTAGTGTGCGGGGCCGCTCTGGCGGATGTTCTTCTCCATCCAGAGGCGGATCTCCACCAGGCGGTCTTCGGGAGAGAGCTCCAGGAGGGGCGCCACCATGGCTTGGATGGCATCGCCGCCGTCGCCCAGGGCATCCACCATGCGGGAGAGGGACTTTGCGTAGTCGCCCCAGTCGCCGGCATCCACTACCACGGTGGGCAGATAGGCGTATTCGGGTGGGCGGGAGCTCTCCTGGTGGATGGCGGGGAGATTCTGTGCCACCAGGCTATAGCGGACCATATCGCCGGGCAGGGAGTATTTCCGCTGGTCGACCTTCACGGGATCCTTGGTGTCCTGGGGGAGATCCAGCCAGCCGTTGGGCAGATACTTGGGCTTTACGGCGAGTTCCTTCGGCGCCAGGATGTCCAGGCTCCACAGGCGGATGGGGTCGTCATCGCGGAGAGTCTCGGAATAGCGGAAGAAGGGGCGGTTCTTCAGGGTGCGGCGAATCTGGACCTCCACTTCGCTGCCCACCTCCACGCCAGGCAGGCTCAACACCAGGATCTTTCCGGCGGGATAGCGGGGCGCGGAGGCGGCCCAGCTGGCATCCATGAGATTCTGGTTTTCCTTCGGGGCATCCTGGGGCTTGCCGTCGGTGGTCACGCGCGCCAGGAGGATTTCGACTTCCTCCCAGGCGGGATTGAAGGGGATGGAGATATCGGCGGACTGGATGCCGGCGTAGGTGAGGACCTTGTATTTCGTGGAGGTCTCCACGGTCCAGCTGGAGGGCGAGAGCACCTGCACCACGGTCTTCCGTTCCAAAATGTCGAGGTCCGCTTGCTCCTGCTGCTCGGCGGAGTCCTTTGCGGCGGCCTCGGGGGCGGTCTCCTGGAAACGGAGGATCGCCATCTTGCGGTCTTCGGCATCCCGGATCGCCAGGGCGCGCTTCATCCGGTCGTATTGCTCGGGGGAGAAGCGGACTGCCTTGTTGGCGTAGAAGCCCCGGTAGTGAAGGCGTCCGGGGAGGGTATCCAGGGTGCGCTTGAGGCAGAAGGACTCGTCGTCCAGATCGGTGTATTTCGGGGCGGAGAGGATTTCGACGCCATCGGGCAGGTCTACCAGGAGTTCCTCGGCGACGGAGGCGGCGCAGGAGGTCTCCAGGGGGAAGCGCCGCTTGTCCAGCGTGGCCTGGCCGAAGGGGAGCAGATTGAGTCCGATGACCTTCGAGAAGCGCGGCAACGACAGCATTGCGGTGGCGCCGGGGGCCAGATCGGGCGCGCCGTCCTTTGTGGAGCGTCCGGCGATGAGTGCCTGTGGCGCCTTGCAGGAGAAGCGCGCTTCCAGGACGTGAGAGAGATCCATGAGGTCCTCGGGGAGGATTTCCAGGGATTCCAGGGTGGCGCCAGGAAGGACCTTTGAGATCTGCGTCTGGAAGAAGAGCCGGCGCTGCTCGGGGGGGCAATCCAGGAAGAAGTTCCGGTATGCCTGATCGGCGAGGCCCTGGAAGAGGATCTTTGCGCGGACGGAGAGATCGCCTTCGGGGGAGAGCTTCGCCACCGTCTGGATGGCGGTCTGGTTGCGGTCGCAGGGGGTGACGGCCGCGCGGCGGAGGGGATCGCCCTCGGGGGTTGCCACCAGGTAGCTGGTATCGGAGAGATAGGCGGGGAAGGGATCTTTGGCGTTGGAGGCAGTGGGATCCAGGAGGGTCCATTCTTCGTCACCGGGGAGTTTCACGGCGGTGATGGCGTGGTTGAAGAAGGGCTGCGGGACCTCTTCGTCCTTGGGATATCCCACGTGGATGAGTGCGGGGTGGGATTCGAAGCCGGCCACCTGGAGCATGGAGACCAGCAGCGCGGCCATGTCGCGGCAGACGCCGGCGCGCTGCGCGTAGGTGAAGGTGACATCGTGGGGCTCGTATCCGGGGGCGCTGTCTTCCAGGGTCAGGCCCATGTAGCGGACCTTCTGGGAGACGAAGTTGTAGAGTGCCAGGACCTTCTCTTTCGGGTCGTCAATTCCACGCAAGAGGGCCTCTACGCCGTCGCGTATGTTCTGGTCGGGGACCAGTCGGGGCTGGCAGAGGTCGTTATACCATTGGGAGACTTGTGCCCAGGATTCGAAGGTGCTCATGAGGACCCGCTGGCGGCCGGCGACTCCGGAGGGCATTCCGGGCTCGGGGAAATACTGCGGGACGGGCTCGGCGGTTTCCCAGGAGTAGAGGATGCCGCCGGAGTGCTCGGTTTGCTGGAAGACGGGGGGCTTCCCCTGGGCGTCCTTCACGATCATGGACTTCAGGGGGAGGGACGCGGGGGCCTGGACCTGTATGCGTGTGTGGAGGATGGGCTGATCCTGTTCCAGCAGGAAGCTCTGGCTGAAGGAATCGGGCACACGGGGCTTCTGGATTTCGTCCACATAGACTGCGCGCAGCACATCGCCGGGTTTCAGACCGGCCACGGTTACCTTGATGACGCGGTGGTCGGGATCATAGATATTGCTGCCCATCTGGCTGTTTTCGGTCATCTCCTGGGTGCAGGCGGCCAGATCCAGGGGGATGGTCTCGCTGCCCCGGAGGATTTGGACCAGGGAGATCTTCGCGCGGCTATACTTTGCGTCGTAGTAGCTCTGGAGCTCGCGGCTGGATTCCACGCCGGCCAGAGTCATGATCTTCTTGGCGGTGTCGCAGACTTGCACGTAGGAGCCATCGGGCTGGTATTCCAGGCGTGCCTCTTCGTCCAAAAGGATGGTGTCCGCATCGGGATACTTCTGGAGTGTGGCATTCGCGGCGGCCTGGCGGATGGCGGTCTCGTTGAGGAATCCGAGATCGGAGTCTGTCCAGGTGAGCGCCTGCAGCAGGAGCGCGGGGAGGAGCGCGGCGAGGAGGAGGAGCTGTCTCATGGTGGGATACGGATACGGAGATAGTGCGGGGGCGTTCTCAGTGTCGGGCGAGCCGTGCGAGGGCGACGAGTCCTCCGACCTGGTAGAGGAGATTCGGTAGCCAGATGAGGTATTCCGGGTGGAGTTCCGGGTGTTTGACAAGGCTGTCGCAGAGGAGGATTACGCCGTAGTAGACGAGTGCCAATGCCAGGCAGATGACCAATCCGCTGGCGGCCTCGCTGCGGCGGTTTCGGATGCCGAAGGGGATTCCCATGAGGAGGAATGCCAGGGGGGAGAACGCCAGTGCCAGGCGGTAGTGGAAGTCGTACCAATACTTGGATACATCCTGTCCCTGGGAACGCTGCCAGATCAAGTCGGCCAGCAGCATCTTCACGGGCATCATCTTGATCTTGCGGCTCAGGGTCTTGCGGTCCTGGAGGGTGCCGTATTCCAATTGGAGGGTGAGGGTCTCGCCGGTGAGAAAATCCGGCGTTTGGCGTGCGGCATCCCGCTGTTTTTCCAGGGTCTCCTGGGAGACGGCGCGTTTGGCGATGGAGAAGTGGTAGAGGGTCAGGTGGAGGGTACGCGCTTCGGGCTCGGCCTCAATGCGGCAGGCCCGGGCGGTGATCTCCTGGAGGGCGTCGCCATTTTTGTCCAGCTGGTAGATATGCACATCCTGCAGAAGACCGCTCTCGGGATCCCGGGAGCCCACGCGGATGGAGGTCTGCCCAGAGAGATTCGTGATGGCGCCGGGCTCCAAGAGTGCCAGGGGACTGGTGGTGACCGCCTGCCAACGGATTCGCTCGCCATCGTAGCGCAGGCGCGGCGCGATATCCATGGCCAGCCATACGCCCGCGGCACACAGAATCAGCGTGAGAACCAGCGCCGGGGCAGTGATCTGCCAGAGGCCAATTCCCGAGGCCTTCAAGGCGACAATCTCGCTGTCCGCACTCATGCGGCTGAAGACCAGTACGGTGGATACCAGGATGGAGAAGGGCAATGCGTAGCGCAGGACATCCGGCAGGTAGCATAGGAAGATCCGCCCCAATACCGATGGCGAAACGCCGCTGGCCAGCATCGCAAAGAGGCGGAAGAGGTGCACCGACATCATGACGAAGGTCAGGATGCCCAGCGCTAGCAACAGCGTCCCCAGCAGGTTCTTGGCGATGTATAGGTTGAAAATACGCATAGTCGGCGGCAAAGCGCCCCGGCGCAAAATGATGCGCCGAAAAGTTAGAAACTAAGAGTTTTGCCTATTTTGTAGTGGTGTGGGCGTTTGTAGAACGCGCGCCCTGTGTGTGGGGTAATGCAGGGCGCGCGTGGTTTTCTATCCTAGAAGGAGTAGTCGATGGAGAAGTGGAAGCGTCCGCTCCTTCCGTCGAGGTGGTCCCCCTTGGTGATGATGGGGTATCCGTAGTCGAAGCGGATGGGGACCTGCCGGAACTGGACGCCCAGCCCCAGGGAGGCATTGAGGTCACCGAGATCGGCATCGAAGTCGTCCCACCAGACATTGCCCACATCGCAGAAGACCTTGAAGAACATGAAGTCCTTGACGGGCTTGATGAGTTCCGCGGTGCCCACCAGCATGGTGGAGCCGCCGATGGAGTTTTCGTTGCGGTTGACGGGGCTCACGTCGTGGCGCTTGAAGCCGCGGATGGTGCCGTATCCGCCGGCGAAGTACCGGTCGAAGATCTTGATGTCGTCGCCGCCCAGGTGCTGTGCGGTGTGTGCGTCTGCGGAGAGTCGGAGGAAGACATCTTTGTAGACGGGGAAGAATCCCTCGGCGCCGGCGTGGAACTTGAGGTAGTCGGCGTAGGAGCCCAGGGCGCGGGTGACGTATTCCGCATCGAGGGAGAAGCGTGTTCCGCGGTTGGGGAAGATGTAGTGGTTTCGGGTATCGCGGGAGAGGGAGAGGATGAGTCGGTTGGCGAAGTCACCGCCCTCGTCGCGGCGCATGGAGTAGTTGCGTCCCTTGGGGAATTTCACGTCGTCGGGGTAGTTGCCGTCGTTTTCGTCGAACTCCTCTTCGTCATCGAGATCGGAGATCCGGATGTGTTCGATGCGCAGTCCCAGGGAGACGCGCCAGTATTCTGTGTGGTCGGGGAGGAAGGGGACCTTGAAGGAGACGGGGAGTCCCAGGGTGATGGCGTATCCGATGTGTCGCTCGTCGTATTCGTCTTCGTAGCGGGTATGGAGGAAGACCTCGTTGGTGAGGCTGAAGGGTCCGTCGAAGAGGGAGGGCTCTGTGAGGGAGAGGGAGAAGTTCTGGGTATCGGAACCCACGGCCAGGTAGGCGCGCATGCGCTGTCCGTCACCCTTGGGCTTCTCCAGTCCCAGGAGCTTGTCAAGGCTGAAGTTGGCTTCGGAGAGTTCCAGGAATCCCAGGACGGAGTCTTCGCTGGAGAAGGCGGCGCCCACGGAGATGGAGCCGGTGGGTTTTTCTTTTACCTCGATGGAGAGATCGCGGCGGGCGGGGTTGGCAGTGGTCTTGGGGAGGATCTCCACGCTTTCGAAGTATCCCAGGTTCTCCAGGCGGTTCTTGGTCTGGCGGATCTTCCGGCTGTCAGCCAGGTCGTCCTCGAAGATTGCCAGCTCGCGGCGGATGACGTGGTCGCGGGTGTAGGAGTTTCCGGAGATGGTGATATCGCCGATGCGGCTGGACTCGCCTTCGCGGATGCGGTAGGCCACATTGACCACGTGGGTGTCGGCATTTTTCTGCAGCTGGGGAGTGAAGCGCAGATCCAGGTATCCGCGGCCCTCATAGAGGCCCTTCATGGCTTCCAGGTCGGCATCGGCCAGGGTGGAGGAGTAGGGCTGGCCGGGCTGCATCTTGGTCTGCTCCAGGAGTTTCTCGGCGGTGAAGAGGGTCTGACCCTCGAAGGTGCGGGTGCCTAGGGTGTAGGGCTGTCCTTCCTGGATGTGATAGACCAGTCGGACCCACTTGCCGTCATCCAGGGACTGCTGGTCCACGGAGGTCACCTGGGCATCGAGGTAGCCCTTGGTGGCATAGAGGGACAGGATTTTGTCGATATCCAGATTCTGGAGTGCGGGGTTGTAGTAGTTGCCCATGCGGAAGATGTAGCGCCACCACTGGCGCTTGGTGAGCACCTGGTCCCGCAGCTCGCTTTGGGTGAAGGCGGTGTTTCCCTCGAAGAAGACGCCCTTGAGCTTCTGGCGGGCGGCACCCTCCACAATCTGGAAGACCACCCGGGCGGAACCGGGAACGGCGGGATCGCTCTCTAGGCGCGTGGTCACTTCCACGCCGTGGTAGCCCGCCTTCTCATACTTGTCCAGGATTCGCTTGCGATCCGCAGCCAGGCTGACGTCGTCCACCAATTCGCCGATCTTTGTGGTGCACTTCTTGGCAAGCGCCTTGGCGCGGAAGGCGGTGGCGCCCTCGATGTCAATGGCGGAGACGCGCTGGCGGAAGGTGAGCAGGTAGGTGACCAGGACGGAGCCGTCCTCGCGCTGGCCTACCTTCGTCTGGACATCGTCCACGCCACGGACCTTCAGAAGCGCACTTACATCCTGGGAGAGGCGCGGCAGCGAGAAGTCCTCGCCGACTTTCGTGCCGATGGTGGCATACACCACCTGCTCCAGGGCCTCCTGGTTCGAACCGCCCGTCAGGTCCACGACCTCAATGCGGGTGACCATCTCGGCCGACAGGACAAATGCCGACGCCATCACGACGGACAATAGGGAGAAGAACAGCTTTTTCATGGGCAACAGGAAAGGAGGGAGGATCAGATCCGCCCGTTTGCGTTGGATGAGAGATACTTATGACGAAAATCCGGATCCCTTCAGGGCACAATGACCCTAC
>CAVGTF010000102.1:0-8644 GCA_963632245.1 Anaerovoracaceae bacterium
GGGAGGGATTCAGGGCGAAGTTGTAGAGATCGCCGATGCCGCCCTGGGAGCTGGGGGTATTGATGAGCACGCGGCTGGCCAGCATGATGTGGCCGAATTCGCGGATGCGCTCTTCGTTCTGGGGGTTGGTGTAGAGGACCGCGGTGTGTCCCAGTCCGCCGTATTTGAGAAGCGCCTTGGCGTTCTCGACGGCCTCCTCGTAGGTGTCGGCCTTGTAGAGAGCCAGGGTGGGGGAGAGCTTCTCGCGGGAGAAGGGCACGTCCACGCCGACGCCCTTGACCTCCGCAATCAGCACCTTCGCGCCGGCAGGCACCTTCAGGCCCGCCATCTCCGCAATCTTCACCGCGCTCTGGCCGGCGATCTTGGAGTTCAGCTTGCCGTCGATCTGGATCACCTTGCCGACTGCCTCGGCCTCCTTCTTGTTCAGGATGTAGGCACCGCGCTTCAGGAACTCCTTCTTCACCTGCTCGTAGATGGGAGAAAGCACGGTGACGGACTGCTCGGAGGCGCAGATCATGCCGTTGTCGAAGGTCTTGGAGAGCAGGATGGAGCTCACGGCGGTCTCCACGTCGCAGGTGTCGTCCAGGATGACGGGGGTGTTGCCGGGGCCCACGCCGACGGCGGGGGTGCCGGAGGAGTAAGCCGCCTTCACCATGCCGGGGCCGCCGGTGGCCAGGATCAGGCTCACGTCCTTGTGCCCCATCAGGTAGGCGCTCATGCCCAGGGTGGGGGAGTCAATCCAGCCGATGATGTCCGCGGGGGCGCCCGCCTTCACGGCGGCGTCCAGCACGATCTTCGCGGCCAGGCAGGTGCACTTCTTGGCGCGGGGGTGGGGGCTGAAGACGATGCCGTTGCGGGTCTTCAGGGAGATCAGGGACTTGAAGATCGCCGTGCTGGTGGGGTTCGTGGTGGGCACGATTCCTGCGATCACGCCACGGGGCTCCGCCACCTTGATCATGCCGAAGGCGTCGTCCGTCTCGATGATCCCGCAGGTCTTCATGTGCTCATACTTGTTGTAGATGTACTCGGAGGCGTAGTGGTTCTTGATGATCTTGTCCTCAACCACACCCATGCCAGTCTCCTCAACCGCCATCTGCGCCAGCGGAATCCGCATGGCGTTGGCAGCCAAGGCCGCAGCACGGAAAATCTTGTCCACCTGCTCCTGGGTGTAGTTCGCATACACCTCCTGGGCGGCCTTCACCTTCGCAACAATCGCGTCAACAACCGCGCGATCCCGCGCCTCCTGCTCCTCCGGAGTCAAAACCGGAGCCGCAGCGGCGACCTCTGCCTTCTTCTTCTTTTCCATCAAAAAACCTCCTTGGGGAATTCAGATCAGAATGAAACCTAACAAAACAGAAAAAGTGTTCGAGATGATAAAAAAGTATCGAAATCGGGGTTAATGTAGCGGGATTCTGGGGGATTGCAAGGTGATTTTGGAAGAAAAACGAATATTTTGTCAATCGTTGTCAGATTAAAATTGTCGTCTTGTCCGGTCTTGTCCGGGGGATGTCATTTTTGTTAAGGGTTTCTGGGGTGTGTTGGTCTTGACTTTCCTGGAAACGGGCATATAGTGTTTTCGAGTACCTTGTTTATTTAGGAAAACACGCACAATGGAAACAACAGCGAGCATTCGTACCCACGAGCAGGAGAATCGTGAGTGGGAGTATTACCATCCTGATGAGAGTCTAGTGAGCAGCCTGATGGACGAGGCGTCGGTATCTCGTCCGATTGGGTTAGTGTTAGCGGCTCGGGGTGTGACTCCGGCGACGGTGCAGAGTTTTTTGCATCCGGAGATGGACCATTTAGGCGATCCGTATTTATTGCCGGGGACGAAGGCGGCGGCTCGTCGGTTGTGGGAGGCCATCCAGAAGAACCAGCGGATCATGATCCATGGTGACTACGACACGGATGGCATTACTGCCACGGCGTTGCTGGCGTGGGTTTTGCGGGAGAATGGGGGCAATGTGATTTGCTACTTGCCGCACCGCATTGACGACGGGTATGGTCTGACGGCGGATTCCATCAACAAGAATGCGAAGGGTCGTTGTGACTTGCTGGTGACGGTGGACTGTGGCATCACCAGCTACGACGCGGTGGATGCCGCGCGTGCCATCAACTTGGATTTGATCATCACGGACCACCACACTCCGGGTCCCACGCCGTTGCACGGCGGGTTGTCGGGTGTGGGCTCCATTGGCCTGGGGTTGCCTGCGGACACGGGTTCCCAGGAGTGGATGGTGGTTGTGGATCCGAAGTTGCCGGGGGCTCCCAAGGAGACCGAGGATTTGGCGGGTGTGGGTGTCGCCTACAAGGTGGCCTGCGCCTTCTTGAAGTATGGCCGTGAGAACCAGATTGGCGGCGAGGACACCGATTTGCACGCGGTGCTGGATTTGGTGGCCTTGGGGACTGTGGCGGACATCGTGCCGCTGCTCAACGAGAACCGCATTCTGGTGCGCCAGGGTCTGCAGGTGCTCTCCATGCAGACCCGCCCGGGCGTCCACGAGCTCTGCGAGATTGCGAATGTGGGCGAGTGCCTGGCGACCAGCGACATCACCTACCGGCTGGCGCCTCGCATCAACGCCACGGGCCGCATGGGCGATCCCACCGATTCCCTGCGGTTGTTGGAGGCCCATGATGTGGAGCACGCCAAGGAGCTGGCGGGCATTTTGGACCGTCTGAACCGTGAGCGTCAGACCATTGAGGAGCAGGTCGTCACCGAGGCCGAGCAGCAGATTGCCGAGCGGTATCGTCCTGGCACTCCCCGGAACCTCTCCGAGGCCCGTTCCATTGTGGTGTGGAGCGACTCCTGGCATCAGGGCGTGGTGGGAATCGTCGCCAGCCGGCTCACCCGCAGGTATCATCGTCCCAGCGTGGTCCTCACCCGCGATACCTCCGGACAGTTCACCGGCAGCGCGCGCTCCCTGAGAACCCTGAATCTGGTGCAGGTCCTGGACGAGTGCAAGGACACCCTCATCCGCTTCGGCGGACACGCCATGGCCGCCGGACTCTCCCTGGAAGAGGGGAATCTGGAGCGCTTCAGCGAGGAATTCGATGCCGCCGTTCAGAAGGTCCTGGGCATCGAGTCCATGCGTCCCACCCTTTCCATCTGCGGCGAGGTGCCTTTCCGGGAGATGGACGATGTCTTCTTCCAGGAGCTCAAGGAGCTGGAACCCTTCGGCCACGGCAACACCGAGCCCATTTTCGTGACGCGCAATGTCATGCCCGAGCGGAAGGGTCTGGCGGGCCGCACCCACACCCGCGGCGTGGTGAGGGATTCCGAGGGAAGCCGAATGCAGTTCATCGCCTTCTCGCGGTTGCCCGACGAGCTGCCTCCGGGACCCTGGGATATCGTCTACTCCCCGCATATCAATCGCTTCCACGACTGCGAGGTGCCACAGCTGCGAATTCACGACATCCGCCCCGCGGGAACCACTCAGCCGCGATAGCCGACGCCACTAGGTGACGGAACCCTCAGGCCGCCCGGAGAATTCTCCTCCGGACGGCCCGTTCCTTCCCCCGCGGAAGACCCCTTTCAATTACATAAGTCATTCAAGATAAGGAATTTTTGCCAATGAGCGTACCTCTTCTAGACCTGAAACAGCAGTATGCCTCCATTCAGAAAGACCTCCTTTCCAAACTGGAGGAACTCTGCGCCAGCCAGCAGTTCATTCTGGGTCCCCGCGTGGAGGAATTGGAGTCGGCGGTAGCGAAGGTCTGCGGCGGCGCATTCGCCTGCGGCGTCTCCTCCGGGTCTGACGCCCTGCAGATTGCGTTGATGGCCGAGGGCATTGGCCCTGGTGACGAAGTGATCACCACCCCCTATACCTTCTTCGCCACCGCCGGCGCCGTCTGCCGCTTCGGCGCCACGCCCGTCTTCGTGGACATCTGCCCCGATACCTATAATATCGACGCCACTCAGATCGAGGCAAAGATCACCTCCCGCACCAAGGCAATCATCCCCGTGCACCTCTATGGACAGAGCGCCGACATGGGTCCCATCCTGGAGATCGCCCGCAAGCACGGTATTCCCGTCATCGAGGACGCCTGCCAGGCAATTGGCTCCGAGTGGGAGGGCAAGCGTGTCGCCTCCCTGGGTGATTACGGCTGCCTCTCCTTCTTCCCCAGCAAGAACCTGGGTTGCTTTGGCGACGGCGGAATGGTGGTGTGCAACGACCCGAAGAAGGCGGAGAAGCTCCACATTTTGCGCAACCACGGCATGGCGCCCCAGTATCACCACCATCTGGTGGGAAGCAACTTCCGCCTGGATGCGCTTCAGGCCGTGGTGCTTCTGGAAAAGCTCCCGCATTTGGACGACTGGACCCGCATGCGCCAGCAGAATGCGGCGGACTACAACCGTCTCTTCCAGGGCGTGGAGGCCATCCAGACGCCCATCGTGGCTCCCTATACCACCCGGCACGTCTTCAACCAGTATGTGATTCGCATCAAGGATGGCAAGCGTGACCAGGTGTGGCAGGGCCTCAAGGCGCGCGGCATTGGCAGCGCGGTCTACTATCCCATCCCGCTTCACCTCCAGGAGTGCTTCCAGAACCTGGGCTATCACGAGGGAGACTTCCCCGAGAGCGAGCGCGCCGCCAAGGAGACCCTGGCGCTGCCGATCTTCCCTGAGCTGACCCTGGCCCAGAAGGAGGAGGTGGCCTCCGCCATCAAGGAGCTGCTGGCCTAGTGCCGCAACCCCCGCGCCCCAATGGGACACAAGCATAGCCATATCGTCGAAAAGCCCCAAGGCGGGCTCTTCGATGCCTATCGCCGGCTGCTGGGCACCTACGCCCTGCGGCACTGGCTGCCCTTCCTGCTGGGAGTGACCTTCGCCATCGTGGAGGGCGGCGCACTCCTGGCACTCTGCCGAATGGTCGGAATGGTGGCCACCGGACTGGAGGGCGGTGGTGACCGTCACGCCATCGTCAACGTCCAGGAGACCACCCCCGCCCCGCAGTCCCTGACGACCGAGGACGGCACCACCCTGGCGCCGGAAAAGGACGACCTCGCGGTGCTTCCCAGCGAGAAGCGTTCCGGCGGCGCCTTCGACCGCCAGACCGAGAAGATCGGCAAGTATGTGGATTCCGCCAATGGCTTCTTGCGGAAGATGGGCCTGCCCGAGGTGGACCGAGGGGACGGCGAGCACTTGACCCACGGCATTGTGGTGGTCATGATGCTGGGACTGGGGCTCTTCTTCGTGCTCCAGACGCTGGCCACCCTGGGAAACCGCTATTGTCTCAAGTGGCTGGGCGCCCGCGTGGTCACCGACATGCGCGGCGCGCTCTTCAACCATCTTATGGACCAGTCACAGGCGTTCTATTCCCGCCACGACATGGCAGTGGGGAGCCTCATTAGCCGCTGCACCAACGACATCAATGCGGTGGAGAGCATCATCTCCACCAGCTTCCCCGAGCTCATCGTGGCGCCCGTGCAGATCCTGGCCGCCGGCTCCTATCTCGTCATGACCGCCATGGAGGCCGGGCTGGACTGGAAGTTCGGCGTGCTCGTGATTCTCCTGCTGGTCTGCATCTTCCCCGTCTACGCCATCTGCCGGCTCCTCAAGCGCTTCCAGCACAGGGTGCTGGATGGCGTGGCGAAGGTCACCGATCGCATGCAGGAGAGCTTCAGCGGCGTGAAGGTCATTCGCGCCTTCCACCAGGAAGAGCGTGAGAAGGGCGCATTTGCCAAAGTCAACGAGGGATACTTCAAGGCATTGCGGCGCGCCATCCGTGCGGAGGTGGCCGTGCAGCCGATGTTGCAGTTGGCCGCCATGATCCTGGCCGCGGTCTTCGTCTGGCTCTGCTACATCAATGGCCTGACCCTGGGAATCCTAGGCGGAATGGCCTTCGCCGCCCAGAGCATGTATAAGCCCATCAAGGACCTGGTGAAGGTCAATGCATCCCTCCAGCGGGGCGCCGCAGCCACCGAACGATTCTTCCAGGTCCTGGACGAGGACGCCTCTCTCCCTGTGGCAGAAAATCCCGTCCATCTGAAGGAATTCCGCGACGAGATCGTCTTCCACGATGTCTCCTTCCGCTATACTGCCGACGGCCAGGATGTCCTGCAGGGCTTGAACTTGACGGTCCGCAAGGGCGAGATGGTGGCGTTGGTCGGTCAGACGGGCAGCGGAAAGAGCACCGTCGCGAATCTTCTGGCGCGCTTCTACGATCCCACCAGCGGCGCCGTCACCATCGATGGCGTGGATCTGCGGCAGGTGGATATCGGCGATTTCCGGAATCTGGTGGGCGTGGTCTCCCAGGATACCTTCCTCTTCAATACCACCATCGAGGAGAATATCCGTTACGGCCGTCCCGATGCCACCCACGAGGAGGTGGTGGAGGCCGCCCGTCAGGCAAAGGCGCTGGAGTTCATCCAGGAACACCCCGAGGGCTTCCAGCGAGTGGTCGGCGAGCGCGGCGATCTGCTCTCCGGCGGCCAAAAGCAGCGCGTTGCCATCGCCCGCGCAATCCTTCGCAATCCGCCTATCCTCATCCTCGACGAGGCCACCAGCGCCCTGGATACCGTCACCGAACGGCTGGTCCAGGAGGCACTGAACAATGTCATGAAGAACCGCACCGTCCTGGCGATCGCGCACCGTCTCTCCACCGTCCGCAGCGCCTCCTGCATCCTGGTGATGGAGGACGGCCGGGTCCTGGAGAAGGGCACCGATGCCGAGCTGCGCCAGAAGGGCGGTTTCTACAGCCAGCTGGCGCAGATGCAGTTCCAGGAGCAGCCCGAGGCTGTAACCGCCAAGTAAGGGCTGAACGCCCGAAGGCACTTTTCCCGTAATTCCACCCATCCACCCATCCACAAAACCAATTTCCCGTGCAGGGGAAGGAGACTCCCACCATGGCCGACACCCTCGGACGCAAAAGCTATCTGACCCAGAATAAGGGCGACTATCCCGAAACCACCGATTTCTTCGGCATTCCCTACGTGAAGGTGGATGACCTGCGCTACGGCACCAACCCCCACCAGACCGCCGCCTACTACAAGCCCGCTTCTGCGGTGGATTGCGTCATCGGCGACATGAAGGTCCTCAAGACCGGCAAGAGCGGCCTCTCCCAGACCAACCTGGAGGACATCAGCTACTCCCTCAATATCGTCAAGTACTTCGACAAGCCCGCTTGCGCTTGCATGAAGCATGTGAATCCCTGCGGTGCCGCCGTCGCCACCGGCTCCGATACCCTGAAGGATGTCTACGTGAAGGCGCGCGATTGCGATCCCCGCGCCGCCTTCGGCTCCGTCATCGCCTTCAACCGCCCCGTCGACAAGGAGACCGCCCAGGAGATCATGTCCACCTTCGTGGAGTGCGTGGTGGCTCCTGCTTTTGACGAGGACGCGCTGGCGGTCTTCACCAATCCCGACGTGAAGCTCAACAAGCAGATCCGCATCCTCCAGTGCGGCGATCTGGCGAAGCTTCCCAAGTATGTGGGTGACGACGTGAGCGGCTGCCGCACCATGAAGGTGCTGGCCGATGGCTCCATCGTGGTTGCCGAGCCCCTGTTGACCAATATGCGCTCCGTGGCCGATCTGAAGATCGCCACCGCCGACAGCAAGACTCTGGGACACGTGGAGAGCACCGTCCAGGCCACCGAGCGCCAGAAGGAGGACCTCCTCACCGCGTGGTACATCAATATTTCCGTGCGCTCCAACGGCGTGGTCATGGTCAAGAATGGCGGCACCGTCTGCGTGGGCACCGGTGAGCAGGACCGCGTGGGCGCCGTGGAGAAGGCCATCGAGAAGTTCCGCAAGTACGAGGGCAAGGAAACCATCCAGGACTGCGTCATGGCATCCGATGGATTCTTCCCCTTCTATGACGGCGTGGAAGTGGCCGCGAAGGCCGGCGTCACCGCCATCATCGCCCCCGCCGGATCCATCAAGGACGCCGAGGTCATCCAGCGCGCCAACGAGCTCGGGGTGGCACTCTATCACGCCCCCGAACGCGTCTTCTCCCACCACTAAAAAACAACCGTCGCCGCATGACCACGCGGCGTCCCGCTCACTCCCTCCGGCGACACGAGGCTCCCGGAGGAGAGGGAGGAGGGCGGGACACACACCACTACACGCGCATGCGGTGCCGCCTCTTCGCCTCCGTCTTGCGAATTTCCTGAACGCTATTGCATCCAATGGTCCAAAAGAAGGACAAACCGAAGAAGAACGCCCCCGAGAGTGAGGAACCCGTCGTCGATGCGGCCGTGGAGGACGCGGCCGTTGCATCTGTGCCTGCAGAGGACTCCGATCCCATTGAAGCGGAGTCGGCGGTGGCCGAGGCGCCCGAGGCGGTGGCGGATGCCGGGGATTCCGGGGAGGTGCCTGGGGATTCCGGGGATTCCTCCTCCGATGCCCTGCGGGATCTGTTGGAATCCAACTACATCCTCTATGCGTCTTATGTGAACAAGGACCGCGCCATCCCCGATGTGGATGACGGACTCAAGCCCGTCCAGCGACGCATCCTCCATACTCTCCAGACCATTGACGACGGCCGCCTCCACAAGGTGAACAGCGTGGTGGGCGAGACCATGAAGTATCACCCCCACGGCGATGCCTCCATCGGCGACGCCCTGGTGGTGCTGGCCAACAAGGGCTACTTCATTGACAAGCAGGGTAATTTCGGCAATGCGATCACGGGCGATCCGCCTGCAGC
>CAVGTF010000103.1:0-2740 GCA_963632245.1 Anaerovoracaceae bacterium
CCAAAATCGAAAGGACGGTGGCTGCCGCCCCCGCTCCCCCGCCTACCTAGGTAGAAGAGATCAGGTAGTAGGTAGAAGGTTTATAAGGTGCCGCAGGCGCTCTTCCGCGGCTTCTTCTTCCGCGGTGTTGTTTGGGGAATCGGGGGTGCGGGGGGCTTGCCCCCAGTCACTTTGGATATCTTTCCCCTAGTAACCGGGGTGCGGGGGGGGGCCAGTTCTTTGGTAGTCTTCTGCGTCTACGTCTATGGGACCATCTCTATCCCCCTTTGCCTATTGCGCTGCCTGGGCGCCTTGCGGGGAACAGGCTAGGCCCCTCCCAACTGGTTCTATGGTAGATTCCGCTATTACCAAAAATGCGTAAATTTACGCAAAGAAAGTAATATGGAAATTGTACTTACTGCCTAATATGTTGCACAACAAATAGTTGTGAGTATTTTGTGGAATTCCCAAAAATGCGTAGTCTTACGGATTTTGGGGAATACACGCCCCCGCGTGCCCCCCCATATATCCCCCCTCTCGCGCGAACCGTCGCCTACGGCTTCTTTTTTGGCGCCCTTGGAGGGGCCTTGCGCTTGGGGGCGGCTTTCTTGGATGCCTTCTCCCGGTTGTTCTTCAACCAGGCTTTGAGGATTTCGGGAGGAAGGATATCGCCTGCATCGAGGTCTTCCTCTTCTTCCTCAAGCAGGTCTTCGTCATCCGGGAGGCTTTCCAGGAAATCGATGAGTTCATCGGGATCGCAGAGTCCCTGGAGGAACTCGTCCATATCGCTGTCCCCCCTGCCCATTTCCGCCTCAATCACCTCGTTTCGGAAATCGAGCATGAAGTCCAGCGCGGGACCCTCCGGAGTGAAAAGCCCCTTCGCATTGTGAATCATGGCGCGGTCTTCGGAAAATCTCTCCTGCTTCATTTCGGCGAGAATCTGCACGAATCTCCGACTCTGCTCATCGCAGGGACCGACCGCCGACAGAATGCCCTTTATGGTCTTTCGCGATTCGGCGAGAATCGACACATTCCAAGCGGTCTCGGCAAGCATGGCCAGCGCAGAAAAGTGCTCCTGGTTGTCCTCCAGGTCCTCGCGATCCTCGGTGTACATAAGCCAGGCTTCTATTACGAACTCACAGAAGTCGTTGCTTACCTTCTCACGCAACTCCGGAGAAATGACAAGGGGCTCCTTGGCGTTCTTCGCCTTGTGCGGACTCGCCTTCTTCGCCCCACTGGGCTTCCGCGGCTTCTCTTCATTCGTCTGGGAGGTCGTCTTGCTCTTCTTGGAGGTCGTCATGGCTGTGCAGTCGGGGGAAAGGGGAGGAGGGGGGAAGGAAGAGAGGGCAGGGAGGGCGTTCGCGGCAGCTGCAGGAGCCCACGCAACCGTTTGCTCTCCGCCTCAGGAGTGGACAATACTCTACTGCTCCTTCTCAGGATGTGGCGCGGCGCCTCCTGTGGATCCCTCTGGACAGTCCTGGTCATTCTGACTCTGGGATCCCACGTTGGCGAGATAGAATTCGATTTTACGCACTCTCCTTCAATGCCTCACGCTTCGCACGCTCACTCTTCTTCGATATCTCTTACTCCTCCAGAAAAATACATCACCCACACAAAACAGCCCCGGCACGCATGCACAACATACGCACCAGGGCCGCGTCAATGCGGGATAATGTAACAGGGGGGAACTAGGTCAAGGCAGCAAGAACTGGAGTCTCACTTTCTTGCCGTCAGTGGGTTTTAGGATTGCGCTTCTGCCACGGGAGGCTTCTCCGATGGGGGCTGGGGGGATTCTGGAATTGATTCCTTTGCCTTCTTAAACATGCAAACGAAGATAGTCAAGGTAACGGTGGCGAAAATTGTTACGCCAACAATGGAGCCACAGAAAGTGTCATAGAGTCCATGAATAATCGCAGAGACTCCCCAAGCTACAACGATGATAGGCCACTTTGTTTTGACCTTGTTTCGCACACAGCTGCCGATGGTGAAGCCAATGATAGCGCACCAGGCCGCATGCAGAAGTGACAATGAAAGACTGCGCAAAAACATTTGATTAAAGGCTCCATATAGAGATCCGAAAAACGTGTCTACGTTGCCTTCCGCCAACCCGTTGATAGATTTGTTCAACATGCGTTGGATGTAAGACTCCCCCTCGGCAACGGCAAATCCAAATCCAGAAGCCATGCCGAGTAGTAGTCCGTTTCTCTCATTTGTCAGTTTGTGACGCATGAGTCCAAAGATGAGCAAGGGCAGCATCTTTACGAACTCTTCAATAGGTCCGACGGCTAAACAGAATCCGAGAAGCCGTGGAACTAATGAAGGTTTGTCTATTTTGTCGTATAATGCTGCATGGTATAATGATGCAATGGAAGGTATATCTTGAAGTGCAAAGCATATCATTATTCCCGTTGTCGCT
The DNA here is from genome assembly GCA_963632245.1 of Anaerovoracaceae bacterium. Classification (GTDB taxonomy): domain Bacteria; phylum Verrucomicrobiota; class Lentisphaeria; order Oligosphaerales; family Oligosphaeraceae; genus UBA1724. Next base: position 2,396 of record CAVGTF010000103.1, read on the forward strand.
GTGAAAAATAGGTACCGCATGCAACGTAGAGCTAATGGAATCTTCACCTTAAGTTGACTTGCAAAGAAGATCCAAAGAACCATTGAAAAATAGAACATTATACATGCAAACTCCCCTAGTTCGTGGTGGTCTTTGTTTGGCATAATCTTAAAGAATATGCTGACTAGTGGTAATATGGTGGAAAATAGTAGTGGAAACAGTATTATAAATAGACAATATCTGAGGAGAGGGTTTTCTATGTTTTTCCAGCTCAGGATCTCTTTTAGTGGAATAATTTCGTACCAGTTCGTCTTCTTAAGGGTATCCCAGCCCTCGTGCATGGTTTGAGATGCACTGATTGAAGAG
>CAVGTF010000103.1:2750-8596 GCA_963632245.1 Anaerovoracaceae bacterium
CCCATCCACGTCGTCTTCGTTGTTGGGATTAGGGGCGTGGGTCTCCTGTGGGGCGGTAGCCGTGAAGGTCACGCCGCATTTTGGGCACATGCAGATCTTCCCGAGCTGGTCTGCATCGACATCGAATTCTTGTTTGCAGTTAGGGCAGGAGACGGTGGGCATAGTGGTTTCCTGGAGATGGAGGAGGTGGCAGTGCGAGGGGAGGGGCGTGTTGTCGGTCAATAGGTGGCCGAGGACATCGTCTTGCGCGGGAGAGCTTTCGTGGAGAGGAGGAGACGACCTCCTGCGTTTCCCGCGGGTCTCGCTTCGGAACGCAACGGAGAAATACTGCTACTATGTCATAAGTTTTTTTTTTCAAGCACTTGCGCGAAAATAGTGTGATCCCCTCCTGGAAGTGTTCCCCTTTTCCCCCCCTCTCGGAATTTCCCCCTTGTGGATTTTGTGGTGGTCACTCCTTTCGTGGGGTGTATTCCAGGGAGAGGACTTCGTGGAAGAGCTCTGGGGCGTTGCAGCTGTCCACGGGGATATATGGGGTGTTGTCGTGGGTGTAGGTAGTGAGGGAGATGGGGGGGGAGTATTGTTGGTGGACGAGATAGACGAATTCGGTGCAGTAGAGTCGGTCCGGGGTTGTGAGATCCAGCTTGAAGTCGAAGGGGCGTCCCAGGTATTGTCGCATGAGGGCTGCGAGGGTGCCTTCATCGGGGAGGGCGGATTGGAATTCGCCGTTAAGGCGATAGACGGCGGCACCATCGCCTTCGTGGAGGAAGTCCTCCAGGGACTGTTCGTAGACTGCGCCCATGGCGGTGTAGTCGTTCCCTTCGGCGTGGATGACGGTGACAGGACCCCCATTGGGGGCGAGGATCATTCCCACGTGGGAGAATCGCTGGTCGCGCTGGGAGATCTTTCGGAAGAGGTCGGACCAGATCCCATTGCCCTTGCGGAGAATGACATCGCCAGTTCGGAGTTGCGCGGCGATCTTCTGCGTCGACAGGAGTGCCCGGATGCGACGCCGCTTGGAGTCCGCACTGTGTCGCTTGTGCAGGACGACTCCTGCGAGGACGACGGCTAGAAGCAGCAGTGCGAGTGTGGCGTGGATTTTGATCCTTTTGGACATAACGCAAAAAGGGAAGAGCGGTTGGGCTCTTCCCTTGGGGGGTATGGATGCGTGCGACTAGTTGAAGCTCTGCTTGGTGACGGCGACCTTCCAGTTGCCATCGGCATCCTTTTCGCAGGGGATGGTGTAGGTGGCGGGCTCGTTGGGGCAGGAATCAAAGACCTTCGCGTATCCCTTGGTCTCGCTGATTTTCTTTGCTTCTAGGAGAGTGATCTTGCTGGCGAGGAGAGTTTCGTCGATCTCGCGATTCATTCCCATGGTCCCTAGGGCAATGGCGCCGCTGAGACTCTTGAAGGTATCGTATCCGGTGCTGTTGCAGATCTCTTTCGCAGTGTCCTTGTCGCTGGTGTAGAGGGCGATCATGAACTTTTCTCCGAGAGAGCCGATGATCTCTTCGTCAGAGGGACCCGCGGCCCCGCATCCGAAGAGCCCCAAGGCCAGCACGGCGCAGAGGGCGAGTGACAGAATCTTTGACATTCTTGGATTTCCTTTCGGGTGATTGGTTGATGCCTCCCCGAGCCCCCGCAACGGCATCATGCCAATCGCGGGAGCCCGGGGGCGATTTCGTTCGCTACTTCAGACCCTGTGAGGCGAGGTAGGCGAGGATGGTGCGCTCGCTGGCGGCGCGCTTCTGGATAACGGACTTCGCGGCTTTCAGGACGGCATTGTCGTCGAGGGTCTGCAGTGCCTTGGGCAGATCTTTGCCGCTGAGAGTCTTCAGGGCACTGAGGAGGTCGCTGCCGCTGAAGGCATTCAGTGCCTCGAGGAGCTTCTCGGTGTCCTTGGGATCCTGTCCGGGCTTGGAGAGCGTGATCTTGATCTGGTAGATGACCAGGTCAAGCTTCTCGGCCAGTGCCTTCTGGAGTTCCGCGTCATTGAGGGGCTCCAGGGACTTGAGGAGTTCCGCGTTGTCGATGGCCTTGAGGGCGGGGACCAGCTCCTGGGCGCCGATGGTGTCCAGTGCCTTGAGGATTGCCTTCTCGGTCTTGGGCAGGGTGTAGGTGGCCAGGACCGCCAGGACTGCGGGCTGATCCAGATCGAGGCCCATCTCCACGAGGGCCTCCACGGCGAACTCGTTGCGGCTCTCCAGAGCGAAGACCAGGAGTGCGTCGTTGGCGGGCAGGCCATGGCGGATCATCTTGGCGAGGAGGCTCATGCTGGCGCGGTTGGCGATGACGGCCTTTGCCCAGGGCTCGGTGGGGGCGATCTTCAGACTGTCGAAGAGGTAGTCGAGGAGGGCCTCGTCACCCTTGACCAGGGTGAGGTTCATAACCACATCCAGCAGATCCATTCCGGCGGCATTGCGGAGGGCGATGTCGGCCTTGGAGTCGGCCAGGAGACGGACGAGCTCCAGGGAGCCCCTGCGGGCGGCGATGAGCAGCGCGGTGTCGCCCTGCGCATCCTGTGCATTGATGTCGGAGTCGGCCAGGATCGCCTTGACGAATTCAACGTATCCCAGACGGCAGGCGAGCATGAGGGGCGTGGTGCCCTGGGCATCGGCGGCCTTGAGGCTGATGCCTTCCTTGTAGAACTTCTGGAAGGCGCAGGTGTTGAAGGCGCGGATGGCGTAGTGGTAGACCGTGGCGCCATTGGCGTCCCGGACATTGAGGTTGGCATCCTTGAGGTAGTTCGCTGCGACGGGGTTGAAGCCGTACTGCAGCGCGATGAGGAGCGCAGCGCGCTTGAGGGGATCCTTGGGGCTGGGCGCGTTGATGTCGGCGTCGTGGAGGACGGCCAGCTTGGCCAGGTTCTCTTCGCCCAAGTAGATTGCGGCGACGAAGAGGGAGTTGGCCAGACCGGGGTTGATGGCCTTGCCGTTGCTCAAGAGGCGCAGCGCGCGGGCGGCGTCAGCGGCGATCTTCACGATGTCAGCGGGAGTGCAGGCGGGCAGATTCACGGTGAGCTGGGCGATCTTGGAGTCCATGTTCACGGCGGCCAGCGCATCCGCGATCATTCCCTGACGGACCTGCTTGAGCTGCTCCAGGGCCTCCTTCTCGGCCTGCGCCTTGCGGGCTGCGGCATCCTTTTCTGCCTGTGCCTGGAGTTCGGCGGCCTTACGGGCCTCCTCGGCCTGGCGTGCCATCTCGGCCTCGATCTCCTTCTGGAGGGCGTCGGCGACCTGGCGCTTCAGGTCGTCGCGGAGGGTGTTCAGCTGCAGATTCAAGTCGAAGGTGATCAGTTCACCGGCGGTCTTGGCAGGACGGAGGTTTCCCTTGAAGCTCTCGAGGATGCCATCCACGAGCTCTTTGGCGCAGGCGACGCCCAGGTCATCGGCGACCAGGACGGCCTTGGCGGCCTCGAGATACTGGGTGACTTCGCTCCAGTCGGGAGTGAAGTCCACGGGCTCCAGCAGGTCGCAACCGCCGCGCTTGGCGATCTTCTCGTAGAGTCCGGCGATGGTGTCATCGATGGTCAGACGGCCCTTCTCTTCGTCAACGCGCTGCTTCAGAGCGGCCTGCAGGGCGGCCTCCAGGGCCTCGTCGGCCTGGACGGGATAGGCACGGACAGGCAGGATGGCGCCGGCTTCCTTGTCGGCCTCATCGAACTTCTTCTCGGCGATGAGCTGCTCGACCTTCGCGGTGCGCGCGGCGGTCTCGGCGGCCAGGTATCCGGGATTCACGTAGGAGTTGAGGAGGGCGCACTTCAGAGTGAAGATGGCCTTGTCGACCTCTTCACAGTCCACGACGCCGTAGGTGTAGATGATATCGCGGGCCTTTCCGTAGTCCTTGGCGTCCAGGGCGGCATTGACCTTCTTGCGGAGATCGTCAGAGCGGAAGACGATCTCTTGTGCATTGATGACCTTCTCCAGCTCCAGCTTGAGGGCGCAGAGCTGCTTGTTGAGGGCGCCGGTGCCCAGGATGGTGAAGCCGTCCTCGAAGTCCTCGGCGGGGGAGTAGAGCTCCCGGGCCAGCTTCTCGGCATCAGAGCGGATCTTTCCGCAGAGTTCGGAGGCCTTCTCTTCGGAGGCACCATAGCTCTCCATGCCACGCTGGAGTTCCTTGAGGCACTCGTCAAGGCGCGCCATGCTGGGCTGGCTGTCGCTGCCGGCCTTGCGGATCAGCGCGGTCTCGTCATCGAGGTCGTTGTAGAGATCGGCTACCACCTTGGCGAGGAAGTCGCGGGCGAATGCCAGGATGGGCTCCACCTTGTCGTCGGCGACCTTCTGATCCACCAGGGACTTGCGGATGGCGTCCAGGATGTTCTCCAGGGCCTGGGCGTAGACGCGGGCGGCGGGGTAGTCGTTCAGATACTTCCGGGCATCAGCGAACTGGTTCTTGGCCAGGAAGTCCTGGGTCTTCTGGCGCATGATGGGTGCGCAATTCTGGAGCTGGCGGGGATTCACCTGCTCACGGATCAGCGTGCGACCGAAGGCGTTGACGGCGTCACGGACAGAGGCGTCCTCGCTGGCGGAGAGGCTGTAGGCCAGGGCGATGTCGCGGGCTTTGTCGAATTCCAGGACATCCAGGGCGGCAGACACCTGCGCGGACAGATCGGCGTTGCGGAACTGAATTTCCTGCTCGTTGATGGACTTCGTCAACTCGTTCTTCAGGTCGTCCAGCTTCTGGTTCAGAGCGGTGGTGCCCAGGGCGTGGTAGCCATCGGCGGTCTGCTCGGCGGGACGGTAGAGCTCGTTGGCCAGCGCCTCCGCATTTTCGCGGATGGTCTTGCAGAGCTCCTCGGCCTTCGCTTCGTCGGCACCGTAGGCGATCACGCGCTGACGGAAGGCATCCAGCCACTCGTTAAACTTGGTCAGATCGACCTTGCGCTCGCCGGCGGTCTCCTTGAAGAGCGCCTCGTTTTCCATGTCCTCGAAGATTTTCGCCAGGGATGCCTGGGAGGAGGCGATGAGGGGATTGACCTTGTCGTCACCGACCTGCTGGGCCAGGAGCGCCTGCTGAATGGCGTCCAGAGAGACATCCAGGGCGTTGGCATAGACCTTCGCCGCCGGGAACTCCGCCAGGAACTTGCGCGCTTCGGCATACTGATTCTGATCCAGGAGCTCCTGCACCTTCTGACGCATGAGGGGCTCGCAATACTGGAATTGGCTCACGTTCACAGTCTGGGTGAGCAACTGGTAGCCGTATGCCTTCACGTCGTCGGAGACTTCCTGGACGCTGTCAAACTGGTAGTCCCAGATGTAGTTCCGGGCACCGGTGTAGTTGTTCTTCGCCACATATCCGTTCACGGCACTGTCCAACTGACTGTGTCGATAGGCGATCTCATGGGGATTCACCATGTTTTCGATCAGATCATTCTTGAAGAAGATCTTGTCTACATCGACATCGAAATTCCGGGCATCCTGGTACTTGTGCTGCTCGCACAGGCCCGTCATCTGCTTCTTGATGGCTCCCCGAGTGACGCAACCCGCTCCCGTAAGAAGCACGCCACCAAGGAAAGCCGCTTGCACAACTTTGCCTGCAATCTTCATTCTCTTCTCCTCTTGTTGACACTACGTACGAATGCGACTTTTGGAGCTGGGACGCATTCCGAGACACGCCGACACTTGGTTCCTAAAACAACCACGGAGAAACACGCAGAAAACACGCAAATTACGAGGCTAAATCGCCTCCGTAAATTCGCACGAATCTCTGAACCCCGCGGCAGGGCGTGGTGGTATTATGTCATAAGTTTTTTTTTTTTCAAGCACTTGCGCGAAAATAGTGTGATTTTTGGGGGAGTCTGGGATGGAAATGGTTGTTCGGATCTATGGTCCGAGCTATGTGTCGGAGGA
>CAVGTF010000104.1:0-8428 GCA_963632245.1 Anaerovoracaceae bacterium
CGCAGGAAGATCTCCAAAGGACGGAGGGGCTTGCGCCCCCCGTGCCCCCGCCTAGTTTCTTCCGCCTGCCGGCGGTACGGTGCATTGCACATTGCACATTGCACATTGCGCCGTTAGGCGCTCCGCCCCCCGTGCCCCCGCCAACGCTCTTCCGCCTAGCGGCGGTATTAGCGCGCCCCTTGGGCGCGCTTTACGCACGCGCCGGTAAATTCCGGCGCGGGGTTTCGGGCGTAAAGCCGAAACCCTGGCCTAACTTCCTCCTTCCTCCTTCCTCCTTCCTCCTTTTTTGCATTTGTTTCTTCTCCCTTCTCCCTTCCTACTTTTTACTTATGAGATCCTTTCTTTTCTCTCTTTGCCTTTGTGCATGTGCGTTTTTGTTTGCGGACGAGTCGTCGATCCAGGTGTTGAATGTCCGGACGGTCCCGCACTGGCCCTGGGAGGGCACGGTGGATGTGTACTACCAGGTGGAGTGTGACAAGGAGGACGCGGATCTGGTGGTCTCCTTCGCCGGCTACAATGCGGACAAGGACGAGTCGGTCGCCATGAATCCCGCCTATATCACCGGCGATGGCTTCGAGGAGGACAAGCCGGTGGTGACCGGAAAGGAGCTCCATGCCGTCTGGAATGCCGCCGCCGATCTTCCCGGATACCACTGCGAGGACTTCGCGGTCATCGTCACCGCTTCCTATGATGACGGCGAAAACATCTATCTGGTCGTGGATATCTCCGGCGGCAGCTCCGCCACCAGCTACCCCTACCGCTATACCTCCGAGGCACCTGATACCACCAGCGATACCTGCCGCACCACCGAACTCTGGCTCAGAAAAATCCCCGCTGGCACTTTCACTATGGGTACCGGCTCCAAAGGAGATTCGACGGTCTCCATGACCCTTACTCAGGATTTCTATATCGGAGTCTTCGAGTGTACCCAGGCACAGTATCAGAATATCATGGGGAGCAATCCCTCTAGCTATACTGGCAACACCCGCCCGGTGGAGAATGTCTCCTACAACACTATTCGTGGCACGGGCTCTACTGCAGGGTCCTCTACCATTATGGGAAAACTCTCGTCTAAGACTGGTCTCTCCTTCGATCTGCCTACCGAGGTGCAGTGGGAATACGCCTGCCGCAAGCGCGCCGATGGCTCCTGCTGGGAGACCGACTTCAATTCCGGAAAGAACCTCACTGGCGATAGCACCTGTTCCAATATGGCTGAGGTCGGTCGCTACGGTGGCAACACCTCTGATGGCAAAGGTGGATACTCCGCCAATCACGCCAAGGTCGGTTCTTATCTCCCCAGCGAGTTGGGCCTCTACGATATGCACGGAAATGTCTGGGAGTGGTGTTTGGATTGGTATGGAACTCTCCCCACCACGGCACAGACGGACTACACGGGACCAAGCTCGGGCTCGCTCCGTGTGAGACGCGGCGGCAGCTGGAGCAACGACGCGCAGGACTGCCGCGCAGCGAACCGCAGCTACAGCACGCCGGGCAACAACGACTACTACTACGGCTTCCGCGTCGCGTGCGTCCCCGCCCCCTAGTTCACTCGTTGCCGACTCGGCCGCTTAGCGGCCGAGAGAGAGCCGCGCGGCGTGCCGCCGGTTCGACGAGACGGCGTGTGACCCGCCTTTGAAAAAGGCGGGCGCGGCGAGAGCCGCGAACACTTGCCGTCAAGGAGAACCGAAGGGCCGACGCGCGGACGACATTTTTCTATCTCCCTGTTTTTTCTGATTTCCAGGATTCCTGACTGGCTGATTTTTTTTGCGTTCGGGTTTTCTCATTCTTGCGAAAACCGTTGTTTCTCCCCCCCCCCTGCCCTACTGAGAGGGCGGTTTACCCTTCCACTTTTTTCTGAACTCTTTTTACTCCCATGCCTTTTCGCTTTTTTGTGGTTCCATCGGTGGCTTCTGTTTCAAAGGAGGTAGACGACTTTGAGAGGAATCATGTCATTAGTTGGGTGAAGCATGATTTCTGCATGATGAATGGAGAACATTGCCAGGTGTTCTGTTTTAAGTACCTGGATCTCCCCAAGGACTCCGGGGCCTCGCCTCGTTCCTCCTACAACTCTTCGGATGCCTATAAGACCTCCAAGCATTGGAACAAGGACAAGGAAGAGGATAAGGACAAGGACAAGAAGGATGAGAATGGCCATTACAAGTTGCAGTATCCCAACAACATCACGGAGGATCAGAAGGAGCTCTTCGATGTCCTTCGTCAGGAACGTCGTGACTTTGCGCGGGAATTGAATTTCTCCGCTCCTTACATGCTCTTTGATAATGATCAGCTGGGTGAGTTGATTGCCAAGAATATCTCTACCGTCGCCGAAGCGAGAGAGATAATTGGCATCGGCGAGGCACGCATCAGATACGTCCCCCGGATGCTGGTGGCGCTATTGCGTGCCCGTGGACAGGAGGTCCCCCAGGAGCTCGTGGAGCAGGCCGCCAAGGCCGCCGCCGAGCTGAAGGCAGAACAGGCATCCAAGGAGGGCCTGGAGAAGGGCGGCAAGAAGTCCTCCGGAAAATCGGAAAAATCCAAGAAGGCGGAGAAGAAGGCAGATGACGCTGCCGCCGGGAAGAAGTCTTCTGAGGACTCGAAGTCTTCTGAGGAAGGGAACTCTTCTGAGGAAGAGAAGACGGAGGAGTCCCCGGTGGTGCAGGGAGAGCTCTTCTCCGAGTCTGAAAAGAAGTAGCGTTTTTTTCTTCTCATGGGCAAGCGTCTAGGGAATGTCTTTGATGCCATCTGCGACATGGATAACCTGTCGCTTGCCTTCAAGAAGGTTCGCCGTGGAAAGTCCCATCGTCCGGACATGGTGGCGTTCCAGGAGAATCTGAAATGGAATCTGTTGGGGATCCGCGAGGACCTCCTCTCCGGGAATTTCGCCTTGGGGCGCTACCACGTCTTCAAGGTCTACGATCCCAAGGAGCGCACCATCCATGCCGCGCCAGTACGGGAGCGCGTGATCCACCACGCCATCATCAATCTGTGCGGACCCTGGCTGGAACGACCCCTCATCGATAACACCTTCGCCTGCCGCACGGGAAAAGGACAGTGGGCCGCCATCGCAAAGGCACAGGAGCTCTCCCGAAAATACTCCTGGTGCCTGAAGCTGGACATCAAGAGCTACTTCGATAGCATCGACCAGAAGATCCTCTTCTCCATGCTCTTGGGAAAATTCAAGGATCCCCGGCTCTTGGATCTCTTTCACGAACTGCTCTCCACATACTGCTCCACTGCCCCAGGAAAGGGCCTCCCCATCGGAAATCTCACCAGCCAATTCTTTGCGAATTTCTACCTGGCACCCTTCGATCGACTGGCCTCCAGTCGCGATCACCACGGATATGTCCGATACATGGACGACATGCTGATCTTCGGAGAACACCAGGAGCTCAAGGAATTCCTCGCCCTCGCGCGGGAGTTCCTCCACGACGAACTCCAGCTCACCATCAAGCGCGGCGGATCCCTCCAGCCCATCTCCCGCGGCATCGATTTCCTGGGCTGCAGGGTCTTCCCACACCACCTCCTCCTGAACCGCCGAAGCCGCATCCGATTCCTTCGCAAGAACCGACTCCTCGTCCGACTCTACGACGAAGAACGCATCTCCGACCGGGAACTCCAAAACCGCGCCACCGCACTCTATGGCTTCGCAAGCCACACGGATCTTACTGGCCTGGTGGAAAAGCTTTGGGAAACCTGAAAAAAGGAGGAAGGAGGAAGTGTGGTCACTCTGCAGTGGGCTTGCACCGAGCGCGCCGAATTTGGCGCGCCAGTACCGCCGATGGGCGGAAGTGTGCCGCAGGCGTTTTTCCGCGGCGCGGGGCCGCGGTACTGGCACCGCCGCTAACGTGCGGCGGAAGAGTCGTGCAGCGACCGAACAACTAGCCACTAGCCACTAATTGCTAAGTACTTAATCATTCCTAATTTTGCGCGACGGCCGCATCCCCGATGCGGTCGGCGCGCAATCGGTCCCCAGACATCGGGCTCGAACCGTGTGAAACGCGGCGGCAGCTGGAACAACAACGCGCAGAACTGCCGCGCAGCGAACCGCAACAACAACACGCCGAGCAACAACAACAACAACAACGGCTTCCGCGTCGCGTGCGTCCCCGCCCCCTAGCTCAAGCCCCCCGGTGGGGGGCATTGAACCGTCTGGTAACCGGCTCTCCGTCATTGTGTTCCACGGAGACAAACAACCCAAAAACACACTCCCCCCGCCGGCGCTAGTAGCCTAAGCATCGGCGAAGACTACGGCGGGGGGAGATTTTTCCGCTCTGCGCGGCAGAGCGGAAAAATCTCCAAAGAAAGGAGGAAGGAGGAAGGAGGAAGGAGGAAGTGTGGTCACTCTGCAGTGGGCTTGCGCCGAGCGCGCCGAATTTGGCGCGCCAGTACCGCCGGTTGGCGTAAGTGTGCCTGCGGCGCCTTATAAACCTACTCCCTACTCCCTACTACCTTCTACCTAGCAAAGGGGGGCACGGGGGGCGCAAGCCCCTCCGTCCTTGGGTTGGGGCCTGCCCTATCCAACCACACCGGCTACCCCAAAGTCGCCAAGGCACTCTTTCTAGCAAGTTTTTCGGGGAGGCTATGTGCTTTCTCTAAAGGAAGGCGGTCCCACCCCACAAAGGGATGCCCAAAGGACGGGGACTACCGTCCCCGCCCCCCCGCCAACGACGCAAAAGCGCCGTAAGTACTTAGCAATTAGTGATTAGTGGCTAGTTTACAAGGTGCCGCCAACGCTCTTCCGCCTAGCGGCGGTACTTGCGCGCCATTGGGCGCGCATTGGTGCAATCGCCGGGTCTTCCCGGCGATGGGTTTCGCCTTGCGAAACCCTGGCCTAACTTCCTCCTTTCTCCTTCTTCCTTCCTCCTTCCTCCTTTTTCGAATTTTTTCCTTCCTCTCCTTTCCTTTCTCCTTCAAACTTATGAAAAAGCTTTTGTTGAGCATTGCGTTTGCCATCTGTCTTACGGCGGGGCTGTTTGTTATCGCGAAGCAGTACAGTGCGTCGGCGCAGAGTCCGTATTTTCGGCTCGTGACGGGTTCGACGATTTCGCAGCGGACGGTGACGGGCGGCTCGGTGTATTTGGCACCCTTGGAGGGTGTGGAGGGCGTGCCGTTGGTGAATGGCGTTGCGGCCACGGGCTGGAGCGTTGAGAATCCCTACTGGGATACCAGCAAGCTGTCCGATGGCGCCTACACGCTGACCTACGGTGACTACACGAAGCAGATCATCGTTCATAACAACACGGAGATCCCGCTGGAACAGAGCCCCTACGTCAGTCTGGAATTCCGCGAGGGGCTTGCGGGGCATCTTGTCACCGGCAAGGCCTATGTGGCTTCCCTGGAAGAGGAAGGCTCGGATGCCGCTACCGCCACCGAGCTCCTGGTGGATGGCGAGGCGGCCTCTGGCTGGACTCCCGAGGATCCTTACTGGGATTCCACCAGCGTTTCTGACGGCTGGCACACGGTGAAGCTGGGTGAGAACGAGACGCAGCTGATGGCCTTGAATTCCTCGGAGGTGAAGATCCATGGCGGTGCCTTGGATTCCGGGGAGCTCTGGACCTCCGATAAATTGCATCTGATTCGCAACTGGGTGCGTCCTCCCGAGGGAGGGAAGGTGACTCTGGCACCCTACACCATGGTGAAATTCCTGCCGGATACCGGCATTCTGGAGACCTGCGAGGACTCCTATGCGGTGCTGGTGGACCAGACGGACGACGCGGTGCGGCTCTATCGTGTGGATACCGACGAGGCCATCGACATGACGGTTTCGTCCGATGGTCGGCACTACGCCGATGCCTACTCCGGCTCCTATCAGTTGCAGGTGCCCCTGACGCCCGCCCTCCGCAAGAACGAGTCCGACGAGACGGATACCGCGGCCTCTCTGACCGACAAGCTGAATATCTACTACACTCTGGATGGCACCGAGCCCACCCTCTCTTCCAATAAGCTGGAGAAGACCGAAGCTGGCGATGCCTACAAGCCCATCGAGTTCTCCATTGCGGATCGTACGCAGTCCGTGGATGTTCGTCTGGCGTGGCTGGAGGAGTTCTCCGGCTCCGGCACGGCGCTCTATGAGCCCAACTGGGGTCTGCTGAATCAGGGCAAGGTGACTCGCTCCGCATCCTTCCTGGTGAACTACGTGGCGGAGGAGTTCCCCGTGGTCCTTAACGGCAAGGAGGCCCTCACCGGACTCCAGGGCGAGGAGATCACGGTCACCGCACCCGGTGCCGCACAGGACGCGGTCCTCTGGCGTGAATCCGAGGCAGGAAATCCCATCTTCGGCGGATGGACCAGCGCCACCTACACCACCGAGAAGGGCGTCGTGCAGTCCCTGGAGGGCTTCCTGGATGATTCCCACAACAACCCCGCGGTCACCTTCACTGCGCCTTTGGATATGGCGAAGGTGGAGCTCACCTCCGACTACGCCGCCGTCCCCGCCTTGGATTCCTACTTGTCTCTGGATGGCGGGAACTCCTACGTCCTGAAGACCCTGGAGGGCGAGGATGTCTCTCTCATTGCCTACGCCTACACTGACAAGATCACCGACGAGGTCCAGGTGAAGCCAGTCTTTACCAGCGATGTGGACGAGGCGCTGCTGACCTCCTGCGTGGTGGAATACTGCCTCACCGAAGGCAACGACGACGATTCCTCCGCGGATTTCGGTTACGACCAATACGACTACACGGCCCTGGGAGAGCTGGGTGCCATGATGGAGTCGGGCGCCGTGCTTTCCGTGAATGCCACGGTGGCTCCCGATGAGGCCGCCCTCCGGAAGGCACCCCGCTTGATGATCCGCATCCGACACAAGGATACCGGAGTCACTTTCGGATACCGCATCCATACCTTCACCTGCCCCAATTACCTGATCGTCAACGGGAAGGTCCTCTTCGCCGAACCCGGCAGCACCCTGGAGCTCTCTCTTTCCGACTACCTGGCATCCGGACGGACCTTCACCGGCTGGACCAGCTCCCTGGATAGTCTTACGCTCTCCTACGATAAGGAGAACGGGAAGGTCACCGTGAAGCTCCCCACGGATGGTCAGGCCACCATCTCCCTGGATGCCACCCAGAACGCAATCCTCAGCGAGAAGACGGAGACACAGGTCCCCGTCACGCTGAATGGCGAGCTCACCGCCACCGCAGTCCCCGGCGAGACCCTCACCATTACCGCCCCCGGACTCTCCGATGGCAGCACCCTCTGGCACGCATCCGATGCCGGCACCACGCTCTTTGCCGGATGGACCAAGGCCGCCTACCTCACTTCCGAGAATGCGGAGAAGACCCTGGAGTACCTCCCCAGCGACGCCACCGTCCGCAATCCCCTCCTCGTCCATATCCCACAGGACGCCACCAGCGTCTCTCTGGAAAGCACCACCGCCGCACTCCCCACTCTACAGTCCTATCTGTCTCTGGAACAAAGCGCGAGCTGCAATCTGAAGACCCTTGACGACGAGACCATCACTCTCGATGTCTTCGCCCTCGGTGAGAAGCTCTCCGGCGAGGTCGTGGTGAAGCCGGCCTTCGCTGGTGAGGTCTCCGACGCGCTCCTGGATGCCTGCGAGGTGGAGTTCTGCGTTACCGAAGGCAATGACGACGATTCCGCCACCGTCTTCGGATATGATGAGTACGACTACACTTCCCTGGGCGATCTGCGCAGTGTCATGACGGATGGTGCGGCGGTGACTGTCACCGCCACCGCGGGCAGCGATATGGCTTCTCTCCGGAAGGCGCCGCGGCTGATGCTGCGCATTCGTCAGAAGGGCACTGGGGTCACCTTCGGCTACCAGATCTGCACCTTTACTTGCCCCAATTACATCCTGGTCAACGGCACACCTGTCTTCGCCGAGGGCGGCAATACCATCACTCTGGATCCCGCGCAGTTCCTGCCCGAAGGGACCTCTCTTGTGGGCTGGACGACCTCCGACGACCTGAGTGTTACCTACGACAAGGTGACGGGCAAGGTGACTCTGACTCTCCCCGAGGATGGTCAGGCCGCCATCTCTCTGGACGGCACTCGTAGCGCCCTGGAGGATGTCCTCATGCGCTGGAATGTCTCCCTGAAGAAGGGCTGGAATCTGGTTTCCACGGGTCTTTATACCCTGGATCAGGATAGTCTCGACCGCTTCGTCGCACACTCCCCCTGGATCCATGTGGACGGTACCTACATCCCCATGAACGAATACCTCCCCGCCCACGCATACTGGATCTACGTCGACGAGGACGAGACCCTGGAACTTTCCGGTTTTCTCGGCGAATAGATCGCCCGCTCCCTTCTACCTAGCAAAGGGGCGGGGGCACAGGGGGCGGAGCGCTTAACGGCGCAAGGTGCAATGTGCAATGTGCAATGCACGGTACCGCCGGAAGGCGGAAGGAATTAGGGGGGGCACGGGGGGCGCAAGCCCCTCCGTCCTTTGGAGATCTTCCTGCGAAAA
>CAVGTF010000105.1:0-8337 GCA_963632245.1 Anaerovoracaceae bacterium
CGCGAGCTGGGTTCAAAACGTCGTGAGACAGTTTGGTCCTTATCCTCCGCGGGCGTAGGACGGTTGACGGGAGCGCCCCCTAGTACGAGAGGACCGGGGGCGGGTGACCTCTGGTGTTCCGGTTGTCGAGCCATCGGCATCGCCGGGTAGCCACGTCGCGAAGGGATAAGCGCTGAAGGCATCTAAGCGCCAAGCCCCCCCGAAGATTAGCCGTCCCGGACGCAAGTCCCTGAAGGCCGCGGGAAGAACACCCGCTTGACAGGGCGGACGTGCAAGCGCCGCGAGGCGTTCAGCGTATCGCTTCTGATAGGCCGTGAGGTCTGGACGCCGTCCGCCCGATCGGTTCCCGTCACGGGAATCCCTCGGGCGGACGCAAAAGAAAGCTCCAATCGACTACGCTAGTCCAACGGTTCCAAGGAACCGAAGAGACATCTTTCCTTTCGGCCGGTTGTCGATCCTTTTGGTTCGTGCCATTGGCGGGGGTGAAACACCCGTTCCCATCCCGAACACGGCCGTTAAGGCCCCCCGCGGCGATGATAGTGCGTTCAAGAGCGTGCGAAAGCAGCGCGGCGCGAACCTTTTTCTTGCGGCCCGCTTCCCATCCGGAAGCGGGCCGCTTTTTTTTGTACCGTGCAGATACGGCGGTGGTTGATCGGCCGGGATATCCAAAGGACGGGGGCTGCCGCCCCCGTACCCCCGCTGGCTTTTTCCCGGCTTTGCCATGGGGTAGTGAGGGGGGAGCGGGGGCGCTAGCCCCCGTCCGTTCGTTATTTTTTCTGCTAGGGTAGGCAACCTTTGCGCTAGGGGTAGCAGTTCGGTACCGGCACTTTTGCCTGTATTGCACATTGCACATTGCACATTGTGCTGCAGCGCCTGCTGCGCCTTATGAACTAGCCACTAGCCGCTAATGGCTAGCTACTTGCGGCGCGAATGCGCCGCAGGGGAGCGAGGGCGCAGCCCCCGTCCTTTCGTTGTTATTTCGCTAGGGAACTGCAAGCAGCTCTTGGGGCGTATCTTCCTCTTGGAAATTTTCCTTGTGGAAGAGTGCGAATGCCGTTTAGTAGGGATTTATTGTGGGGGGGAATGGGATTACATTGTGGGACATTACGGATTTTGGCATGATTTGTCTGTTTTTGTTAGAAGGAGTTCGTCTGTTATGTCCTTTCATGATTTGAGTTTGCGCCTTGCGGACACATTAGCTGGCGTCCGGATCATTCCGGTGTTGGCGTTTTCCAGTGTAGATGAGGCGTTGCGCTTAGGTGAGATCCTGGTCTCTGGTGGTTTGTGTGCTGCGGAGGTGACCTTCCGTACCGAGGCGGCGGAGGGTGCGATTCGTGCCATGGCGAAGGCGTATCCCCAGCTGTGCCTAGGGGCCGGGACGGTGTTGACTGTGGAGCAGTTGCACCGTGCCGTGGATGCCGGTGCGCAGTTTGCGGTGGCGCCTGGTCTGAATCCGAAGGTGGTGAGTGAGGCGGCGAAGATGGACTTCTCTTTTGCGCCTGGCATCTGCACTCCTTCGGAGGTAGAGGCCGCTCTGGATCTCGGTTGCGTGATGATGAAGTTCTTCCCTGCGGAGTCCGCAGGCGGGCTGAAGTATCTGAAGGCCATTTCCGCGCCGTATAAGCATCTGGGCGTGCGTTTCATGCCCACGGGCGGTGTCTCGCTGTCCAATGCGCCGGAGTATCTCTCCGAGAAGACGGTTGCCGCGGTGGGTGGCACCTGGCTGGCGAAGAGCGCGGATATGTCTGCGGGCAACTGGGATGCCATCCGCGAGAATGTCCGCCAGGCCGCCGAGCTCCTCAAGACCCTGTAGCCGAATCCCTCTTTCCGTCTCGTACACAAGGAGTCCCCTTCCATGTCCCTTCCTGTCTATAAATCCGCCGCAGAGTGCCGTTACGACATTTTGAGCCTGGGCGAAGTGATGCTCCGCCTGGATCCCGGCGAATGCCGCATCCATACCACCCGTACCTTCCAGGCCTGGGAGGGCGGCGGCGAATACAACGTGGCCCGCGGCCTGCGACGCTGCTTCGGACTGCGCGCCGGCGTGGTCACCGCCTTTGCCGATAACCCCGTGGGACGCCTGGTGGAGGACTTCATTCTCCAGGGCGGCGTGGATCCCTCCCTGATTCGCTGGGTGCCCTACGACGGCATCGGCCGCACGGTGCGCAATGGACTGAATTTCACCGAGCGGGGCTTTGGCATCCGCGGCGCGAAGGGCTGTTCCGACCGCGGAAATACCGCCGCCTCTCAGCTGAAGGCCGGCGATATCGACTGGGACTACATTTTCGGCACCCTGGGTGTGCGGCACTTCCATACCGGCGGAATCTTCGCCGCACTCTCCGATACCACTCCCGGCGTGGTCGTGGAGGCCCTGAAGGCCGCTAAGAAATACGGCACCATCACCAGCTACGACCTGAATTACCGTCCCTCCCTCTGGAAGAGCATCGGCGGACAGGCCCGCGCCTGCGAGGTGAACCGCGAGATCGCTCCCTACGTGGATGTCATGATCGGCAATGAGGAGGACTTCACTGCCGCCCTGGGATTCCAGGTGGAGGGCACCGACGCGTCCCTCAAGACTCTTCCCGTGGAGTCCTTCAAGAAGATGATCCGGCAGGTGGTCGAGCGCTATCCCAACTTCTGCGTGGTGGCTACCACCCTCCGGAAGGTTCGCACCGCCACTGTCAACGACTGGAGCGCCATCGCCTGGAGCGACGGCGTCTTCGCCCAGGCCGTTCAGCGCGATGGACTGGAGATCCTGGATCGCGTGGGCGGCGGCGACAGCTTCGCCTCCGGACTCATCTACGGCCTCATGACCTACGGCGATCTGGAGAAGGCCGTGAACTGCGGCGCAGCACATGGCGCCCTGGCCATGACCACTCCCGGAGATACCTCCATGGCCACGCTTCCCGAAGTGGAGAAGCTCATGGCCGGAGGAAGCGTCCGCGTGGACCGGTAGCCCTCGACGTCAAACCAACCCCTTTCCCATAGGAGAACCCGAACAATGTTCATGGAACCCACTTTCCGGTGGTACGGTCCCGAGGATCCCGTGCCCCTGAAGTTCATTCCTCAGACCGGTGCCACCGGCATCGTGACCTCCCTGCACTACGTGCCCTACGGCGTCCTCTGGACCCAGGACGCCATTCTGGAGCGCAAGCAGATGGTGGAGGCCGCCGGCATGACCTGGAGCGTGGTGGAGAGCCTGCCCGTCCACGAGGCCATCAAGACCGGCGGACACTCCTGCCAGCGCTACATCGAACTCTACAAGCAGTCCATCCGCAACCTGGGAAAGGTGGGACCGAAGATCATCACCTACAATTTCATGCCCGTTTTGGACTGGGTGCGCACCGATCTTCACCACCGCCTGCCCGATGGCTCCACCGTGCTCTACTTCGATCAGCTGGAGTTCGCGGTCTTCGAACTCTTCATTCTGCGCCGGAAGGGCGCCGAGGCGGACTACACTCCCGAGCTGCTGAAGAAGGCCGAGGAGAAGTATAACTCCATGACCGACCACGAGCGCTTCGTGCTGCGACGCTCCATCATCGACAACTTCCCCGGCTTCAAGGGCGTGACCCTGGAGGATGTCCAGGCGATGCTGGCGAAGTACGAGGGTTTTACCCGTGAGCGCCTCAGCGAGAATCTCTACAATTTCCTGAGCCAGGTGGTCCCCGTGGCCGAGGAGTGCGGATGCCAGATGGTGATCCATCCCGATGACCCGCCTCGCTCCATCCTCGGACTCCCCAGAATCTTCAGCACCATCGACGATATCGCGACACTCCTCAAGATGGTCGATAGCCCCGCCAACGGCGTCTGCTTCTGCGCAGGGAGCTTCAGCGCGCGTCCCGACAACGACGTGGTCAAGATGTTCAAGTCCTGCGCTTCCCGCGTGGGATTCATCCATCTGCGTAGTACGCAGGTGGAGAACGGGAACTTCTATGAGGCGGACCACCTGGGTGGCCGCGTGGACATGTACGAGCTGGTGAAGGCCATCTGCGAGGAGCAGATCCGCCGACGCAAGGAGGGCCGCGCGGATTGGCGAATCCCCTTCCGCCCCGATCACGGCGCCGACATCATGGACGATCTGCTCAAGCCCGCGAACCCCAATCCCGGATACGGCGGTTTGGGCAGAATGCGCGGACTGGCTACCATCCGCGGTCTGGAAACCGGCATCATGCGCTCCCTCTATCCGCAGGAGCTCGCATAGCCCGAGAAAGCGCCGCTAGAAATCGACGCTATTCCCGAGTCGGCCGTCTTTGGGGAGGAGTCTCCTCGAAGGCGGCCAATTCGTTTTTGAGGGCCTTCCGGAGGAGGACAGTGAGGCCCTGCGTCAGGGACTTCTGCAGATCGGGGTGCGGTTGGCAGAGTTCGAAGGCGGCGACGAATTGCTCCATGGCGCGGAAGGCCTGTGGGGAGAGGCTCTGCCAGCTGCGCACCATCTCTTCCAGCGGGCTCTGCAGCGTGAGGAGCCCCTGGTCGTATTTGCCCGCCAGGTAGTTGTTCAGGAGCTTCCGGAAATCCCGTCGGCAGGAGAGCTCCTGGTTCTGGGAGGCCATCTCCCACTTCCGGAAGGTGGACCAGTTGACGTGGAAGAAGTCCCCCAGTGTCCGGTAGGTCAGACCCAATTCCCGGCGCTTCTGTTTGATCGCCTGACGGATCTTCGGGGTGATGCGGCAGTCCTCCGCAATGGATACGCATTCGGGCATGGCGTGATTCTCCTATGGGGGGTTGAAGGGTGAGGGGGCAGGGCGGAAAAAAGAGCAGACAAGGCGGGGGATACGACTGCCTCCGCCGTCGCTATGCCCGCAATCTATCCCCGCGCAACCCCCATCCCGCGAAATTCCCCCAACTCTCCCAAAGATTCCCAAAATGCACGCCGGGCGGGGGCGTGCCGCCGGTAGGCGGAAGAAGCTAGGCGGGGGCACGGGGGCAGTAGCCCGACCTCCTTTGGAGATCTTCCTGCAAAAACCGCGCTTGGAAGGCGCGCGCCGGTGCTAGACACGCGCCGCGGAACGGCCAAAAAGCTGGTGCCGTATCGCCGCCCTAGCGGCGGAATGAAGCCGTGGTAGTAGGTTGGCTACCTGGCTACTCAGATGTATTTTTTTGGGGGGGCACGGGGGCGGCAGCCCGACCTCCTTTGGTTGTTTTATAGCCTGATCAATAACCCCGGCTAGGTAGATCCCGCCAGCACGTGGGGGTGGGTTGTCTTTCGCTTTTTATCTATGCGCGTACGCGCGCGTGGGCATGCGCACGGGCCCTGTCCCCCTCCCTGACCGCTCCCCACGAGCGTAGCCCCCCGAATGAGTTCTGCCTGCCCGCTCATTTCAAAGTCATAGAGATTGTAACTCTTGTGGATTTTGAAGGGGTGGCTCTCCTTATGGCGGTAGGGGGGGCAGGGGCGATAGGTGGATGGTGCTTCTGGGTGCTTACCGGTAATACGTGCCATAGGAAGGGGGAAGCTTCTAGGAAGACTACCAAAGGAGGTCGGGGCTTGCGCCCCCCGTACTCCCCCCTCCTAGGTTTTTCCGCCTATGGCTGTGCGGTGCCGTTCTTCATCAATAACCCCGGCTAGCTAGATGCCGCCAGCGCGTGGTGCTGGTGCGGGGCAGGCATCTAGACGGCGCAATGTACAATGCATGGCACCGCCGTTAGGCGGAAGAAGTTAGGCGGGTGGCACGGGGGGCGCAAGCCCCGACCTCCTTTGGTTGTTTCATAGCCTGATCAATAACCCCGGCTAGGTAGATCCCGCCAGCGCGTGGTGGGGGTGTCTTTCGCTTTTTATCTATGCGCGTACGCGCGCGTGGGCATGCGCACGGGCCCTGTCCCCCTCCCTGACCGCTCCCCACGAGCGTAGCCCCCCGAATGAGTTCTGCCTGCCCGCTCATTTCAAAGTCATAGAGATTGTAACTCTTGTGGTTTTTGAGGGGGGCGCCTCCACTGGGCGGTAGAGAGGGCGTGGGTGCCTAGTGTGTCTAGAAGCGGAGGAGTTCCTGGTGTGGCGATGCTTCTGTGAAGACTACCAAAGGACGGAGGGCTGCCGCCCCCGTACCCCTGCCTAGCTTCTTCCGCCTATGGCGGTATCATTCTGGCTATATGCACTGCACATTGTGCGCTATCTGTGAGCGAGCAAAAAAAACGCCCGCAGTGGCGTGTGTGCCATTGCGGGCGTTTTCTTTGGCGTGTTGGAGGGATTTAGCGGCGTCGCATATTGACTGCGCTGGCCTCGTTTTGAGCCATCTGGAGGAAGGGGCACTTGGTGGGGATATCGCAGCAGCAGCGGAATGCCATGTTGAGATCCACATACTTGTAGGGCATGGTTCTGCCGTGCTTCTGGGCCACCTTGAGACCGTAGGACTTGACGGCGCCGCAGTCGCCGGCGATGCCGTCGTACTCGGGAATCAGGTTTCCGTCGGGGCCCATATTGGCGGTCATGATCTTCTTCCAGCCGAAGTTGGGAGTGTAGTGGCACTTCACGTGGGCGGGAATCTGGGCGGTCAATTCGGTGTTATTCAGGCCCTGCGCCCATTCGGGCACCTCCGCCTTAAACGCCTCGTCATAGACGTTCTTGTTGGGTTTCGGCGCCGCATTGCGGGGCATGGAGTTCCGGGTCGCATTCTGGGCGGGCGTGTTGTTCTGCGCGGGCGCAGGCTGCGGCTTGTGGAGGAAAGAGAAGAGTCGGTCGAAGAAAGACATACTACCTTAAAAACGTTGGCGGGTTGCCCCCAGTGGTCGGTGAATTTTCCCAAGGGGGAATGCCGGCACGAAAGGACAAAATATAAGGCTCCGCGCCAGGATTGCAATTTTTTCACCATGCGCTCCCATCCTCTGCATCAGACACTTTCCCTAGTTGTGGCCCTCTTGTTCGGGGGGCTGGGGAGCCTGTTGTGCGGGGGTGAATTGCGGGTGGCGAAGTACGTCCCGCCCGGCGGCGGGACATTGCATGCCGGCTATCCGGAAGCCCTGTCGGGACTGCTTGCGACGGCCCGAAACGTGACGGGTCTGCCGTTGGCGGAGGAGCCGCTACAAGTGGAGTCCTTCGGGGATCCGCGGCTGGCGGGCTGTCCAGTCCTGTATTTGAATTGGATGGACTGCGAGGACTGGTCGGGGTTGCCGGAAAGCGAGATCTTGTCGCTTCGTGCCTTTTTGGAATCCGGGGGATTCCTGCACATAGACTCCGGCATTGTGGCGGAGTTCCTGCGGCGGGAGGGCGTCCAGAACCACAGCTATGGCGAGTGGGAGGCCTCTCCGGAGTGCCGTGCCTTCCTGGAACGCGTGCTGCCCGGACACCCCTTCCAGGTCCTGGGACGCGACGACCCCGTCTTCCGCGTCTTCTACCAAGGACTCCCCAGTACGGATCTGCTCCCCGATAGCGTCCGGCAATACACCGTGGAGGAAAAATGGCCCAGCGGCACATACTCTGCCGTGGGAATCCGCCTGGACGGACGGCTGGCGGTGCTTGCCACGCCTGTGCTGGCCATGGGATGGGGCCACGATGCCTTCGGTGGCTGGACCACCGAGATCCGGATGCGCGTGCTGGAGGGCGGCACGGGATTGGATACCCTCCTCCCTGATGCCGCGGTCCTGGGACCACAGTATTCCGTGCGACGGGAGGACGGTGGCACCGACCAGGTCTTCTGCCAGGATCGAGAACTGCCCGCCTGGCTCCGAGAACCCTCCGGCCGTTGGCGCGTCTTCCGGTATTACGATTCCAATCAGATCAGCGATTTCACGCACCTCTTCTATTCTCGTCTGGGCGTGAATTTCCTCCTTTGCGCACTCCTGGGAGAATGACGGAAGAAGTGAGGAATGAGGAATGAGGAATGAGGAGTTATGGCCACTCTGCAGTGGGCCTTGCCGCCACTAGAGTGGCGCCAAACCGCTGGCGGCGCTAAGGTGCGCCGCAGTTGCAAGTTAGGAATTTTGCGCTAAACGCGCAGTGTGCAGTGTGTGTGGAAGCAGAAAGGCCCCGCCGCCCAAGCGGCGGAAGGGCGCCTGCGGCACCGCTTTTACCTTCTCCCTACTACCTTCTCCCTACACCCTGCGGGCGTATCTGTCCGCATAGGCCGCCATTAGGCGGAAGCAACTAGGCAGGGGGTACGGGGGCGCAAGCCCCGACCTCCTTTGGTTGTTTCATAGCTTGATCAATAACCCCGGCTAGGTAGATGCCGCCGGCGCGTGGGGGACGGTAGCTTGCCGTTTTCTTGACTTTTATTTATGCGCGTACGCGCGCGTAGGTGTGCGCACGGGCCCTGTCCCCCTCCCTGACCGCTCCCCACGAGCGTAGCCCACCGAATGAGTTCTGCCTGATCGCTTGTTTCAAAGTCATAGAGATTGTAACTCTTG
>CAVGTF010000106.1:0-8209 GCA_963632245.1 Anaerovoracaceae bacterium
AGACAGAAGTGCCACCACGGAGTGGGATAATGAGGGATGGGGCAAGCAAGCCCCCCGCCCCCCCCCGAAAGTGCCCTTGGTTGGGAAGTCATGCGCCACGGTGCGGTCCAAAAGCCGGTACCGTCCTGCCGGTAGGCTCAGTCTGGAAAACGGCGAACGGCGGGCGAGGGTATGGGTGTGTTCTCGTCCGCCGTTGTATGGATTCCCCGCGTGTGGGGAGAGTTTAGAATTGGTCTTCTTCGAAGACGACCTGGAAGCGATGGACCTCCAGGAATTCGTTGCCGGCGCCGGCGTAGTCGCAGAGGTATCTGTCGGTCTTGCCGGGCATGGGGAATGCCACATGGTAGCTGGTGGTCTCGCCGTGGTAGCAATTCAGGCGGCTATCCTCGGCCAGGACCACGGGCCCCTTCATGTAGCAGAAGGAGTTTGGGGTGGTGGGTAGCATCCGCTTGCGCAGGGTGGTGTCGAAGTGGAGCGTGATTTCATCGCCGTCCTTCCACTCGCGCTCCACGGTGAGGTAGGTTCCGGGAACGGCATCGTAGGTCTTTCCACCGACTTCCAGGAAGGCCTTTCCGGGCTCGCGCTCGGGGACGCGGAAGAGGATGGGGAAGGACTTCGGGGCGTCCATCTTCAGGGTGATGGTGACATCCTTCATGGCGAAGGGCCAGCCGCCGGCGACCTGGTACTTGACGCCGTTGTAGTCGACCTCCATGTCTTCATAGAGATTGAAGACGGGCGCGTTGGTGTCCTTGGTGGCCATGACCGCCAGCAGAGGCGCCAGGGCGAGTCCCTCGGGGGACTGGACGCGGCAGCAGTCCATTCCGAAGAATGGGTGGTTGAAGCAGAGGACCATCTGGTCGGGGGCGGGGATCTTGTATGCGCCGCCGGCGAGAGGAGTGGGGTTCCGGTGGGTACAGTTGTAGCCGTCCAGGGTCATGGCACCCAGCATGGCGTTGTAGAAGGAGAGCTCGAACTGGTCGACGGTCTTGGCATCGCCGGTGAGCTGGAGCATGCGCTCCAGGTAGTGGATCCAGGTGACGGTGATGCAGGTCTCGCCCATGGCGCCGGTGACTTTGGGATCCTTGATGTTCTGTTTGAGCGCCATGTCGCACCAGTATTCGCCCCAGGTGTCGCCGCCGCCGCCAATGCCAGTGCACATGATCTCGCGGTCGCGGACTGCGGCGTAGTAGCGCTGGAGGATCTCCAGGGTCTCGGGGAAGTCGTCGGTCTCCAGACAGAGCTCGCCCAGGCCCTGGAAGCAGCTGGTCATTTCGTAGGCCTTTCCAGTGCCCAGCTTGGCGGGAATTTGTCCAGCTAATACCGCCTTGAAGATGTCGTCACCCTTGTAGCAGCCGGTCTTCACGATGTACTTGGCGAAATCCAAATACTTCTTGTCACCGGTAAGACGATAGACCCGGACCACGGCGCCCAGCATGGAGCAGGTGGCCAGGCCGCCGTGGTAGCCCACTTCCGTAGCGGGACGGGCGTCGGGGCCCATCTGGGTCATGATGTGATCCAGCATTTTGCGGCAGGCATCGATCACCTTGGGATCCTTGTCGATGTACTGGCAGTAGCGGGTCAGGCCCATGAGGACGTATTTGCGGCCCCACATGTCCCAGAGGCCCGGCTGGTTCTCCGGAGCCACGGTGCTGATGCAGCCATTCGCGTCTTGGGTGGAGATGATGTCGTAGACGCTGTCCTTGATGAGCTTCGTCAACTCCTGGTCGCCACTGGTGTACGCCATGAGGATGGCGCCACGGATCAGCTTGCCCCAGAATTCGCTGCGCCAGGAACTGGTCTCCTGACGATTCCGGAAGACCTCCACGAGGCCCTTCCAGTTGGCACGTTTGACGAAGTTCTCCCGGTTCAAAATGGCCATCTTGCCAAGCTCACCCTTCAGGGTGACGGCACGGCCGGGGAGAATCTGAAAATGATTGGATAGAGGCATAAAAAACGGGAAAATCTATGGGGATTGTATTAGAATTTCGTCAAGCGCTAATATACCGCTTCCCGGATTTCCTGGAGCGAAATCGTGCCTTCCCGGAGAATTTTTGGGGAGTTTTCCAGCAGTGACACCACGGTGGATGCGGTGCCGTCGGTGACGGTGATGACGCCGGCGTCCACGGCGAGATCGGGCATTTCCGCCAATCCGGTGAGGGCGTCGTGGTAGTTAATGGCGGCGGGGGTTCCGGAGCGGTTTGCGCTGGTAGCAGCGAGGGCGCACTTTGCCTCCTTCATGAGTTGGAGGAGGAAGGGGTGGTTCGGGATGCGAAGTCCGATGGAGTCCTGTTTTGGGAGGGGGGATTCTTCGGGTGGCATGGTGGCCTTTGCGACCACGGTGAGTGGGCCGGGCCAGAAGCGTGTGGAGAGTCGTTCCAGTTCGGGCGAGGGGTGGATTCCGACCTGGTATGCGGCGGGGAGATCGGCGGTCATCATCTGGAGGAGCTTCGAGGCGGGGCGGTGTTTCATGGCGTAGATGCGCTCCCGGCCCTCCGGGTTGTCCCAGCGTGTGATGAGTCCATAGACGGTCTCGGTGGGCAGCATGAGGACTCCGCCCTCCTGGAGGCACTGCAATGCGGCGGAGAGCGCCGTGGGATCCGATTCAAGAAAGTGTTTCATGGCAATTGGTTGTGCCTATTTTGGCATGGCGCGGAGAAGCTCCTCGATCTCCGCGAGCTGCTTGTCGGCAGTGCGGGAGAGCAACAGCGGGATTTGTCCTTGTATGCGGTAGAGGCCCTTTGGGGTCTCCGCTACGAAGCGTCCCTTTTTGACGGAGAGCCGGACGAGATTCTTCTCGCGCGCCAGGATCTCTATGCGGTGCTGCGCGAGGAGGTTCTTCACGGGAATGGGCAGAGGGCCGAAGCGGTCGGCCAACTCCTTGCCCAGGGCATCGGCATCCTCTGGATGGTCCAGCATTTGGAGGCGGCGGTAGAGCTCCAGACGGGTATTTTCGTCGGTCACGTATTCTCGTGGAATGGTGGCTTGGACCTTTCCGGGGACGGGTTCCAGGGAGGGGGTCACCATGTCGAGCTCCAGTTCCAGGGGCGCCTTCAGGAGAGTGGGTTGCTGCTGGAGCCGCGCCACGCAGTCCTTGAGGAGCTGGCAGTAGAGATCGAAGCCCACGGCGGCGATGTGTCCGGACTGCTCTTGCCCCAGAAGATTTCCGGCGCCGCGGATCTCCAAGTCCTTCATTGCCAGGCGGAAGCCAGCGCCCAGGTGAGTGAAGCGCCGGATGGCGGCCATGCGTTCGCGGGCATTTGCGGGGAGTTGTCCCATGGGCGGCAGGAGCATATACGCGTATGCCTGCCGGAAATCGCGTCCCACGCGTCCGCGAAGCTGATAGAGTTCGGAGAGTCCCAGTCGGTCTGCGCGGTCGACGATGATGGTATTTGCGTTGGGGATATCGATGCCGCTCTCGATGATGGTGGTGGAGACCAGCACATCGATCTCGCCTTTGACGAAGCGGACCATGACTTCTTCAAGCTCCTCGGGCTCCATGCGGCCGTGTGCTACGCCGAAGCGCGCCTGTGGAACCAGTTCCTGGAGGGCGGCCAGCACGGGCATGATGGTCTGTACGCGGTTGTAGAGGAAATACACCTGGCCCTTTCGCTGGAGCTCCCGGAGGATGGCCTCCCGCACCAGCTCCTTGTCCACGGCGGCCACCACCGTGCGCACGGGGAGTCGGTTTGTGGGGGCGGTCATGATGGTGGAGAGATTCCGCAGTCCCGAGATGCTCATGTAGAGCGTCCTGGGGATGGGGGTCGCAGTCATGGTGAGTATATCCAGGGAGGCGCGCAGCGCCTTGAGCTTCTGCTTGTGCTTTACGCCGAAACGCTGCTCCTCGTCAATGATCAGCAGCCCCAGCCGCGGGATCTTCACGTCCTTGGAGATGAGCCGGTGGGTGCCGATGATGATGTCTACGGAGCCCTCTTCCAAGTCCCGCAGGACCTTCCGCTGCTCGGAGGGCGGACGGAAGCGGCTGAGCATTTCGACGCGGACGGGGAATTCCCGGAAGCGCGCCTGGAAGGTCTGGAAGTGCTGTTGTGCCAGGATGGTGGTGGGCACCAGGATGGCCACCTGCTTGCCGTTCATGACGGCGCGGAATGCCACGCGCAGAGCCACCTCGGTCTTGCCGTAGCCCACATCGCCGCAGAGGAGCCGGTCCATGGGCTTGGGACTCTCCATGTCGCGGTAGCATGCCTGGATGGCCTCCTGCTGGTCGGGGGTGAGGTCGTAGGGGAAGGAGGCGGCGAAGGAGCGTTCCCAGTCGGGGATGGCGTGGAATTGGCTGCCCTCGGAGGAGGCGCGCATGGCCTCCATGCGCAGGAGATCGGCTGCCAGATCCCAGGCGGCGTCCTCGGCGTCCTTCTTCTTGCGGCTCCAGAGGGATGCCCCCAGTTTGGAGAGTTGAGGCTCGTTCTTGGAACCGCCCACATACCGGCTCACCAGGAATGCCTGATCCAGGGGCACATAGAGCCGCGCGTCTTCGGCGAATTCCAGCTCCACGGCCTCTATCTTTTCGCCGTCGCTCTCCATGACATGGATGCCGTGGAAGCGGCAGATGCCGTGGTTCAGATGCACTGCCAGCGCGCCTTCCTCCAGGTCCAGGAATTCCTGCGGACCGGCGAATTCGCGGTTGTATTCCACATGACGGTGGCGGCGGGTGACCGGTGCGCGTCCAAAGAGCTCCTGGTCGCTGAGCAGCGCCAGCTTCTGGGAGGGGAAGAGCATTCCCAGCGGGAGCTCCCGGTGCTCCATGAGGATCGGCAAGTCTTTGGTGGAGGGATCCTGCTCCAGAAGTTCCTTCAGGCGCGAAAGCTCGCCTTCGCCATTGCAGCAGGCAACCAATTCGTAGCCTTGCTGGTTCCACTGGCGGAGGGTGCTCTTGAGCTGCTGCCAATGCCATACCGCCACGCCGTCCGGAGAACCGGCGTCCTTGCCGGCAGGCGAAGCGCCATCGTTGGCCTCGGGGAGTGCGAAGAGCTCTTCGCCCAGGGGCGAGACATCCAGCTCCGCGTGTCCGAGATTGGCGCGGCGGCCG
Source organism: Anaerovoracaceae bacterium (assembly GCA_963632245.1). Lineage (GTDB taxonomy): Bacteria > Verrucomicrobiota > Lentisphaeria > Oligosphaerales > Oligosphaeraceae > UBA1724. Next base: position 5,042 of record CAVGTF010000106.1, read on the forward strand.
TCGTCCAGAATAGGCGGCAGTTCCACGCGGGAGAGTGCGCTGCGAGTGGAGACCAATTCCTGCCAGTCGGAGAGGTCCTCGGGGGATTCGGCGAACTCCTCCAGGTGGTCTTCGATGGTATCCGGGAAGAGGAGGGCGGTGGGGATCTGCGGCGGGAAATACTGGCTGACGCGGGTGGTCTCCTCGGGGGCGGTCTCCAGCATGGCGCTTCCTCTGGGCGGAATCTGGAAGGTCTTGATCTCCTCCAGGGAGCGCTGGGTGGCGGTGGAGAAGAAGCGCATGGAGTCGATCTCCTCGCCCCAGAATTCCAGTCGGATGGGGTTCTCGTAGAGGGGCGAGAAGATATCCACGATGCCGCCGCGGCGCGCGAATTCGCCAGGCGTGGAGACCTGGAATTCGTTGTCATAGTCCAGATCCACCAGCTTCTGGGTGAGTGCCTCGGGGGAGATTGTGTCGTGGAGGGAGAGGGAGAAGCTCTTCTGCTGGAAGGCCTTTGGTGCCAGGGTGGGGGAGAGCAGGGTCCGGGCAGTGGCAAGAAAGACCGCCGGACGACCGCAGAGCGCCTCCTGCAATGCCGCACTGCGGCTGGCCTCGTTCTCGGGGACCCACTGTCGACGGCCTAAATTCACCTCCGGAATCGGCACCACAGGACGCGCATCCCCCAGCAGTTCCAGGAATCCGGAGAGCGCCGCGGAGAGCGCCTCCAGGGTGGCGGAGTCGCTGACGGCGACCAGGAAGGGCTCGTCTTTTCGGGTCTGCAGGAGTCGCGCCAGCGCCACGGGGCCCAGGGAGCGGTCTGCTAGGCACATCTGGCCGGGAAAGACGCCACCGTCCTCAGCAGCCCAGGCGCGAAAGCGCGCCTGCCAGTCGGATTTGCGGGTGGCGGGGCTCATGGGAGAATATCGTTTGCGGGTGCCTGGCGGGACAGGAGCCACTGTGCGGCGGCGAAGAGGTCTGCCGCGTGGTGGTCGGCCTGTGGCAGGGGCGCGCGGCCGGCGGAGAGGATCTGTATGGCGGTCAAGCCACCATTTTTCGCCATTAGGAGATCCGCCTCACGGTCCCCCGCCATGGCAGAACCCTCGTTCAATATCACAAAGTCCCGCCGCGCTTCCTCCAGCATCCCAATGTCGGGTTTCCGGCAACGGCAGGCATCCTCGGGACGATGCGGACAGAAATACGCCGCATCCAACTGCACGCCGCCCTCCCGCAGGAGCTCCACCAGCCGTGCATGAACCGCCTGGAGTTCTTCTGGCTTAATGAATCCCCGTCCGACGCCGGATTGGTTGCTTACCAGGATCAGCCGGTAGCCGGAGTCCCGCAGGAGCCGCAGGCCCTCCAGGGCATTGGAAAAGAGCCGGACCTTCGACGGATCCCGGAGATAGGGCACATCGGGGATCAGGGTATCGTCCCGATCCAGGAAGAGTGCGGGACGGGGCTCCGTCGGGGGCGTGACGGGTGTGAGGAGCTTCAAGCAGGCGAGGGGATCCATGGCTATGCGTTCCAGATCTTCTGGATGGCGTCCAGGATCTCCTCCACGGAGCACATTCTTCCGGGGCCTTCTTCGTCACCGCAGGCGACATGGCCGCAGGCGGGACCCACGAAGTACACGCCGCGCTCTTTCAGAATGCGGACATTCTCCTGGGTGGCGGGATGGCGCCACATGCGGGGATTCATGGCGGGGGCCACCAGGACGGGTCCCTCGTGGGAGAGGTAGAAGGTCGAGAGGGAGTCGTCGGCGATGCCGTGCGCCATCTTCGCCAGGATATTTGCGGTGGCGGGGGCGATCACCAGCAATTTGGTCTCCAGGGCCAATTGGATATGCCGGGGTTGCCAGCTGGGGGCATCCCAGAGGCTGATGGTGACCGGCGCCCTGGAGAGTGTCAGGAAGGTCTGGGGGGCCACAAGATGCGTGGCACTCTCGGTCATGATCACACGCACTTCGCGACCACTCTGGCGCAGACGGCTGCAGAGATCCGCCGCTTTGTAGGCGGCGATGGACCCCGTGACGCCCAAAACTAGGATGTTCTTCTGGATGCTTTCCATGACACGCTATGCGAAGATGAGGGCCAAGACGCCCAAAACAATGCAGTATGGCGCGAAGAGCCAGAGGGTCCCCAGGGTGCGCAGGAAGGAGAGGAGCTTCAGGGATGCCAGGCCCACGATGGCGGAGAGGCAGAAGGCGCAGACAAGCCCGAAGACCGAGCAGCCGCTTCCCGCCAGCTGGGAGAAGTCCCGGACTTTCAGCAGGATGGATCCCAGGACCAGGGGAATGGAGATCAGGAATGAGAAGTCGAAGGCATTCTGGCTGGGAACCTTTAGCCAGCGCGCAACCACGTAGGTGGAGCCGGAACGGCTAATGCCGGGAAGGATTGCGAAGGCCTGCGCGATGCCAATGCCCAATGCTTGTTTCCAGGAGGGATCCGCTCCCGGACGGACCTTCAGCGCACGGATGGAGTAGAGCAGGCCGCCCGTGACCAAAAGACAGCATCCGATGAGACGCGGATTCTGGAAGGCCTCTTCCAAAAAGTCGTGGGCGCAGAAATACAGCAGCGCCGGCGGCAGACACGCCAAAATGATGAGCAGCGCGTAGTTCAAGGCATCGGGCTTCCCCTTGAAGATGCCCTGCAGGGTCATGAGGATCGTCTTGCGGTAGTAGAGAAAGACTGCCACCAGAGTGCCGCCATGCAACAGAATCTCCAGCAACGGACCCTTCCCCGGGACCTCCAGCCCCATCCAGTCCTTCAATAACGCCAAGTGCGCACTGGAGGAAACCGGCAGAAACTCCGTAATTCCCTGCAAGAGAGCGAGAAATTGTAGTTTGAAGAAATCACTCATATCAATGTGCAATGTGCAATGTGCAATGCATCGCCATTTGGCGGAAGAAATTAGGCGGGGGGGGGAGCTATCCAAAGGACTGGGGGCAAGCCCCTCGCCCCCCCCTAAGCCCTTACGCGGCCCAGAAGCCAGTGCCGTACCGCCGCTTAGGCGGAAGAAATTAGGCGGGGGTACGGGGGCGGCAGCCTCCCGTCCTTTGGGTTTCCGGCTAGGTAAAGGCGCTCCGGTGCTAATTAAGCCTATTTGGGGCGGCAATGATGCGCGCATCTGCACACATCATTGCCGTTTCCACGCCAGGGTGACGGCTCCGGCCAGTGCGGCGAGGGTCGGGAG
>CAVGTF010000107.1:0-6641 GCA_963632245.1 Anaerovoracaceae bacterium
GGTAGTCTTCTACAATACTGTGCCATGGAAAAGCACGCGCCGGTACAAACACGCGTCACACTGCGGCCCCAAAGCTGGTCCCATACCAAAGTAGGCGGAAAAGGCTAAGGGGAAAAATATCCAAAGGACTGAGGCCAAGCCCCCCGTACCCCAAAAAATGCCCTATAATAGCAGTAAGGCGTTGTATGAGGGGCGATACCATATCACTGATAGGCAAAAGAAGCTAGGAGGAAGTCCGGGGGACGGCTTTTCCCCAGCGTGTTTAGAAGCAGAATGGGCCTTGGAAAAGCATAGTATGAAAAGAAGATCTCCAAAGGAGGTCGGGGCCTCGCCCCCCGTTCCCCCAGAATACCTTAGGATAGTAATGGCTTCCGAAAATTCCAGGGTAGCGGAGCACAGTACCGTTCCGCCGCTAAGCGGCGGAAGAGCACCGCAGACACCCTATAAATCTTCTCCCTCCTACCTGCTCTCTTCTACCTTATCATAAGGAGGGTCCGGGGGGAGCAAGCCCCGACCTCCTTTGGTAGTCTTCAACTATAGAAAAACGCCATATTCCCTATATCCTGACAAAACCGGACTCCACGGACATTCGGATTCTGCTGTCCCATCATCCATATTACACTACACTACATATATCCTTCCCTCTTGAACCAGTGTGGTTTGACCTCATGATTGAATTTTCTGATTATATTAGGCACGGTTTTCTGGTCCTGGTGGCAGTGTAGTTTAGTAAATCTGTACATTACCTGTAGAAAACTTGTTCATTTCCCTGTAGATTTCGTTGTACATAAAGTTCTGAACGGTTTGTCTACGGTGGTATTGACAGAGTTTTCTACAACTAGAAGCTCTTCATTTGCAAAGTGATTTGGCACTTATGAACAAGAGTGCCGATCCCTATTATTACTGGATTCTTAAAAAATAAACAACCCATAGGAAGGCTGTCAATGAAATTTGTCGTCAACGCGGAAAAGTTCCAGAGTGCGGTTCGTCGGGTGATGAGTGGCGTGTCTGCGAAGACGTTGAACGCCATGTTGAACAACATCCTGATTGAGGCAGAGGGAGACACGGTTCATCTGACCACCTACGACATGGAGATCCGGATTCGGACGGCGGTGCCGGCCGTTGTGGAGGAGACGGGTCGGACGGCGATTCCCGCCAAGAAGTTCAACGAAGTCGTGAGTGTGTTGCCCATGGGCGACCTTCGCTTTGAGATCGTGACTTCCGGCAATGAGGAGAATGCGCAGAAAGCTCGTGTGCAGTGCCAGAAGTCTAAGTATGACCTGAATGTCCAGAATGCGGATGGCTTCCCGGCTGCGGAGCCCTTCGTGGAGGACTGGTCTTTTGGCGTGGGCGGAAAGGATCTGGTGGACTGCCTCTGCAAGACCTTCTATGCCCGCAGCAACGACGAATCCCGCGCGGCGCTGAATGGCGTCCTGGTATCCCTGCAGGGCGGCATGCGGACCATCGCGGCTAGCGATGGCCGTCGCTTGGCATTGGTGGAGGTTTCCATGGCCTCGCCTGCAACAGCAGCAGGCGAGAGTGAGGCATCGCCGGTTGCGGCGCCCACCCGTGAGGGCTCGTTTATTCTTCCCAGCAAGGTGGTGGGCGAGTTGATCCGCAGTGTGGATCAGAGCAAGAGCGTGGTGGTTCATCTGAGCCAGAACATGGCGCTCTTCGAATTGGGCGACACCATTGTCACCAGCAAGCTGGTGGACAAGGCATATCCTAACTTCCGCTCTGTCATTCCCTCTGAGTTCCGGAGCGTGGTGAATATTCCTCGGGCTCTTTTCGCCGATGTGTTGAACCGCATTCGGAAGGTGGTCAGCGAAAATGAGGATGGCAGCTCCATCAAGCTGACCATCGACAAGGACGTCATGAAAATCTCCGCCTCCTCCCAGGAATACGGTGCGGCAGAGGAATTCGTGGATGTCCAGCTGGAGGGCGATCCCATGGAGATTGACTTCAATCCCCAGTATCTCTCGGATCCCCTGAAGTCCCTCTACTGCGACTTCTTCCAGATGAAGTTCAACGACAAGACCACTCCCGTGGAAGTCACTGGCGATCCCGGCTTCATCTACATTCTCATGCCCATGAGAAGCTAGAAATGGCAATTTAACGGAAAAATTTTCCGATTTTGTCTTGATTTTCTCGGGATTTTTGTTAAAATTAGACCGAGACGAAGCGATTTTTCTAATGGACGGGTTGCGCCCTGCTCCCGCCTCCATCTAACCAGGCGCTTGTGCCGCAATCCCTTATAGGGGAGGCGGAGGCAAGAGCCACATCCCCCACCCCCTCTATGACTCCTTCCTGGAAATCCCTATTCTCCACCCTGCTATTGGTGGCTGCCGTGGTCACCTTCTTCCTTGGAAGCGGCGCGTTTGTTCCGTCGATCCAGGCCCAGGAGGGCGAGGAGGTAACGGAAGAGGTCTTCGAGGACATTGAGGAGCCCGTTGACGAAGAGCTATCCGAAGGCGAAGAAGGCACAGAGGAAGCCGTCGTAGCTCCCGAAGTGAAGGGTCCCGATCCGGATGCCAAGGGCGCTCCTGCCACTCCCTACATGCATGGCAGCAGTGATGAGAAGGCGACCTTCATTGGCCTCTCTACTTTGACTGACAAGGACCAGAAGGATCTCTTGGCTGCAGACTCTACCTTCCCGCTGGAAGGCGAGAATACGGGCGTGGTCGTTCTTTCTGGCAAGAAGGTCCGTCTTGGCAATAGTGTACTGGATGCTGAGACTATCATGGAGAATCGCGGTGATGTCCTCCGCTTTCATATCTGGATCAAGGCGGACGGCGTCACGGCAAAGGATCACCTATGGACTCAGGCACCCGGCGTTACGCTGGATCTCTACGATGATAACGGAAACCCGGTTGCCTCCGCTACTGGCGCTTTCAAGACTCGCGGCACCTATCCCTGGCACAATTATTACGTGGACATTGAGATTCCCCGGAATCTGTCTCTGACCAGCACCAAGCGCCAGGCATCCAAGGAAGACAGCCTTCTGGCTGCATTGGGTCTGGGAAGCCAGTCCGAAAGCAATCAGCCTGGTCTCTACCTGACTCTCTCCTGTCTTAGTGCAGAGGGCACTACCTCCTTCGCGGCACTCTCCTATGAGCGCATTTCCGCCAGCGCTCGCTTCCCTAAGAAGGACATCCTGGATGACGCCACCGCCACTCTCGCTCCCAATCCCGAGTTCGACGAGCTGCCCATGCTACTCTACTACGGCTTGGATGTGAAGCTCCCCTGGCGCTTTCTGGATGGTAACAAGAGCTTCTCCGGCATTCGCACTGTGGGCGGTCTGAAGAGTTACTTAGCCCAGGCGAAGAATGATTGGTTCCACATTCAGAAGGGCGTGGCAATGTTGCCTTATCTCTTTGTGACTGCCAATACCCTCAAGCTCACGGATGGATTTGAAGATGGCTGGCTGGAAGCACTCCGTCAGGAGTTGGAAGGCGCACAGGATCCCACGACTGGTTTCTGGAAGGTGGATGATGTGCCGAATCTGCTGGGCACCTCCGCTTTGGCACGCCACTGCTTCAGTCCCGTCCAGCCCGCTCATACCGACGCCGAGGTCATTCCCACTCCCTGGAATGCCTGCGGTCCTGACGCCACTCTGAAATACGGTCGTCAGATCATTCGCGCATTGCTGGAGCAGCAGGTGGGCACCACCGGCGCCTGGAACTCCCTGGCATTCCAGCCTGAGGAAGTGGGCAAGGACATCCGGGGCACCCGCACGGAGTTGCTTCCCACCACTGCCGCTGTGTGCCTTCTGGCTCAGGCGCGGGATACCCTCCAGCCCGATGAAGCGGAATACATCCAGGCTGAGGACGCCATCCAGAAGGCTTACGAATACGCCCTGGATACCTTCGTGCTGCGCAACCAGAATCTCTGGCGCGAGAACAACACCCAGGGCAGTGTTGCCGCCTCTCCCGCGGGAATGCTGGAACTCATCAATACCACACGTGTCCTGGAGCATCGAGTGAACGAGGATCTTCCTGCTCCTGCAGTGACCTGCACTCGCCGTAGCAACTCCTCCAGCAGTTTCGAGCGCGCATACGTCACTTGGGAAAAGCCGGAGCGCGGACTAGTCTCCGTGAGGATCTACGCGGCTCCCGAGGAATTCAATCCCGCGCTGCTCTCCGAAAAACATCTCATTGGCGTTATCGAACGACCTAATGCCTCTCCCAAAAATCAGGATCCCCTCATGTTGGCCTTCCGACTGGCGACTGCCGCACGGAATGCCTGGGGGATCGCCCCCCGCGATCTGGGTGCCGATTATCTGGCTGGAAAATTCGACCAGATGGCCCAGTATCTGGGTGGAACCAAGAACTTGACGGCAGGAACTGCCGGCGAGAAATCCGTGACCATGAACGTCTCTTCTCCCCTCGCCTTTGGCTACACTGAAGACGAAGTGGAGAGCATACCCATAAAAGTCTACGCAGTAGGTGTCGCCGCTAACGGCGAAGTCACCCGCTGCATCCCCCTAGATGCCGAAGCCGAAGAATAGCGAGACGCTGTCTTTCCCGGCTCTACTTTCCCGTGGAGCCCGAATGTAGAAGGAGACCGCCGTCACCCCGGATTTTCATCCGAAATCCGGAGGACGGCATTTTCCGCCTCTTCTAACCATCCGAAAAATCCCCCTGATTCCCTAGGCAAGTGGCGCATAAAACCGCCTGTGCAAAGGGAAACCATGTGGAGCGATATCGGAGGGAGTTTTCCCAAGCCCAGCAAGTCAGAGCTAATCTTTTTATTCGGCGGGAGGTTTGCCAACCATGACCAGCCGCCATTTCACATTGGTGGAACTGCTGACGGTGACGGTCGTTATGACCATCATCATCGGAGCAACAGTCCCCGCATATAATCGCATCATGACGGGCAATGCCGTCTCCTACGGCAACCGTCTGATTACCTCCGAGCTCAATATGGCTCGGACCTACGCCTGCCAGAAGCGCAGAGCCATTGCCGTCCTCTTCGCAAGCCCCGATATCACCTATAATCCCGATGTGGACGAACCGGTGGCATTGCGCGCTTATCGTTGCGCATACGTGGAGAAGTCCGGCTCTGACTGGAATTTCGTGGAGTGGGTGGAACAGTCCCAATGGAAGTTCCTCCCCCGCGGGGCCTTTTTTGCGACCACGGATGCCACTCAGTCTGATGCAAAGGATGCCGATCACGGCTTCCGCGGCTCCGCGACGGTCAAGGACGTCTACGATGGCATTCTGAAATCCGATGGAACGAGCATTCAGGAGAGCGAGAATCCGCTTTTCCATGGCAAGAAGAACTTTAAGTTTGCGGTCATCTTCCGACGGAATGGCCGTCCGGTCACTACCAATGGTAGCCCCCGGGTGCAGGTCCGTCAGGGCGTCGTGACGGGGAATGCCGACGATGCAGGCATGATTGCCAAGCTGAATGCGGACAACTATCTGGTGGCGCAGCTGAACCGGTATACCGGTGCGGTGGTCACCAAGAGCTCCGAGGACTATTAACCAGGAGGAGCAACCATGGAAAAGAAACTCTTCAGACGTTGCTTCACACTGGTGGAAGTGCTCATCGCCATGGGCATCTGCGTCATCGGCATCTGCAGCATCATGGTCTTCTTCCCCGTGGGGGCAAATGCCTCCCGGAATGCCGCCATGTCTAACGCCACCTCCCTGGCCGCCGATCAGATCCTCTCCTTCGTGCGGACTTGCATCGAATCCGATCAGAGTACAAACGGATGGGTCGCTTTTAAATACTTCACGGGGTGGAATCCTGTGGCGCCAGGGCTTTACGAGAAAGGCACGAAACAGAAGCCCAAGCCCGAGGATCGCGAGAACAACAAGTCTAGCGAACTTGAAAACGAAGCCAAGAATGGCAAGCTCAATGACATCATGAAGAATGCCATTGAGACCATTTTGGAGAACGACAGTGTCTCCATCGAACCCTTGCAGAACAATGTCTTCTACATTGACTTTGCTACGAAGCTCTCTAAAGAAGACGATACTGACGAAGTGAAGGCAAGTGACTACAACTGCTATGCTAGCCTCTGGGCGGAACCCGTGGAGGCCGCAAGTGGCGTATATGTCCCCTTTGCCGCTCGAATCAATTTGGAACTCTCCTGGCCCGCGGATGTGCCTTATGAGAAGCGCCAGACCCGGGAATACTCCATGGAAGTCTTCAAGGCGTACTAGCACAGGAGGAAGGCACAATGAAAACCAATCGCAAAAACGCCTTTACCCTGGTGGAAGTGCTGGTGGCCGTGGCGGTGCTGGTCATCATGATGACCTTCATCTTCCAGTATACCGCCTCCGCTCAACGACTCTGGGCCGCGAATACCGCACGCACCGAGATGTCCGCTCAGGCAGATGCACTCTTCCAGCTCCTGGAGGAGGATCTGGGTTCCATGTATGTGGTCCAAAAGGACGAGGAAATCGATGCCCAGGCGGGATGGTATTGCTGCCACGCGAAAAAAGATGGTAGCGATGAGCGATCTTTCCCTATAGATGAAAATTCAGGAAAAAAAATCACGGGTTATTACTTGAAGGACTTTTGTTTCTTCACTGAGGACCCCGATCCGGAGTCCACGGGTGCGAATACCCACGCCACCGTCTATCCCGTCCGCTATCACTTCGACTACGAGGAGCCTGGCGAGATCTATGAGG
>CAVGTF010000107.1:6651-8131 GCA_963632245.1 Anaerovoracaceae bacterium
CTCTATCGCTACGTGGAAGAGGAACGCCGATGGGATAAGGTGAAAGATGAATTCATGCCTTACTTCACCTATTCCCAAGGTCCAGACCCAAATGCGGAGTATTGGGGAAGAGATCCCGATAACTACGCAAAAATTCCCGGTACCGCTGCTGAAAAGGAGGAGTATCTTTTAGCAAAGAATGTCAAATCCATTCGGATCTACTCCGAAGCCGCCGTGGATGAAGAGGCAGTGACAGGGGATCTTACTGAGGATCCGGAAACTTGGGAAGAGATCAGAAATAACCAGAAGGTCTTCCGCAAGAAGCCCTCGTGGTTCCGTGTGGAGATCACCCTCTCCGTTCCCGAAAATCTCCGGAATGGCGCTACAAAAGACGAGAATACCGACCGCACCTTCTCTCGCGTCTTCCAGTTGGATCAATAACTTCAGATCGACAAGTCTCTTTACTCTCTTGCGAATCCATTGAAGGGAATCTTCCTCTTTCGATGAATTCGCCTGTTTCCGCAAGTTCCTGTTTTTGCTTCCTTCTTGAACAAAAGCTGACAGAACCTCAGTTGATGCGTTGGCGCCACAAAGGTCTGTCCCTCCCATATAACACCGTCTCCCGCTATGAACTCCATCCAGAACAATACCAATGAGCGGGGCTCCGCCATTCTGATGGTGCTGGGGCTCCTGTCCCTCCTCCTGGTCATGGCACTCATCTTCGCCGTCACTAGCCGGAATGCACAGATTGTGGCCGATGCCAATGCGGATCAGACCCAGGCGAAGCTGGTTTCTCAAAGCGCCCTTACACGCGCCACAGACGCACTCTTCTTCTTCCAGAATAAGGGAAATCTCCTGAAAAGTGATGACCTGGAAAAGTCCATGCCAGAGAGTGACATGAACTTAAGTGACATGCTGGATCAGTCGCCTCATCGGACTGGAGAAAATTTGGGAAACACGGATCCCAAAGCGGATATGTTCTATGGAACGGCTGGGACGGTGGATGATGACGATCCCATTCAGGGGTTACAGCCCTACGTGGGATATGTAGATGCCACGAATGAATGGGATGGTCTTGCGCTCTATGGCGAATTTAACCAGGATGGGGTCGCCAGTGTTCCTTTCGAGTTGGTGACAAAATCGACGGACGCGACCAAGAATCCCTATCAGGCCATTTACTACAGCCATGAGGATGATTCTTATGACGAGGAAGGCGAGAAGTCGAGTTTCTCAAACTTTGAGTATAAAATCCGAAAGGAGAATAGCCTCTTTGATATCATTTCCAAGACTCGCCTTGGAAAGGCCTATCGCGCCGCATCCTCCTCGGATCCCGATGACGCAGAGGATAAAATTGAAGACGGCACCAGCGATGACCAGTTTGCCAAGCTTCTGAATGACAAGGATAATTTGGCAACCCAGCTCCAGTTCCGGGAAGAAAAGGACTCCGATGGCCATGTCACTCAGCGTTTGGGATTTGTCGCTTTCGTGGATGGTCCGAAGT
>CAVGTF010000108.1:0-7864 GCA_963632245.1 Anaerovoracaceae bacterium
GGAGTTTGGGGTGGAAAAACAGGACGAAACCTGTAAACTTTGCGCAATGGCGCTTAATATATCATCTGAAAACCGGTTTTCATCCCCACCACACGCTCTCACGGATTTTATATAGGTAGCAGGGGGAAGGGAGTAGGGAGTAGGTTTATAAGGAGCCGCAGGCGCTCTTCCGCCTACCGGCGGTACGGGTGGCGTTCTCTGGGCCGCTCCGCAGCGCGTGCTCACCCCCGGCGCGTGCCTTCCTAGCGCAAGTTTTGCAGGAAGATCTCCAAAGGACGGAGGGGCTGCGCCCCCCGTACCCCCCTGCCTAGTTAGTAGCTAGCCGCCAGTGGCTAGTGGCTAGTTTTTGCGGTGCAGCAGGCGCCCTTCCGCCTACTGGCGGTGCGGGTGGCGTTCTCTGGGCCGCTCCGCGGCGCGTGCTCACCCCCAGCGCGTGCTATGGGATTTGTATTTTTGGGGGGGCAGGGGGCTTGCCCCCAGTCCTTTGGATACCCGCCCTATCCTAAACATCTGCCGCAGGCGCCCTTCCGCCTACCGGCGGTACCGGCGCGCCAATTCGGGCGCGTTTTGCGCAATCGCCGGGCTTTCCTGCGATGGCTTTCGCCTGCGAAACCCTGGCCTAACTTCCTCCTTGCCACTAGCCAAGCCCCGGCCTAGCTGAGCGTAGCGAAACGAAGACGGGCGCACTCCCTCCTCCTTCCTCCTTTTTTCAAAACTGTTTGCTTGGCCAAACAGTTTTTTGAATCTCTTCTGAGGTAATCCCTAGGTAAAATTAGCGTTTTTGCGACGCTCCATCCTTTGCAAATCCAACATTCAATGTTAGATTTGCAATGGTTTTATGGAATGTATCGAAGCATTTTCCAGGAGGCAGAAATGATTCCGCGTCAGATGAGTGCACAGATTTTGGAGGCATCGCGGGAGTTTCCGGTGGTCGCGGTGACTGGTCCGCGTCAATCCGGCAAGACGACGCTCTGCCGGGAGCTTTTTCCGAAGCACGCCTATGTGAATCTAGAGAAGCCGGATGTGCGCCAATTCGCCTTGGAGGATCCCAATGGCTTTCTGGGGCAATTCTCGGGGCGGCCGGTCATTTTGGACGAAGCGCAGCGTGCGCCGGAGCTCTTCAGCTACATCATGCCGTTGGTGGACGAGCGTCAGACCATGGGGGAGTTCGTGCTTTCCGGCTCCCAGAACTTCCATCTTCAAGCGGCCATTAGTCAATCCCTGGCGGGGCGTTGCGCCACCCTGAAGCTCCTCCCCCTCTCCCACCGGGAATTATGCGGCCTTCCCAACCATGATATCTTCCACATCGATCAGGAAGTCGACACCCCGTCTGGTTCCCCCGAGAATCCCTTCGAGCATATCCACCGGGGAAGCTATCCTCCTCTCTACGCCCGACACATCCGCCCCAGCACCTGGTATTCCCAATACACCCAAAGCTACCTGGAGCGGGATGTACGCACACTGGTCAATGTGGGCGACCTAGAGACCTTCGGACGCTTTCTGCGTCTGGCCGCCGGACGAAGCGGTCAAATCCTCAACTATGACTCCCTGGCCACCGATGCCGGCATCTCCCCCGTCACCGCAAAGCGTTGGCTCTCCCTCCTGGCTGCCAGCTATGTCGTCTTCCTCCTAAAGCCCCACTCCCGAAATTTCAACAAGCGCCTCGTCAAGACGCCGAAGCTCTATTTCTACGACACGGGACTCCTCTGCTCCCTGCTCAATATCCGCACCTGGGAAGACCTCGCAATCCACAGCCTCCGGGGCGCCATCTTCGAGACCTACATCGTCTCGGAACTCATGAAAGCATGCTACAACCAAGGGGTGGCCCCCCCACTCTACTACTGGCGTGACTCCCAGGGACACGAAGTCGATCTCCTTATTGAAGACGGCGAACGGCTCCTCCCCATGGAAATCAAATCCGCCCAGACCATCTCCTCCACTATGTTCGAAGGACTCCACTACTGGAACCTCCAAGCAAACCAAACCGGCGGAATCCTCATCTATGGCGGAGACGACTGCTGCTCCCGAAACAACATCCAAATCCGCAGCTGGAAGGGAATCTAAAAAACACGATCTCCCCCCCCCTTTGGATAATCCCCACAGCCCATTGGGGGGTGCGGGGGGCTTGCCCCCAGTCCTTTGGATATTTCGACCCGGCTTCTACTCCCCCCCCACGCAAAAAGGGCCCCCGTGTGCGATGAAATCGCGCGCGGGGGCCCTTTGCGTTTTGGAATGCTAGAGGGTTACTCGATAACCCAGCAGGAGCCGCCGTTGTCATCAACGAACTGATCCTCGATCTCCTCGTCATTGAGGGTCTCCACGTGGCCATCCACGTAGAGGTAGTTGGCCGCGTTGCCGTGGGCGTTGATGTTAACCACTGCATTGCTTCCCTCCGTGAAAGACTTAAAATCGGTATCTTCCACTTTGGTTTGATATGCAACGCCACCATAGATGCCGGGGTAATCGGACTGCTTCAGGCCGCCTTCGGCGAGGCTCATGGTGCGGGAGGGCGCCTTGATGTTGCTGACGGGCTTCCACTTCTTCACGGCCTCGGTGTATTTCTCAGTGTTGTTGCTGCTCCAGTGCACACCGTACTTGGCACCGCCGGGAGCGCCATTGACCAGGTAGCTGAAGTGGAGCTCCTCGTCGTCGCTCTTGGAGACCTTCCACTTCACCTCCACATCCTCATTAGCATCCACGGGGCAAAGGAAGATCTTGTCGCTCTCACCGAGGTAGTCCCAGAGTGCGTAGACGTAATTGTATTTCTCGTCGGTCTTTTCGGAGGGTACGGTCTTGTTCTTGTTATCGGTGGAGAACATGAGCTCGGCCTTTCCCAGCTGCGCCAGGTTGTTGGAGCAAGCGGTCTTCTGGGCGGTGGCGCGGGCGCGTCCCACAGCGGGGAGGAGGAGTCCCGCGAGGATGGCGATGATGGCGATCACCGTCAGCAGCTCGATGAGGGTAAAGGAGTTCTTTTTCATGGCAATGGTTCCTTATGTTATGATTCGTTAGACGATGAGTGCGTGTAAAGGCGTAGGGAAAGGGGGATTCCGTTAGTGGGTCTCGGGCTGCCACACTTCCGCGTCCTTGTCCCACAGGACAGGCAGGGAGTAGAGGTTGTCGGACACTTCATCCTTGTCACCATCGGGGCCTTCGGACCAGATGATGATGGACTGGTAGATGGTATTGCCGTCGCCCAGGCCGGGGATCTTGTCGCCGCCGGTCAGGTCGATCTTGCCGTCGTAATTGCCGTCCAGGACGATGTGGTATTTGTAGCCCCAGGGATCTAGGTAGGCGCCCTCGGTGTTCTCTTGGACATCCAGGAACTTGATCTTCCGGGGATTCAGCTTCTTGCCGGAGAGCTCCAGATTCTCTCCCTGGAGGACCTTGATGAGCTTCGTGTAGGTATCGGACTCTTGGGCAGTCTCGTTATCCTCGTTCTTGGCACGGGGCACCTCGCCGTCGTTATTCGCGCCGAGGAGCTGTTTCACGGGGATGACGCCGTAGGTGGTCTCGTAGTTCTTCAAGGCCTCCAGCAGGGTGGTCATCTCAGACTGCGCCTTGGTGCGCTCCGCCTTCTTGATGGCGGAGATGCTGGTCGGAATGGCGAGGGCCGCCAGAATGACGATAATGCCGATTGCCATCAGCAGTTCCGTCAGGGTGAAGTGTTTTCTATTCATGGTGGTATGGAGGAGAGATATGGATGGTTGGATCGTATGCTGTTCTATGGAATGAGGACTCGCCGCTCGAGAGCCCCCCGCGGCGAATAGGGGAAGAGTGTTTCTAGGCGCTTGGCCTGACATGACTTAGGGCGCCACGCTCCAGTTGGTGACGTCGTCTGCCTGCTCGTCGTCAGTGGAGGACTTTCCGTCGGGGCCGTAGGACCACAGATCGAAGCCCTTGCTGTTATGGGAACCCGCGCACTTGTAGCGGAAGGCATTATCCCAAGCATCATCAAAGGTGGTCTCGGTCTTTTCCAGATTCTCCAGCTGGATGTAGTCCTTCTTGTTCTGCTTGTCGTAGAACTTGTATACTGCGTCACCGAGCTTCAATTGAAGATGTCCGTCGTCGTCCCGCAGAAACTTAACCTCCTGGGGTTCTGGGCAGGGGGGAAAGAAGCCCCGATCCGAGCGGAATTGCTCCAAGCCCTTCGTCAGCGTCTGAAGTGCCATCTGGGTCCTGGCGTCATCGGAGCGGCGGCTGGCGTAGCCCATCCCGCCAATGACCATTCCGGCCAGAATGACGATGATGGCGATGACCACCAGGAGCTCCGTGAGTGTGAATGCGTGCTTCTTCATGGGGAGAGAGGAAAGGAGGAAAGGGATTCGGTTCTCCACGCCCGACGCCAGAGGAAGCAATCCCCCGGCGCGGAGGGGTGGAGAATGAGTGGTTAAGTATTTTTTTTACGGGTAAAGGAGTTGGGTCTTTGCGACCTTGAAGGTGCCGAACCAGCAGTCGCGTACCAAGGTGACCAGTCGAACCTGTGTAGAGAGAATGGAGTACCACTCGCCATCCTTCAGCTGGATGGGATTGGTCAGCTGCTTCAGGAAGGCATCGCGCGCCTCACCGGACAAGTTATCCAAGGGCGTCTTCATGTCCTCCAGCCACTTCACACTCTGCCCCACCGCAATGACAGTGTAGGTCTCATACCGTGTGGAAAGCAACCCTGCGGTACAACCAATGAGGGACTCCGCCATGCGGTCGTTACACTGCACGTCTGTTGCGGGATTCGATCTCTCCGAACTAGTGGCGCCATCCACTTCAATGAAGTTGAAAAAGGACTGTACGGGGCTCCAGGACTGGTGATGACGCGCATTCTGCGAAGCCGTGCGACCTCCATCTTCAGAAATGTTCTCGTCCCTAAAGCGGAAGACCTTCTCCTCCAGATCCACATCTGTTCCTTCGGGATCCCCGCCCACAAAATCCCGGAAGTAGGTGTTTCGGGTTACATCATCGGGGTAGCTATAGTCACCGGGACGGTAGATCCAGCTCTCGCCGGCATCCTCATTCGCGGGGATGTTAGCAAAGAGATACCGGTAGCTACCCTTGTTGAAGCAATTGGGATTGAACTTGCCACGGATGCCCCATTCAGGCCCCATTGTCGTCAAATTCACGTAGTCCAAGAGCCAGGCATCGCCATCCTTGTACAGATGGGTAATGACACCGTAATCGGGGCTGTCTTCATCATCGTCTTCGGTTCCGAACTTCTTCAGATTCAATGTCCGACCGATTTCGCCGCGGAAGATGGATCCCACCTGCCACAGAGAAGTAAAGGGCGTATTGAGACGCACTGCAGTAGAAAGGACCGCGCCCATCTTGTGATCCGCAGTCGAACCTGTAGTAGGCGTAAAGTCGGGCTCCCAGTCCTTCTCTACATTGGGATCCGCATTCCGCAAATTGTCCTCCATGAGCTGCCAGCAGCCCTTCGACACAAATTCATCGTCACACCAGGCTTTGTAGCCGTTCTTTGTGACAGTGAAATTGTAAGTTCCGAGACCTGTGACATTATGAGATTGACGATCCACCTTCGTGCCCGAGTTGGTTATAAGGTCCGCCAACACCGTACTGTCTGAATCATCATCGTCGCTCAGCCACTTCCAGGCCTTGCTTCTATGATTCATACGGGGATCCTTGCAGAGCATACCATTAACGGGCACTCTCGTGAAGAAATCATCAAATGGCTTGCTATTCAACTCCTGGAAGCCCTCGTTATTCAAGCCGCCCTCCGCAATGCTCCAGGAATCCGCGGGAGCATCGGCATAGACGATGTCGGACATCTTCTTATCACCTACATCGTCCTGCGCCATGATGACGATTTTATCAAAACGAACCGCAAGAACTGTGCCCGTAGGATAGTAGAAGACGGGAGTAGACGTCGTTGTATAGCGATAGGAAGAGTAGCCATTATTTTGCGTAGGCAATTTCCTGCTGTAGAAGGGGAAATCTCCCATATCCAACTCAATGGTCTTGTATTCCAACGCATTGAGGTCATCCACATCTGTACCACTCAAAGTGATCGTCTTGTCAAATGTGAATTCCTCGGCGGTGTCTAGAAGCGCTTGAACGACAGTGCTATCTTCCGCACCGGGGGTAACACCGTAGTTGGAAGAAGTGCCTGCCAATCCATTCGCGCCATAGAGGTACTGATTGGTCCCCAAGGTTTCAGGATTCAAGGTAACCGCAGTATCGGCACACTCCACAAAATCATACGCCCTAGAGAAGCCAGTAAGACCATTCGTGACTTTCGCAATCCACTGGCCATTATTCTGACCACCAGGACCGCCAGGGCCGCCGGGTCCATCAGGGCCCGCCTGACGAGTCTGGTGATCGCCAGCATCAGCGGTAGAGATAGCGGCATCGGTAGTTGCCGCCGCCAGAGACGCAGCCATCACAGACGCACCCGCGCTGCTCCCGTCACCGACAGATGCGACGCTCGTAGAGGAATCTCCATTATCCAAAGAGGCACCACCACGGCCACCACCCCAGGGGGGATTGCCGCCACCACCCATGCCAGTGGCATCGTACTGCATCGTCACCTGCTTGACTTTCAAGGCGGAGGCGATCTTTCCTTTCAGGATGACGCGGAACTTCTTGTGACTTGAAAGCTGATCCTCATTCAACAAATTCTGCAGATTCAGCGTCACCTTGGGATTGTAATACGCACTCATGGTGCTCTTGCTTCCATCCACATCAAAGGAGAAAGTGGGAATGCTCGCATACTGCGTGCCGCCGCCCCAGCCGCCGCCCCAGCCGCCACCGCCACGGCTTGACTTCTCGAACTGCCGTGTCGTAACCATGGAAGACACCTTGTCCTCCGTAGAGTCCATTCCAACGGTGACATTGACGCCCATAACGGCGGGGACACCCATCTCGTTGCCACAGAACGAAGGCTCGCTTATAGTGTCACTGGCACCAATACTACTTCCTATGTTTACATCCCAGTGATATGACACATCGTTGTTCGAATCACAAGCATCAATCACGTTAGCCAGGACTTCCTGGGTCAAATCTTCCCCCGCTGATCCCTTGAACAGATAGCGGTTAGAGTCACTGACATCGTAATGCAGTCCTAGACATTGCCTACAGAATGCCTCAAAAAGCTCATTGTAGGTAAAAGTGTATTGATAAGATGTACCTCTCCGAGTATAAAGTTCTTCTGCCCATTCATTCCAAGTAGGTACGTTTACCATACAATAATAGTTGTGATCCTGCCACTGATGAAGTTCTTTTGGAAAATATTCGGCTTTTGGCCAAGCCAAATCAATCTTGCGAAGGAAGTATTTCCGCGTTTCTCCCTGGCCACCTCCGCGTTGTTGATTGGCCTCCGACTCGGCAATCTCTTTCATCTGTTCGAAACTCGTATAGCGTCCATTAAAACGGTATTCCCTATCCTCTGTGCCGGAAGTTAGCGAAAGGGTATAGATATCCTTCAAGAATGCGGATTTCACATCCTTGAGCTCCTGACTCGGATTGTCATCATCCGACGGCAGTAGCTGATCATAGGAAAACCATTTTGGAGGCCTATCCTTATCCTTGCGTTTCAGTACAGAGTCCTTGGCATAGACCGCCTCGCCATTCTTCTCACGAGTGCGCAATTCCTGGGGATGAAGACCATACTGCACAGTCTCTTCCTCCACAAGGTTATTCACGAGTTCATTCGGGCGCCCTGTAGTTCCGCTATACTTATACCCCATGACAGCGAATGCGCTATCCGCATACATCATCTCAGCATTTGATGATCCATCCAAAAAAGTACTTTTACCGGGATCCCCGGTAACTGGCTTGTACCACACCGCCCAACCGTTGCGAAATTCCGAGAAGACCCACGGCACATACGGTTCACCGGCATCACCGTCCATCTTAGAGG
>CAVGTF010000109.1:0-7710 GCA_963632245.1 Anaerovoracaceae bacterium
CCTGTTCTGCGCTCTGGACGGTGACGGTCAGGGGCTTGGTGGAGGTGGTCTCATATGCCTGGTCTTCGGGATCGTAGTAGGAGAAAGTCAGTGCAGGCAGGGTGAAGACACCGGGTTTTAGGGGTCGCAGTGTCCGGCTGACCTTCAGGGTATTCGGGGCTTCGGGATCGAGGGCGGGCGGAGTATCGCCGGAGATGCGGAAGGCGCCATCGGCCTCCAGGGCCTCCTCCCATTTGGGGAGGGTGGTCTCGTCGGAGAAGGAGTCCCCGGTGAGAGTCAGGGTCAGGGGGATGGGATCCCCCACGAAGCAGTCGGTCATCTCCAGGGAGAGATCCGCCTGGAGGGGTCCCAGCAATCCGGAGAAGTCCTGGGGCTTGCCCTCCTCGGGAAAGTCCTGGATCTCCAGGGTGATTTCATCGGCATAGAGGGGTTCCGTGAGGTAGGTCTGCCGGGTGAAGAAGGGCTCGTCGAAGATGTCTTCGAAGAATCCGCCGCGTCGGCTGGGGCGGCCGCCATTGGCCTGTGGCGCGCTGGATGCGTAGGTGAAATCGGTGCACAGTGGCGGAATATGGATGGTCCCCTGCCGCTTCGGGGTGAGCCGACGCTTGAAGGAGATGACATGGCAGGGGATGCCGTCCACGGTCTCGGTCTTCTCCCAGCAGTCTGTGCCGTTCTGGGGATTGGGGATCGCCTCTACCTCAAAGTCGTTGGTGAGCAGGTAGTCGCCGCTGTGGACAAATTGGAAGGATCCCGTGTCCTTCAGGGCGATGGGGTATCGGAGGGTGATGGAGTAGGTGGTCTTTCCGCCGGGGAGCAGGTGACTGGGGGAGACCTCCTGCTTCAGGGAGACGGCGCCCAGGAGCGCGTCCTCAGGAGAGGCGCCCTTCGCCAGTACATTCACGGTGACCGGCGTGGTCTGTAGCTGCTTGCCGTTGCATTCCACCGGAAATGCGGGAATGGTCAGGGTGCCCTCCTGTAGAGGATTTAGCAGGAACTGGTAGACGGAGGTGATGGTGCGGGACTGCGTGGTCTTCCCATTGATGATCTGCACGGAGCTCTGCTGCTGGACGCTGGGACCCTGCCGACGCAAGACCTGGAAGGGCATGCCCTTCGGAAAGTCCACTGGCTTAGTGAAGGTGGCCTTCTGGCCGTCGTCAGAGACGAGCGCCATGGTCAGGTAGGCGAGCTCGCCGTGGGCAAGGGGGGACTTCTGGAAGGACATCTCCAGGGTGACTTTCCCCTGGAGGGAGAGGCTCCAGAGGAGCACTCCTAGAAGGAGCTCCTGGAGGAGACTGCAATGGTAAGAACGAGGGTATTTCATGAAAGAATTCGTTGCGGAAGGGATTGACGCCCAGAATCACGGGCGTCGGAAAGGGGCATCGGAGGTCACCAGTCTTTGTCCACAGGGGAGGCGTGGGGTGTCGTCATCTGACGCTTGCGGAGTCTTCGGACACGCTCCTGATCCAACAGTTTCTGCAAATCCGCAGGAAGAGGCTCCTTTACTTCCTGAAAACGCACCTCCTGAGACTCCGGCTCCTGGGACTCCTCCGCCTCGGATTGCTCGGATAAGGCGGCAACACCATTCTCCGGCTTCGACTGCGCTTCATCACGCTTCACAATCTCCTCTCGACCTAGTTGCTCCTGCTTCTGAGCATTCTGCGAGGATTGCTGCTGCTCTTCCTTGGACTGTTGCTGTTCCTGGGATTGCTGCTCTTCCTGGGACTGCTGCTCTTCCTGGGATTGCTGCTCTTCCTTGGACTGCTGCTGTTCCTTGGATTGCTGCTCTTCCTTGGACTGCTGCTCTTCCTTGGACTGTTGCTGTTCCTGGGATTGTTGCTGTTCCTTGGACTGCTGCTCTTCGTTGGATTGCTGCTGTTGCTGCTCCTGCTGTTGCTGCTCCTGCTGTTGCTGAGCCTGCTGTTGCTGGGATTGCTGTTGCTGCTCTTCCTGGGATTGCTGCTGCTGTTCCTGCTGCTGCTGTTCCTTGGACTGCTGCTGTTCCTTGGACTGCTGCTGTTCCTTGGATTGCTGCTGTTCCTGGGATTGCTGCTGCTGCTGTTGCTGCTGCTGCTGTTGCTGGGATTGCTGTTGCTGATCCTGTTGCTGCTGTTGCTGCTGCTGCTGGGATTGCTGTTCCTGCTGCTCCTGCTGTTTCAACTGTTCCAGGAGCCGTTCGATTTGGGATTTGAGGGAGTTCGCGCACTTCAGATTTTGTCGAACGGGGGTCTTATCCTCGATGGTGGGGTCTTCCAGGGCGGTTTCGTATTCCTGGATGGCCTCCGTGGTCTGTTTCAGGGCGTCCTCCAGGATCGTTTTCTCGGGGGGCTGCGTTCCGGCCTTCTGCTCTGCGGAGCGCACGAGGACATTTGCGAGGGCGAGATGCGCCTTACGCTCCAAGGGAGAGGACTCCTCTTGCTCGCTCATCTCCTCCAGCATGGAGCGGAGGGCGGTTTCCGCGCGATCGCACTCTCCTGCGTGGTAGTCCAGGAGTGCCTGGTTGAACTGCAGGGGCTGCGGTGTGGGACGGTCTGTGGGGAGGGCATCTCGGCATTCCTGGTATGCCTTCTGCGCCTCTTCCAGATTTCCGGCCTGGAGGGCTTCCGTGCCCTTTTGGAAGATGGCGCGCGGGGAGGCGGCCTGGGATGCCTGCGGGAATAGCAGCAGCGCCAGTAGGAGCGCCAGGCGTCCGGGCTTTGGCGGGCGTTTGCCGGTGGGCAAGGCGACGCCCAGTGCCAGCAGAATCATTGCGGGCAGTAGGAATAGATGATACCGCTTCTCCTTCTGGACTAGGGATTCCTCTTCGAAGGTCTCTTGCTTGGCGGAAGAGACCGTCTGGCGATAGAAGTCCCGCAGGTCGAAATCGCGGGTTCCCACAGCCAGGTAGACTCCGCCGGGGGTGGCGTCTGCCATGGCCTGGAGGGTCTCGGAATCCAGTCGCGAGCGCACGGGCTGTCCGTTGTACTTCAGCAGCGTCTCCTGTCCCTGTTCGTCGGGGATGGAGAGGAGGGTGCCGGCCTTGTCGTCACCCAATCCCACAATGAGCAGCCGGACCTTCAGGGTACCCAGCGCCTTCGCGGCCTCAATCGGCAGGGAATCGTGGTCCTCGCCGTCTGTGATGAGGATCACATCGCGCCCCTCGCCGGTGGATTCATTGAAGATCTCGTTGCGGACCATCCGGAGTGCGTCGCCCAGATTCGTGCCGCCACGTGCCAGGACATTCGGCGACATCTCGTTCAACGCCATCTGGAAGAATGCGTAGTCCAGGGTAGGCGGGCAGAGGACGGCGGCGGTGCCGGCGAAGCCCACCAGCGCCACGCGGTCGCCCTGGAGCACCTCCAGGCACTGCGCGATCTCCGCTTTTGCGCGTTCTAGGCGATTGGGGCGCAGGTCCTTGGCGAGCATGCTCCGGGAGAGGTCCACCAGGAAGACCACCTGTCGACCCTGCCGCTGGACTTTTTTGCTGATGAGACCCCAGGCGGGATCCGCCAGGGCCAGGAGGCATCCGGCCGCCGCCAGGAGCAACAGGAGCCACTTCGCCCACTGCAATGCGGGGTGGCGAGTGGACTGCCAGGCATTCAGGGAGGGGGAGTCCCGGAGGGCGTCTAGGCGGCTCATGCGGTGTCGGCGGCACAAAAAGAGTGCCAGAGCCAGCAGGGGAATCAGGGCGAGCCAGGGGAGGATTTGCGGTTGGAGGAACATTCTTCAGTTCACTGGCGGCGGAATGCCGTCACCGGGATAATCGTGTGAAAGGGTAGGGGGATTTTTGCGCTACTCCAGCGGAGCGAGTCCGATGGCCTTCAGGGCGATGGCCAGGAGGAGTAGTGCGGTGCCCGCCAGAAGGAAGGGCTGGTAGTGGTCTTCGCTGACGGCGTAGTAGGGCGTCTCGAAATCGCTACGCTCCAGGGAGTCGATGGCGCGGCAGACCTGCGCCAGGCCCTTGGCGTCCCAGCAGGGGAAGAATTGTCCGCCAGTGGTCTCGGCCAGCCTCTGGATATCGGTGGTGTCGTAGGGGGGGCTGAAGGGCGAGTTATCCAGGATGGCGATGGTGTAGACCTTCACGCCGTGCTTGATGGCCAGCTGCCCGGCGTCGGAAATGGAGAGATCGTGCTCGCCCTCATCCTGGCCGTCCGTGAGCAAAATGATGACCTTCGATTGGAGGGAGAACTCCTTCTTGCCCTGCTTCTCGCGGGCGGCCAGCGATTTCTCCTCGTCCACCAGGCGCGCCACGCCCATGGCCACCGCGTCACCGATGGCGGTGCTGTTTTCGGGGGAGTCGGGGGGGACTAGCTGGATGCCCCGGAGGGCGAAGTCCAGTGCGTCGTGGTCCAGGGTGAGGGGGCAGGCGGTGTAGGGATAGCGCGCGAAGCCCACCAGCCCCACCAGGTCGCTGTCACGGCCCTTCATGGACTCTTCGCCGCCGCCTTTTTCGCCGAAGATGAAGGCGCGGAAGACCTCCTTCACGGTTTCCAGGCGGTTCTGGCTATGGCCGCGGTAGCTCATGATATTTCGCATGGAGCCCGAACGGTCCAGGATCATCTCGATGGCAATGCCGCGGGTGCTCTGGGAGATCAGCTTCTTCTCCGTCTGGGGACGCGCCAGCGCCAGGATCAGTGCGCACCAGGCGAGCATCAGGAGGAACCCCGGGAGCCGTGTGAGGGCGGTGCGGTGTGCGCCGGGGAGACCCCTCAGGAGTGCGGATGCCCCGGGGACGGGTGTGGTGGGCGTGGGATGGAGGAGCTCCTTGAAGAGTGGCACCAGTAGCGCGACCAGTCCGATCAGCGCCCAGGGATGCGCAAAGCGTGCGCCGGGCAGGATCTTCCAGAGAAGGAGGAATGCCGCCAGGATCAGTGCGAACCAGAGAACCGTGGTGAGTCTGCGCGAAGTCATTTCTGGGCCTCCTGGGCTTCGCCGTCTTCCGGAAGCTCGGCCTCCTGGATGAGCTCCCGGCACTGCGTTTCCAGTGCCGCGAGGACATTGGC
Organism: Anaerovoracaceae bacterium; assembly: GCA_963632245.1. Taxonomy (GTDB): domain Bacteria; phylum Verrucomicrobiota; class Lentisphaeria; order Oligosphaerales; family Oligosphaeraceae; genus UBA1724. Next base: position 4,980 of record CAVGTF010000109.1, read on the forward strand.
GGAAGGCTCGTCGTTGGCGTAGCGCACGTTATCGCAGGTCTGGAGGAGCCTCTGGAGGAAGAGGCTGTGCTTCTGGAGGAAGGGCGTGTCGGGAATTTGCGCCAGGAACTCCTGGGTGGTGAGCTTGGTTGCCTGGAAGTGGAAGCGACCCTCCAGGTATTCCCGCAGAAGGAAGGAGAGCTCCTGGCAGAATTCCTTGTATTGCATGGTAGAGAGGAGGTCCCGGTCTTTGAGCTGCTGCAACCGGAGTTCGGCCAGCTGGATGGGTGCCAGCGCGGGCGCCTCTGGGGCGCGGCGGTTGCGGAGCGCCCGGAAGACGCGCACTGCCAGGTACAGCAGGAGGAGTAGGGCCAGTGCGGCGAGGGCGTAGTGCCAGAGTGGCCGGGGCATGAGGGCCTCCTCGGGCAGCAGGAGGCTGTCGTCCAGGGGAAGTCCCGCCGCGGCCAGGGACAGTGCGCTCGTCGCGCAGAATAGGATTGCGAGGGATTTTCGGGTCATTTTGGGGAAAAGGCGTCTCTGCTAGCGGAGCTGTGCGCGCCGTTTCAGGAAGCCGGAGAGTTTTCTGGTGCACTCCTCGCCTGCGTCCAGGGGGAGGGTGTCGGCGCCACAGCGCTTGAGGGTCTGGAGAGTTTGCTCCTGGATCTGGTCAAAACGCCGCGTGTATTCCTTGCGGGCGGGGCCATATCCGGTGTCCAGGAGGAATGCCTCGCCGGTCTCGGGATCCCGGAGCTGCGCGAAGCCCAGGTCCGGCAGCGTGCGCATGGCTGGATCTCGGAGGGGGAGCGCCACTACGTCGTGACGCCGCGATAGCAGTTGCAACGGCTGTTGGTAGTCGGGGCGCTGCAGGAAATCGGAGAGGAGGAAGATGATGGCGCGGCGCTTCAGGACTCGCCCGAGGTACTCCAGGGCGCCCTTCAGGTCGGTGCCGCCACCCTGGCTCTGGCAGGACAGCAATTCCCGGAGGAGGCGCATGGCGTGTGCCGCGCCTTTGGCGGGCGGCAGGAACTTCTTCACCGTGTCGGCAAAGAGGAGCAAGCCCACTTTGTCGTTGTTCTTCACAGCAGAAAAGGCCAGGTTGGCGCAGATCTGCGCAGAGAGGTCCTGGAGGGATTCGCGGGAGAAGCCGAAGGCACCAGATGCCGAGCAGTCCACTAGGAAGAGGATGGTGAGCTCCCGCTCTTCCCGGAAGCGCTTCACGAAGGGGCGTCCCTGTCGGGCAGTCACATTCCAGTCAATAGAACGGATGTCGTCGCCGGGCTGATACTCCCGGACCTCCTCGAATTCGATGCCGGAGCCGCGGAAGGCGGAGCGGTATTGTCCGGCCAGGAGGGTTGTGACGTCCTTGCGGGAGCGGATCTCCAGCAGCCGCAGACGTTGGGATAGGGTATTCAGATCCATGGATAGTGCGCCTCAGGGCACGGGGACGGCATCCAGGAACTTCTGGACGATCTCCTCGGCGGAGATCTCCTGCGCCTCTGCCTCGTAGGTGAGCAACACGCGGTGCCGGAGGACATCCATGGCCACATCCTTCACATCCTGGGGAGTGGCGTATCCGCGGCTCTGGAGGAATGCCTGCGCGCGCGCCGCCTGCGCCAGGAAGATGGTTGCACGGGGCGAGGCGCCGAAGCGGATGAGGGGCTTCAGGTCGGCAAGACGATACGCCTCTGGCTTTCGGGTGGCCTCCACCAGGGAGACGATGTATTTCTCCACCCGCGTGTCCATGAAGACTTGGTCCAGTAGCTGCCGAATCCGCAGGATGTCCTCCGGAGTCATGACGGGCTGGACTTGCGGACGGTCCGCAGTGGAGGCGTGGCTCCGGAGGATCTGGAGCTCCTGGTCGGCAGTGGGGTAGGTGACCACCACCTTGAAGAGGAAGCGGTCCACCTGCGCTTCCGGCAACGGGTAGGTGCCCTCCTGCTCCACGGGATTCTGGGTGGCCAGGACCATGAAGGGCGCGGGGAGGGGGTAGGTGGTGTCGCCCAGGGTGACCTGGCGCTCCTGCATGGCCTCCAGCAGGGCACTCTGGACCTTCGCCGGCGCACGGTTGATCTCATCGGCGAGAATCAAATTCGCAAAGAGGGGCCCCTGCTTGGTGGTGAAGTCGCCCTCTTTCGGATTGTAGATGAGGGTGCCGATGAGGTCGGCAGGCAATAGGTCGGGAGTGAACTGGATCCGGTGGAAGGATGCCTGGATGGCCTTCGCCAGCGTGGTGACAGTGAGGGTCTTCGCCAATCCCGGAACACCCTCCAGCAATACATGCTGGTTCGTGATCAACGCCATGAGCAGACGGTCAATGAGACGGTCCTGACCCACGATGACTTTCTGAATCTCAGAACGCAGCGACTGCAAAAGCGCCGCTTCACGGGAAATCTGGCTGGCAAGCAAATTGACGTCGGTGTCGGTAGTCATAAAGAAGGAATCCTCGGTATATAAAGAAGGTGGTTGAAAAGCAAAGAAAGGAAAATGCCTAGATGAAAGAAAAGGAAAAACGCGCCGCGCTACGCATCATCCCCCTGCGTACAACACCCCCCTTCCGCGCAACGACACCATAGACAAAGCGCCCGAGATGCGGTTCCCGAAGAAAAACTGGGAAAATAACGAAAAGACGGGGGCTGCCGCCTCCGTTCCCCCGCCCATGGCTAGGTTGTAGGTAGTAGGTAGAAGGTAGTAGGGGGTAGGTTCGGCCCGGCAGGGGCCCCGTCCATGGCTAGGTGGTAGGTAGAAGGGCGAA
>CAVGTF010000110.1:0-7622 GCA_963632245.1 Anaerovoracaceae bacterium
CGGCTAGGGAAGTGAGCTATTACGGGTAAGCCAGTCTCGGAGCCCAAAAACGCACTGTACCGCGGCAAAAAAGCCGCGGAATTCCCGCGGAGCGACCTTGCAAACTAGCCACTAGCCACTAATTGCTAGGTACTTCCGGCGCGTTGAGCGCCGTTAGCGGGGGCACGGGGGGCGCATGCCCCGACCTCCTTTGGTTGGGTCCCGGCTAGGGAAGTGAGCTATTACGGGTAAGCCAGTCTCGGAGCCCAAAAACGCACCGTGCCGCCGGTAGGCGGAAGGGCGCCTGCGGCACCGCTTTAACCTACTCCCTGCTACCTGCTCCCTTCTACCTACCGCGGGCGCGCTTGGCGCGCCCGCTACCGTGCCGGATATCCCAGTGCGTACGCCAATTCGCTTTGGGCCAGGAGGAGTTCTGCGGCGGTGGAGTTTTGGCGAAGGAGGATGTTATTGAGTTCCTTCTGGGCATCCAGGACAATGGCGGAGGTGCTTTCGCCCAAACGGAAGCGTTCCTGTTCGGCCTCCAGGGTCTTTCGGGCGGCCTCCACGCCGGAGGCCACCATCTCCAGACGGCGGCGCGCGCCCTCCACACGGAGCTGCGCAATGCGGATCTCGCCGGTGATCTCCACCGCCAGAGCCTCCCGCCGCGCATCCAATTCCTTCAGTCGCGCGGCAGAACGCGCCAGCGCGGCCTCGGGGCCCGTGTAGTCCAGGGGACGGCTCCAGACCAGCATGACCTCGCCGCCCCAATTGTGCTCCGAGGCAATCCGGTAGCTGGAGAGTGCGCCCTGACGGCTCTCGGCCTGCCAGGTGACTCCCGCATTCAGCGAAAGCTGGTCCTTGCGATTCTCCGCCTCGCGAGCGGCATCCGCCTCCGCTTTCTCACGCTGGTCCAGCAGGACCAGGTAGCTCCCGCGTCGACGGAAGGTCTCCTGATCCAAAGGCGGCACCTCCGAAGAGACCTCCCGCGCCGCCTGCAACAACGCCTCCGGAGAACAGGACTCCGCGGGCGCCACGGCATCCCGCAGGCCCATGGACTGCCCCAGCGCAATGCGCGCATTCTCCAAGGACTGCTTGGCGCTGTCCTCATCGGCCAATCCGCCTTGGAGTTCTCGGAGGGCAGTCTGGACCTGGTAATCGGGAATCGCCTTGAGGTCCGCCATATCGCTGGCCTCGCGGTGAATCCGCTGGAAGCGCGCGGTGGCGTCGTGCCAGACCTGGCAGTCCGCCTGCGCGGCGCAGAGTCGGATGAATGCCTGCGTCACATCCCGGCGCACCCGCTGTTCCGCATCCTGGAGCTGATGGAGCGACGCATGGACCTCCGCCAATGCGGCCGCGCGGCGATATCCGTAGAGCGCAAATCCGCGATCCCGCAGCAGCGGAATCTGCAGCTTCACTCCCAGGAGATGCTGTGAGAGGTCATCGGGGGATTCGTCGGGCTCGAACCACCGGCGATAGATGCCGCCCGCCGTCAGATACGCACCGCCCTTCACGGGAATCAACACCCCCGCCTGCCCCTCCAGCGAATCCGAAACATCCGTGGTGTCGTAGGTGGAGGGCTCCACCGGCAAATCCCGCAAATGACTGGCGCCCCCCAGGCTCCCATACAACGTGGGATCCAAAAACTCCGCCACCTCCTCGTGAGAACGCACCGATTGCTCCACCAACGCACGCTCCGCCACCAACGACGGATGACTCTCCTGCGCTTGCCGCAAATACTCCCCTAATGGATTGCCCAAAACAGGCAACAATGCGCAAAAAAATAGGATTGCGTAAAAAATACGAAGCACGCGAAATAAATGTAGCAAAAATGGCACCGCCAGTAGGCGGAAGAAATTAGGCGGGGGCACGGGGGCGGCAGCCCGACCTCCTTTGGTTGGCTCGCGGCTAGGGAAGCGAGTTATTACGGATGTGCCGGTCTCGAAGAAAAAACGCCCCATACCGCGGCACCAACCGCGGAAGAGCGCCTGCGGCACCCTATTAACCAACCGCTAACCGCTAATTACCAACTACTTACAAAGAGTAGTGCAGCGTGTATTCCAGCGGTGCATCCAGCTTAGGACTCTCCAGCTTCACATCGAGGAAGAAGCCCTTTCCTTCGGGCTCCATGCGATAGACGAAGGTTCTCACGCCATCCTCGGCGCGGAAGGTCTGAACCAGTGCGGAATCGTCCTCGCTGCGAGTAAAGGAGACCTGGTTCTCCAGCCACGAAACCGCCTCGCCGCCAATCTTTGCGGTAATCGCATCGGAGCCCTCGCGCTCAAAGACCACCGTGCCGTCCTCAGAGACCTCCAGGCGGATGGTGCGATACGGCCGCGAACTCTTCTGCAGACGCTTCCGCGCAATCCCACGGATGGCGAAATTAAACTCCTTGCTCGCCTTCTCCACCGCGGCATCACGGGTCTTCACCAGCGATTCCTCCGTCACATCACGATACACCGCCGCCGACAACGAAACCGCCAGACAAAGAAACAACGCAAAAACAACCTGCACAAAACGACCAGACATACCACACTCCTGAAGCTGAAAATCCACCGAAAATGACGCCCCTCCGGGACACGGGCTTACTATAAATTAAGAAAGGAGGAAGGAGGAAGGAGAAAGTGAGGTCAGGGATTCGCGTCTTGAAACCCCGCGCCGGAATCTCCCGGCACGTGCGCCAAGCGCGCCCAAATGTGCAATGTGCAATGGGGGGGCTGGTAGATGCACCCATATGAGGTAGGGAAGGGGGTGCGGGGGGTGCCCCAGTCCTTTGGACATCCTTTGCATGATACGGCATAAAGCATCCCACTGGACGATGCTTTCGTAGTCAGGGAGATTGATCGGGTGGGAACCAACCAAAGGACGGAGGGCTGCCGCCCCCGTGCCCCCGCCCTTTGTTAGGCAGTAGGGAGAAGGGAGCAGGTAGTAGGTTTATTAGATGCCTGCGGCGCTATTCCGCCTAGACGGCGGTACATAAAGTTCCGCGGCGTTCGAACGCCGCGGAAGAGCCGCACAGCGTCCTCACTTCCTCCTTCCTCCTTCCTCCTTTTTCCAAAAGATGTATTACACTTACCGCGTGCCGCGCAATTGCGGGGTCCCAGGAGGATTTCGCAGGCAGGAGGACGGGATTCTCCGGCAGGGCGCGGGCTCCATTTTTGTTTTTGAATGCTATTTGGGATGTCCTGGAGACAACCCCGCTTGACGCACTTCCTAGGAGGAGGCGCCATAGAACCACTATCGAACGCCGTTGCCACTCTCGGCGTTCTCCGGAGAGTCTCCCTTATGCGCCTTTCTGCATTTTCTGTAACCCATTGCATTGCAACGAGTTATATACAAAACAACCACCGCCCCCACCAGCGACACCCCTTCACCCTGATCGAGTTGCTGGTCGTAATAGCGATCATCGCGATTTTGGCGGCGATGCTGTTGCAGGTCTTGTCGAAAGCGCGGGAGCAAGCGCGGTGGACCTCGTGCCTTTCGAACCAACGCCAGCTGTCCTTGGCCTTTTTGATGTACGCCTCGGACTACGACGACTACCTGCCCTGCCTGGACAACATGAAGGGCAATGGCGTGAACTCCTACGGTGCCACGGTGGGGGTAAAGAATTGGCTTGACGAGGTAGTGCGTCAGTATTTAGGGTCTGCGGCGGCGGCCTCTTCGTCGCCCTCGAAGGTCCTTTTCTGCCCTGACGAACCGGATCATTCGGACATCGCCACCAACTATGGCCTGAACTACCTGATTGCCTCCAACGGTCAGGGCGCCCAGAAGACCACCTCCTTCCAAGCACCGTCGGTCACCTCCATGCTGGTGGAGAACACGGGACACCTCTGCTACTATTGCTACGTGCTGAATCCCGATGGACGTCACCTCACCGGCTCCTCCTACGGCCTCAACCGCGCCGCGCTCTTCCGCCACAAGGACGGTAAGGTCTGCAATGTCTCCTTCCTAGACGGCCATGCGGAGGGCGTCACGCGCCTGAAGCTCCCCTGCCGTGAATCCTATCCGGAGATTGAGGAGGCGGTGCTGCGCAACACCTGGTTCAACCAGGGAAAGGTCTCCGCCTCCCTGGAGACCATCGAGCCCCTCTAACACCATGGTCACCGCAGCCGCACCAATCCGCCCCGCCCTCCCCCGGGACTCCCGCCGCGCACTCTGCCTGCTGGCACTCCTGACAGTGGCGCTCTTTCTGTGGAGCCTCTCCACCGGCGCCCTGGGGCTCTCCTGGAAGGAGCTCCTGCTGGCGCTTCTGGGACGCGGAGACGCGCGCGCCTGCCGGGTCCTCTGGGATCTGCGGCTGCCCCGTGCGCTGGGCGCGGTGCTGGCGGGCGGCGGGCTCTCCGTCGGCGGACTTGCCCTCCAGGGGCTCCTCCGGAATCCCCTGGCCGCCCCCTCCACGCTGGGCATCAACAGCGGCGCCGCACTGGGCGCAAATCTGGCGATCCTCCTGGCGCCCGCGACCCTCCTGGCCTGGGCGACGCCACTATGCGCCTTCCTCGCCGCACTCTCCTTCGCGCTGCTGGTGACCACCCTCGCCCGACACCGCGCATTCACTCCGGAGGCCGTGGTCCTGACGGGCATGGCGCTCAATGCCATGGCGCTGGCCGCCATCGCACTCCTGCAGTGTTTTGCGCAGGACACGCAGCTCTCCTCCGCGCTCTTCTGGACCTTCGGCGATCTGGGACGCATCACCCTGAGACAGTGCCTGCCACTGGCAGTCGTCACCGCCGCCGTCCTCGCCTGGCTCCTGCGACACCAGTGGCAGTGCCAGGCACTGGAATGGGGCGATCCCACCGCCGAATCCCTGGGCGTGGACCCCCGACGACTCCGCCGACACGGAATCCTCCTGGTCTCGCTGGTCACCGCCACCACGGTCTCCCTCATGGGAATCCTGGGCTTCCTGGGACTGCTGGCGCCCCATCTGGCAAAACGACTCCTCCGCGGTTCCCACAGCGGACTCCTCCCCGCCGCATTCCTCGCCGGTGCCACACTCCTGCTACTGGCGGATCTCCTCTGCCGACTCCCCGCCTGGGGAGTCCTCTTGCCCGCCGGCGCACTCACCTCACTCTTCGGCGCACCACTCTTCCTGGTACTGCTGGGATTCACGCGAAAGCCCACCGGAGGAGACCGCCCATGACCGCTGCCGCCCTCCAAGTCAACGGACTCTCCTTCGCCTACGGAAGCCACCAGGTCCTATCGGGGCTCTCATTCACCCTATCCCCCGGACAATGCCTGGCGCTGCTGGGAGAAAACGGCTCCGGAAAATCCACCCTGCTACACTGCCTGGCGGGACTCTTGACGCCCTCCCCACACGATGCCATCCGACTAAATGGCACGCCCCTCGCTGCCCTGGACCGCGCCGCCCGCGCACGCAAAATCGCCCTCCTCCCACAACATTCTCCCCTCCCACAATGCACCGCACGGGAGGCGGTGCTTCTGGGCCGCCTCCCACAGGGACGCTGGCGGCCCTCCCCCACCGATCTCCACGCCGCGCAGGAGGCGCTAGAACTCACCGGCGCCGCAGAATGGTCCGAACGCCCCCTGGAGCAGCTCTCCGGCGGACAACGCCAGCGGGTCCTCCTGGCGCGATGCCTGGCGCAAGAACCGCGGCTGCTGCTTTTGGACGAGCCCTCCAGCAGCCTGGATGTCCGTGCGCAAATGGAGATCTCCGCCTTGCTGCGCCGCCTGACGGAAGAGCGCGAGCTCCTTACGGTGCTGGCCACCCATAGCCCCGCGCAGGCACTCCAGACCGCCCACCAGTGCCTGCTCCTGAAAAACGGATGCGCCCTCGCCAAAGGCGAACCCCGCGAGGTCCTCTCTGGCGGAAATCTCTCCCGACTCTACGGCGTCCAGGCACGACTCATCCCCGGCACCACCGCCTTCGATTTCCTCCCCCCACAATGATCCGCCACCACGCACAAATCACACTCGCACTGCTTCTGGCGGCGCTCTGCCTCCTAGTTGGCTGCGCGCCAAAAAGCGAGGAGTCTACCGCCGCCATGCGTGAGGTCACCGACTGCCTGGACCGACGAGTTGTGCTCCCTGCGAAGGTAGAGCGTGTGGTCTGCATTGGCGCGGGTGCCCTGCGCCTCTACTGCTATGTAGGCGAGGTCGAGGACCTAGTGGGTATGGAGGCATGCGAGAAGGACTTCCTCTTCTCCTTCCGACCCTACCAGGATGCCCACAAGGAGTTCTTCCGCACCCTGCCTACCATCGGCTCCGGCGGTCCCGGCGGGACACTGGATCCGGAGGCACTCTTGGCCTGCCGACCCAATGTCATCTTCTCCACCTTCTACTCCTCACCCAGCGAAATGGAGAAGCTCCAGCGCGATACCGGCATCCCCGTGGTGGTGCTCCACTACGGAACCCAGGAGGTCTTCGATCCCATGGTCGACCGCTCTCTGGAAATCCTGGGGACCGCCCTATCTCGCCAACCACGCGCCACAGAGGTCCGGGAATACATCCGCGGCCTCCAGGCCGACCTGGAGCGCCGCACAGCCGGCATCCCCGAAACAGAGCGCCCAAGGGTCTACCTCGCCGGACACCCCCGCTTCGGGCTCCAGGGCTTCGGCAGCACCCTGGCGCACTCGCCACTCCTCCAGGCAATCCACGCCAAGAACGCCGTCGACGAACTCCCCGGAAGACCCGGTCCCCGTCGCCTGACACTGGAGGAGGTCCTGGCACTGGATCCCCAGGTGGTCTTTCTGGACGACAGCGCCACACCCATCGTCCAGGACGAATTCCAGAAGCGCCCGGAGGTCTTTCGCCTCATGACGGCGGTACGCGACGGACGCATCCACCGGATCCTCCCCTACAACGCCTACTACACGAATCTGGAGATGGCATACGCCGACGGCTATCTCATGGGAAAGATCCTCTACCCCAGCGCCTTCCAGGACGTGGATCCCCGCCAGAAGACCGCCGAAATCGCCGAATTCCTCCTGGGAGTCCCCGTGGAGATCCCCTGGCCCCAAGACACTCCGATCCTCCCATGACAACCACGACTCTGGAAGAAATCCTCACACTCCTGGAAAGCGTCCCACCACCCCCCGATGGCACGCCACGCATTCTGGCAATCGACGGACGCTCCGCCGCCGGAAAATCCACCCTCGCCAATTCCCTGGCAGAACGCCTGGGACCCGAATGCGGAGTAGTCCACGCGGACCACTTCTTCCTGCCACCAGAACTGCGCACTCCCGAACGCCGCGCCCAACCCGGCGGAAATATCCACTACGAGCGCCTCTTGACGGAGGTCATGCCCTTCCTGCATCGCCCCCAGGCATTCGCATACTACCCCTTCTCCTGCCAAACCGGCACCCTGGCCGACACCCCCGTCACCCTGCCAGAGTGCCACTCCTGGCGAATCCTGGAGGGAAGCTACGCCCTCCACCCCGCCCTGGGAGACTATTACGACCTGGCACTCTTCCTCGATATCACCCCGGACGAACAACTCCACCGCATCACCCTCCGAAACGGCCCCGCAAAAGCCGCCGTCTTCCAGTCCCTCTGGATCCCCCTGGAGGAAGAGTATATCGCGAAGTGCCACCCGCAAGAGAACGCCACCGTGGTGCGCTTTGCACGCCCATAGGCGGCAGGGAGTAGGGAGTAGGGAGTAGGGAGTAGGGAGTAGGGAGTAGGGAGTAGGG
>CAVGTF010000111.1:0-7585 GCA_963632245.1 Anaerovoracaceae bacterium
CGCCCTTCTATCTAGCGAAGCGGGGGTACGGGCTACCTGCGCCCTTCTATCTAGCGAAGCGGGGGTACGGGCTACCTGCGCCCTTCTATCTAGCAAAGCGGGGGTACGGGGGCGGCAGCCCCAGTCCTTTGGGTCCCCGGCTAGGAAAGAGCCGCTCCGGTGCAGGGGCGCTGCCGAAGCGGTATCGGTACCGCCGTTAGGCGGAAGAGCCGCGCTGCGACCGCAGCATTGCATATTGCCCCCGCCTACCGGCGGTGCGAAGCGCCGCCAAGGCCCACTGCAGAGTGGCCACAACTCCTCATTCCTCTTACCCTCTAAAGATCGCTCCCATTTTCTTCCCCAATAGTGCGGAGGTCAGGAGGTATGAGGCTCCCAGGAAGAGCATGGTCCAGAGTCCCAAGGCGGCGGCGACGGAGCCGCCCTCTCCCAGGAAGGACGCCAGGTCGTAGATTCCCTTTGTGATGGGGAAGTATTCTGCCTTTTGTGCTAGGAGGAGGGAGTCGGAGACCTCCAGCATGGAGAAGCTGAAGGTCAGGATGGCGCCTGCCAGGAGATTCGCGGCGATGAGCGGCATGGTGATTCGTCGCAGGACGGTCCAGGGCTTCGCGCCCAGGGACTGCGCGGCCTCCTCGAAGGAGACTGAGGTCTGCTGGAGTCCCGCCACTGCGGAGCGCACCACGTATGGCACTCGTCGGATGGCGTAGGAGATTACCAGCAGTGCGGTGGGATTTTCGATGGGATTGAGGAAGTGGAAGAGTCGTCCGCGTCCGGTCATGGCGAGATATCCGAAGGCGACCACGATTCCGGGGACCGCCAGGGGGAGCATCGCCAGGGCGTCCAGGAGCCATCCACCGCGGTGTCTTCCGCGGACGGCCGCCCACGCGATAAAGAGTCCCAGCGCCATTGCCAGGACCAGCGCGATGCCGCAATACCGGAGGCTATTGATGATGCTGGGGACGGTGAGGGAGTGTCCCAGTGCGGTCTGGATGTGTTCCAGAGTGGCGGCCTGTGGGAAGACCCGCTGATACCATCCGCGTCCCAGGGCCAGTCCCATGACTCCCAAATGCGGGAGCCCCCCTAGGAATGCCACCAGAGCGAAGGGGGCGGTGGCGGCGGCGCAGGCGAGTCCGTGGAGTCTTTTCGGGGGTGTGGCGCGTCCCGCCTTTCCGCTCATGGCGTAGGCGTCCCGTCCGAAGCGCGCTTTCGCCAGGAGATATGCGGTGGCGGCTGCCACCATCATGACCGTCACCAGCGCGTAGGGCATGGGACTGCGTCCCATCTCGCTGATGCCCAGGAAGATCTGTACTGGCGTCACGCGCTCGAAATTGAACATGAGGGGCGTGCCCAGCTCCGTGAAGGACCAGATGAAGACCAGCGTGCATCCCGCGAAGAGTCCTGGTCGGATGAGCGGCAGCGTGATTCGCCAGAAGCGCCGCCATCCGGTGCAGCCGCAGTCTTGTGCCGCCTCCAGGAGCGCGGGATCCACATTTGCGAAAGCGGCGGTGAGATTCAGGAAGAGTATTGGCTGCAGATGGAGTGCCTCCAGGAGGATCACGGCACCCATGCTGCCGGCCAGCCAGTCAATCTCCTGCCCCGGTGAAAAGACCCCCGCCTTCAAGAGCAGCTGATTCAGCGCGCCGTAGCGACCCAGGATGCATTGCATTCCCAGGGAGCCCACGAAGGGTGCCAGGATCATCGGCATCATCAACAGACCCGTCCAGAGGCCCTTTCCCCGGAAGTCAAAGCGGTCGGCGAGCCACGCTAGTGTCATTGCCATTGCCAGCGAGAGTGCCGTGGTCCCAGTGGCGATGAGGAAGGAGTTCCAGAGTCCGTCGCGATAGAGGGGATTCCGGAAGACCTCCGCCAGGAAGAAGAACGTGGGCCGTCCGGCGCCGTCAGTTAATCCGCCCCGGAGGATTTCGCCCACGGGGAGCAGGAAGAATGCGCTGAAGAAGAGCAGCGCGATTGCCAGAAAGAAAAAGTGGAGCTTTTGTCCCATGGAGGAGAGGACGAGAACGCAAAGGAAAAAAAAGAGATTATCTTAAAGCACGCAATACCACCGACTCACGGTGATATCGTGCCTGCATGAAATTCGCGATTCGGCCGGAGGGCAGTCCCCCGGACCGGAACCCTTGCAGGCGGCGGGCGTTAATGTAGTTTCCCCTGCTCTGACAGAGGGATAAGACAGGAAGCCGTATCGAACGACTCGTTTTGCCGCCGCCACGAGGGCACATACATACCGCATCCACATTTTCGCGCCACCACAGAACCGTCCCGCGCCTCGCGCACGAGACGGCGTGGCGCAGCCTACCCCACCCCCTTCGATGACTAAAATCGGATTTTTCAGCGATGTCCATGGGAATTTGGAGGCCCTGACGGCGATTTTGAAACGTCTGGACCAGGCCTCCTGCGACATGCTGGTGTGCCTGGGTGACATCGTCGGATACGGCGCCAATCCCGCCGAATGCCTCCACATCATCCAGGATCGGGAGATCCCCTGTGTCATGGGAAACCATGACGAATACGCCTCCTCCTACATGACGCCCACCAATGGTCGGCTGCGTCAGGAGATCCTGGCGTCCATTGAATGGACCCAGAAGAATCTCTCCGCCGATGATATTCGCTGGCTGGCGGAACTCCCCATGCGTCTGCAACTGGGCGACGATATGGTGGCGCTGCACTCCTCTTTCGCGCGCGGAAAGTGGTCCTATTGCTTGGACGAGGACTCCTTCGCCGCGAATTTCGAGCGCCAGGAATGCCCCCTGGCCTTCTGCGGACACTCCCATTCGCCCCTCATCGGCATCGATATGCCCGGACACGCGCCCTTCGTGGATTTCATCCGGCCCTACACGGTCCCCACGGATCACAAGGTGATGGTGAATGTGGGCAGTGTGGGGCAGCCCCGCGACCGTGATCCCCGTGCCTGCGCCTGCACCTACGAGGTGGAGACCCGGCATCTGGAATTGATCCGGGAGCCCTACGATTTGGAGATGGCCCAGAACAAGATATACATGGCCCGTCTTCCCGAGAAATTCGGCCTCCGATTGGCCCTCGGACGATGACCCGCACGCAGGAAGGCGCACCGGACGCCCTCCGGGCGGAACTCCTCCAGATTCTCAAGGGACTGGAGGACCTGAATCCCGATATTCCGGAACGGGTCTGGCAGCGCCTGAAAGAGCTCTGCCCGCTCTGTGGTCCCGATGCATTCCCCCAGGCTGCCGCGCAAGTGCGCCGTCTCCTGGAGCTCTATTTGCACACGGGGACCCTCCGCGTTGGCTCCGACGCCCTGAAGGAATACCATCGCTTTTTGGAGAAGGGCGTCCAGAAACTGCTGGAGGCCGGCGAAATCACTCCCCGGGATCCCAAAGAGGAGGATCCCTCCGCCAACCATGCCGACAGCGGCGTCTCCCGCGCTCTGGCGCTGCCGCATCCCCGGGAGTACGCGCCTCTGGATCGCTGCAAGATCCTCCAGCGCACCGAGATTCCGGAGCCCCTCACCCGGGCGGCGGATGCCTTCCGGCGTCGCGTGGAGGTGGTGGACACCGTCTATGGCATCGGCTTCCAGGCGCTCTGGCTCCTGGATCCCGACGCCTTCCAGCGCTGGGTTGCGGAGCTTTTCCGGGAGCAGGAGGGCTCTCTGGCACCGGAGGTCATTCGCGACGCCCTCTGGGTCATGCGGTGGGCGCCTGCGCTCTCTTCCGAGATCCGCGAGTGGCTCCTTCGCTGGTGCGGCGATCCGGCGCTTCTGGAGGAGTGGCCCCTGGTGGCACGATATGCCGACGGCATCGCCGACCGGCTCTTCCTGCGGCACTGGAATGCCCATGGTCCCGCTCCCCGCACCAGCAATCTGGCGCATTTGCGGCTCCTGGTGAAGATGGAGCGCTTGGATGACCCGCGGCTCCTTTCGTGGCTGGAGAATGCCCTCCAGGAATTCGGCGCATCCGTCCAGCGCTTCCTCAGCCTGGGAAAGGACGCCGAGGCCGCCGGCGGCGAAAAGGCGAGTGATGCGCAGGAGGAGGAGTGGCTTCACCAGGCGCTTTTGGCGGAACTCCACGGCATGGAGAGCGCCTACCAGCCCATGATCGTCCTCTCCGACCACCTTCTGCGGCTGCCCGACGGCGCTATGAAGCTGGCGATGGCATTCTTGGGAATGGTTGGCCAGAGCCTCCGGGAGTGGGAGGAGGCGGTCCGGATCTTCGCGGAGAAGGTCATTCGCCGCGCATTCCTGGTGGATCTCAAGGAGGGCCGCACGCCCGTGGAGACCATCCGCCGCTTCACCTTCGGCGACGAAGTGGCTTTCGCGCAGATCTGCAACAACCTGGATCTCCTTAGTCGGCAGTTCGATTCCATCAAACAACGGGAGATCGTGGTGCGACGTCTCTCCATCTATTACGCAAGCTATCGCCGCGCGCCGCTCATGGGGCAGGAAGTGGCGCGGCGCTATCGCCGCCTGGCACGGCTGCTCCATCAGGACTATCTGCAGAACCACCTGACATCCCAGGAGTTGGAGGCCTTCCAGCAGAATGGCTTCCTTCGGGAACTCTATTCCATGGTGGCACGCGCAAAGCGCTTCCTGGACCACCGCCGGGCCCTGGAGATGTCCGTGGAGGAGATGGTCGCCTCCCAGATGGAATTCGTCGAGGAGTGCCGCGCGCGCCGACAGGCAGTGCTACGGCAGGCCCTGAAAGACTAGCTTGCCGCCATGCCGGACGTCGCCGTCCATAGCGCCCTGACCTGCCATCCCTGGCTGCCACTCTGGGGACTCCTGCTCCTGGACGCCGCACTCCTCGTTGCCGCACTCCGCGCATTCGCCCTGCGGAAGACACGGGGACTCGCCCGTCGTCAACGCGTTGCACTGCTGGCCCTCCGGCTCCTGGCGCTGGCGCTCCTGAATCTCTGGCTTTTGCAGCCCGCACGCCGAGAGCAGTCGCCGCGTCCCGAGGGTTCCCGCATTGCGGCATTGGGGGACGCCTCCGCCTCCATGACGGCACGCACTGACTGCCAGTTGCCGGACTCCTCGGGCACACGCGGCACACGCCTTGCCGCCGCACGGCACCTGGTCTTTGACACACCGCCACCAGTTACGCCCCTGAGTGCCTGGCGTTTTGCGGGGAACGAGGGCGTCCTCCATGCCTGGGGCGCGCATTCCGCCGATACGCCGCTTCCTGGCGAGACCGATCTGGGCGCCGCACTCCATGCGCTCCACGAGGAGTCCCGTCGCCCCGGCGCCATGCCCCTCCGGAGCGTGCTGCTGCTCTCTGACGGCGCGGATCTGGGCGGCTCTCTTTTGGACGAAGCGAAGGAGTTCGCGCGGGAAGGCATTCCGATTTCCACGGTGACGCTGGGCGATGAGCGCCCGCCCGCGAATCTCCAAATCGCCTTCCCTGCGGACGGAAAGCGGGAGTGCCAGCCGGGCAAGGAGGGCGTGTTGTCGGTGGTCCTGCGGAGCACGCTGGCGGACGCCCGTCGGGTCCCGGTGGTCATCCGCGACCGCTCGGGGTCGCTCCTCTCCCAGTGCGAGGCGGAGATCCATCCCGGCGAGGAACTCCGTCTGGAATTGCCCCTGCCGGCTTTCGCGACTCCCGGACAATACGCCCTGAAGGCGGAAATCCCCGCGCTCCCCGAAGACCAGCTGCCCAATGACGACACCGCCTGGACGGTGGTGGAGTGCCTGCGTCCCCCCATGCGGAAGGTGCTTTATCTGGAGGACGGTCCCTCCTGGCAGTGGCGCTTCCTCCTGAAGGACCTCCGAAACGACGCCACTCTCGCGCTTCATGCGCTTATTCGTCTTCAGAAGCCCGCGGAGGAGGGCGAGGAGGACTCCGCTGTTCGCCGTGAGCCCGCCTGGGAGGCACAGCATCCCTTCTTCGCCTACGGAATGGACGCCACGCCCAAGGAATTCCCCTCCCGACTGGAGGAATACGCGCCCTACGACGCGGTACTCCTTCCCTGCCCCACCGCAAATGCCCTGACGACACCCCAGCGACAGGCACTCCGGGATTTTGTGGAGAAGCAGGGCGGCGGACTCCTTTGGATTGGCGACGGCGCACAGGTCCCCGAGGAGCTGTCGAATCTCCTGCCAGGAAAGGATTTCGCGCTTCTGCAGACCACGCTCGCCTCGTCCGTCCGCGCCGACGGCGAACCGCTGGTCTTCCAGAATGGGCTCTTCCAGCGGCGAGAACCCCTTCCGCTGGAGACGGAATACGCGGTCTGCCAGAACCCCTCCCGGGTGGCGCGAGTGGTCCTGCGGGATCAGTCGGGGCGCTGCGTGCTCTTAGCGGAGGGGAACTACGGTGCCGGTCGCGTGGCGTGGTGCGGTCTTTCCGAGAGCTGGCGGTGGGCATTCGCGGGCGGAAACGACCTCCCGAAGACCCAGACGCCCGCCCTCCATGCGCTCTTCTGGAGGGAACTCCTCCTCTGGCTCGCCGAAAACCGCCAGCCGCAGCTGGAACTGGAACTCCCCCAGGAGGGCTTGGTGGCAAATCAGCCCAATGCCCTGGCACTCCGCGTGCGCGGCGCCGATTTCCTTCCCGCAGAAAATGCGCGGCCCACGCTTACCGTCCTCACACAGGACAACACGCGCACCGTGGTGCCACTCTTGCCCGATCCCCAGGAAATCGGACGCTTCCAGGGAGAATACACCCCCGAGGCTCCCGGAGTCGCGGGACTCCTTTTTGCCGTGGAAACCGCTCCCGATACCACACCACTCATCCAGGAAGAGTGGCTGCCCGTCCACGCAGGCGGAAAAGAACTCCAGAAGCTCGCCGCAAATCCGCCACTCCTCCGCGATGTGGCGCGAATCACCAATGGCATCGCACTCCAGAATCCCGCATCCCTGGATTGGAAAGCACTCCCAGTCTCCCAAAATATCCCCTGGGACCTCCAGGAAAAACCGATCCTGCCACCGTATCTCCTGCCTATGTTGCTATTAGCTACCCTATTGGCGGAATACACCATCCGGCGCAGGCTCGGCGAGGCATAGCGCTGCGCGCCAAAAAAGGAGGAAGGAGGAAGGAGGAAGTGCGGACGCTCCGCGGGAATTCCGCGGCTTGAAGGCCGCGATACCAGTACCGCCGGTGAGCGGAAGAAACTAGGTGGGGGGTCGGGGAGCCGGGGCGCCTGCGGCGCAATGTGCAATGTGCAATGCATGGCACCGCCAGTAGGCGGAAGAGCGCCTGCGGGAAGAACCGTATTAATCTTCTCCCTACTACCTTTCTACCTGCTATCTGCGGGCGATTCGCCCGCATTCGCCGCCAGTAGGCGGAAGAAACTAGGTGTGGGGCCGGGTGGCCGGGTGGCCTACGGCGCAATGTGCAATGTGCAATGTGCAATGTGCAATGCATGGCACCGCTAGTAGGCGGAACAGCGCCGCAGGCACCTTGCAAACCTACTCCCTACTATCTTTCCCCTCCTACCTAACAAGGGCGGGGGTGCGGGGGCGGCAGCCCTCCGTCCTTTGGTTGGATCCCGGCTAGGAAAAAGCGCTCCGGTGGTAGCACCGTTAGCGAAGGCGGCATCCTAGTTACCGCTGGTAGGCGGAAGAGCGCCTGCGGCACCGTATTAACCTTCTCCCTACTACCTTTCT
>CAVGTF010000112.1:0-7557 GCA_963632245.1 Anaerovoracaceae bacterium
GGTGCCGTTGGGGAGGCGACGAGGAAGTCCCCCTGCTCTTCGGTGGGGGCGGTGTAGGGGATCTGCGTGAACTCCTGTGGAAGAGTGGCTTGCGTGGACTCCGCGGGGGTGAGGAGGAAGAGTGTCTCGGAGGTCTGGGGGAGCGTGAGTGCGGAGGAATGGAGTTCGGTGGGTGTCCAGGCGGGATTTCCGGTGGGCGAGAGGATGGCGGTGTGTTCGGAGAGATTCAGGAGCTGGTATGCCTGTGCGGTGAGGGATTCTCCCTGGAATGCGCCGGTACGGGGTTTCTGGGTGTTGTTTCGGAAGAGGAAGAGCAGCTCGCCGTGGTTGTTCTCTCCGGCGAAGGCGGGTGTGGTGCCCGCCTGGAATTCCACGAGTTGTCCGGCCAGGAGCATCTTCGCGTGGTTTGCGGCGGGCGGGCGGAATTGGACATCCGGGGTTTTGTTGAAGGAAGACATGAATTCCGCGCGGCGTTGGGCGTCCTGGAGGATTTCGTCGGGCTGGTAGGAATCGCCCAGCATGATTCGTTGGAAGGAGAGGATTTCGGTGTATGGGACACCGCAGCGCAGGAGATAGAGCTCTGCCTGTGCCTGGAGGGTCTGTCCTTTGTGTTGTGTGAATTCGTCCAGTCGATCCAGGAAGATATCGAGGGCGGTGAAGGGCATGGGGCCGGCGAAGGAGGTGAAGACGAAGTCGCGTCGGATATCGTCGCGGGAGCATCCCAGTAGTGCCTGGAGCATGGCGGCGAGGGTGCCGGTGCGGTCGGCGCCGGCATGGCAGTGGAAGAGAATCGGGTAGTTTTCGGGATTGGCGAAGACGCCCATGAGCTGACGGTAATTCGCCATGCCGGAGTCATTGAGGAGGCCGGTGTAGAGCTTCGTCGGGATATTGATGAATTGTGTCTTTGCGGGATCGGTATCGGGGGCGGGCGAGGGCTTCTCGGAACCCCAGCGGAGATCCAGTTCCGTGCGGAAGAAGGGGACCTGCTCTAGGACGGGATACTCCTTGTAGTTCGCGGGGACGGCGATGGACGCGTTGTATGCGGCGGCGCGATAGAGCTTCCCGTAGGCGGAATGGAGTCCATCGGCGGCGGGCTTTCCGCCGAGATCGCGCAGGTTGTTCCAGCCGGCGCGATGGAGCACCCGCGGCGTGCGGTCCTCGGTCACGAAGGAGCGTGTCTCGCTGGTGAGAAGGGGCGTCTTGTCGTTGTCGGAGAGCACCGCGACGTGCCAGGCGTAGGTGACGCCGGGGACCAGATTCTGGAGCCACGCGCGCTGGGTGTGTCCGCTGATGCCGCGGAATTCGTAGGTATCCCAGGTGGATTCGGGGGCGTCCTGGGGGCCTACCTGCACGCGGAAGAGGGGCGATTTTTCGTCGCCGAGGTATTTCCAGGCCAGCTGTATGCCGCGGGGGAGGGCGCTGCCCGCCTCCTTGCTCAAAGACTGCAAAAAGAGGTGGTCCTTCCAGAGGGCCTCCTGCTGCTCCATGGAGACCAGTGTCACCAGGCGCTGCATCGGCGAGAGCCCCGACACCACGCCGCCATCCTCCGGCACCGTCAGGCGAAGAGACGCGGCGGAAAGGAGGAAAGAAGCGGCGAGAAAGAGGGTGAAGAGGAAGGATTTCATAAGAATGTGCAATGTGCGATGTGCGATGTGCAATGTGCAATGTGCAATGTGCAATGTGCAATGTGCGATGTGCAATGTGCAATGCATGGTACCGCCGGTAGGCGGAAGGGCGCCTGCGGCACTTTGTAAACTAGCCACGAATCACTAACTGCTAAGCACTTATGCGCATAGTGCGCTATGCGCGTAGTAGCGCGTAGAGCGCCTTCAGTGCGTCCTGTGGCGGCAGTTTATACATGCAGAGGTATTTGCGGGCACCGACCCATGGGCACTGTCGTTGGAGGCAGGGGCGGCAGGAGACATCGGCGACGAGGAGTTCCCAGGGTGCGCCCAGGGGACCGGTGGCGATGGGGTCGGTGGATGCGAAGAGTGCGACGCCGGGGGTGCCCAGTGCGGCGGCCAGGTGCATGGATCCGGAGTCGTTTGCGACGACGGCATCCACCTGTTGCAGGACGCTCATGAGGGCATCGAGGGGCGTCTTTCCTCCCAGATTCAGTGCGCCGGGGGCGCGTTTGGCGATGGAGGCGGTGAGTTTCGCCTCTTTCTGGGAGCCCACCAGGACCACCTTGTAGCCATTCTTGAGGAGGTCCGCCGCCACGAAATCATAGCATTCGGGCGGCCACTGCTTTGCGGGACCATAGGCGGCGCCCGGCGCCAGGGCCACCCACTTTTCGCCAGCGCCCTTGTGGATGCCGAATTCCGCGGCGGGCTCGGCGGAGACCCGCAGGGGCGGGCATTCGGCAGAGAGCTTTACGGGGCCCAGAGCGGAGACCAACTCCAGATACCAGGAGAGCTGGTGGAATTGTCCCTCGCCTTCGTGGGCATGCCAGCGTGGGAGGGCGTCGGTGAGCATCCAGGAGCGCAGATTGCCGCCGCGTCCCAAAATTCGTGGGAGACCGCAGCGCCAGAGATCCCAGGCGGAACCGAAGGAGTTCGGGAAGACCACGCCCAGCCCGAAGTCCCGTGCGCGGATGGCATTGCGGGTCTGGGAGTCCATGCGTTTGCCGGGGAAGGGAATGACGTCGTCGACCCAGGGCGCGGCCTTCCAGAGGGGCGCCAGACCCTGTGGCGCCGCCACGCAGAGTGGCGTTCCCTGGGGAAGGAGGGTCTTGAGCTGCCAGGAGGCCGGCAGGGTCATGAGGAGATCCCCCAGCCAGTTGGTGGAACGCAATAGCACGCCATTGCGCCAATCCACATCCTTTAGGGTGGGAATGGCGCGGGGGAAGGCAGTGATGTGGGGGGTGAAAGGCATCCGCGAAAAAAATGAGGAATTAGGAATGAGGCGGAAGAAATTAGGCGGGGGCACGGGGGGCGCAAGCCCCTCCGTCCTTTGGTTGGGGCATGGCCGTCAAAATGCAGTGGTTGGGGGTGTGCCGTCTTAGCGCGATGTTAGCTATACCGTACCGCCGCCTTAGCGGCGGAAGGGCGCCTGCGGCACCTTGCAAACCTACTCCCTACTACCTTCTCCCTTCTACCTAGCAAGAGGCGGGGGCACGGGGGGCGCAAGCCCCGACCTCCTTTGGAGATCTTCCTGCAAAACCCGCGCTTGGGGAAGACGCTTTGGCGGAAGGCACGCGCAGCGGAGCGGCCAAGGGGGCGGTGCCGTACCGCCGGTATCGGCGGAAGGGCGGCTGCGGCACCTTGCAAACTAACCACTATCCACTAATTGCCAAGTGCTTACGTAGCGCAGCGCGCGCCGCTACGTTTGCTACTTCTGGAAGGTCTCCAGGAGTCGGTCGAGGGCATCGCGGAGGTTTTTGCGTTCCACGATGGCGTCGATGAATCCGTGTTGGAGGAGGTATTCGGCCTTTTGGAAGTCCTCGGGGAGTTTTTGTCGGGTGGTCTGTTCCACGACGCGGGGGCCTGCGAAGCCGACCAGTGCCTGTGGCTCGGAGAGGATCACGTCTCCCAGTGAGGCGAAGGATGCGGTGACGCCGCCGGTAGTGGGGTTTGTGAGGATGATGAAGAGTGGGAGTCCCTCCTCGTCGTGCCGTTCGATGGCGCCGGCGGTCTTCGCCATTTGCATGAGGGAGAGGGCGCCCTCCTGCATGCGTGCGCCGCCGGAGGCGGTGACGATGACCATGGGGAGTTCGCGTTTGGTGGACCACTCGGTGATGCGGGTGATCTTTTCGCCGACCACGGAGCCCATGCTGGCGCCCATGAACCGGAAGTCCATGACAGCCAGTCCGAAGCGGCGTCCATTGAGGCGTGCCTTTCCGGTGATGACGGCCTCGGTGAGACCGGTCTTCTGCTGGGTGGAAATGAGCTTCGCCACGTAGGAGGAATCGCCTGCGAAATCCAGGGGATCCAGGGAAGAGAGCTTCGCGTCCGTCTCCACGAAGCCCTTCGCGTTGGCGTCGGTGAGCATGGCGATGCGTTCCCAGGCGGTGAGTGGCGCGTAGTGTCCGCAGGAGGGGCACACATTGAGATTCGCCACCCTGGCGCGGTTGTAGATCACCTCACCGCAGGCGGGGCACTTGCTCCAGAGGCCGGCGGGGATCTCCTTTCGCTCGCCCTGGTTGAAGGATGCGGTATTGTCTTTGAGGAGGGACATTCGGGGATCGTAGTGCGCGGGTTGTGTCTACTTCAGGAGGATGGGCAGGAGTGCCTCGCGGTAGTGGAAGGAGCCGTAGGTGGCGCTCAGATTCCGCTGGGTGTTCGCGGGAAAGTCCGTGGTGCAGATATTGAGCTCCAGGGGCGCGTCCAGAGAGAAGTTCCGGAGGGGAATGGCGGTCTCCAGGACCCATCCGGTGGCGGTCTCGCGGGTCTTCACCTCCAGGCCGATGGGCAGCTGCCAGGTGGCGTCGCGGCCCTTGCCGTCCAGATAGCTGCCCTTCCGGTTGATGATGATCTGGTAGTATTCGGGGGTGCCGGTGCCGGAGAGGAAGAGCTCCACCTCGTCGTCCTCCCAGACGGCGCCGTCGCGGGGGCGTTCCTGTGCGGAGGGCGTGTCGTCGGTGAGTTCCACGGCGAGAAAGAGCGTCTCGTGGGCGGGATCGGTGGCCAGCTTCGCTGCGACCAGGTGTGCGGGATCCTCGTGGCCGGTCGGAGTCCTGAGGAAGATCGGCTGCTGGCTGGACCATACTTCGTCCTGGAGCTCGCCGTCAATGGCGGGCACGGGAAAATCGGAGGGCGCGGTCAGTCGTTCGGCGATCTGGGGCTCCCAGGGGACGGGTGTGTATTCCTGTGGGATGGCGGCGTCGGTGGACTGTGCGGGGATCAGCAGGAGGAACGTATCGGTATCGGGGGGCAGGGTGATGATGGTGCTCAGTTCCGCGGGAGTCCAGGCATTCTTTCCGGAGGGCGCGAGGAGCGCCTGGTGCTTCCGGGCCTCCAGGAGGAGGTATGCGGGGGCGGAGAGTGCCTCGCCGTGGAAGGATCCGGCGCAGAGCTTCTGGGCGGTGTTGCGGAAGCAGAAGAGCATCTCGCCTTTCTCGTTGACGCCCTCGAAATCGGGTGCCAGGTAGGTGCCTGCGGCAGCGGCGAAGTCGAGGGTCTTTCCGCACTGGAGCATCTCCTGGTGGACGACATCGGGCTGTCGGAACTCCACGCCGGTCTTGCCGGAGAAAGCGCGGAGGAGTTCCTCGGAGTGTCTGGCGTCCTGGAGGGTCTCGGAGGGCTGGTAGTCCTCGCCCAGCATGATTCGCTGGTATGCCAGGATCTCGGTGCTGGGGATTCCGCAGCGCAGAAGGAATTTCTCAGCCTGGGTCTGGAGGGGCGCGTCTTCGGCGCGGGAGACCTCTGCCAGGCGGTACAGGAAGTCGTCCAGGACGAAGAAGTACCGCGGCGTGAAGAAGGAGGTGAAGACGTAGTCGCGGCGGATATCGTCGCGAGAGCATCCCAGCAGTGCCTGGAGTATGGCGGCGAGGGTGCCGGTGCGGTCAGCGCCCACGGCGCAGTGGAAGAGAATCGGGTAGTTTTCCTGCTTAGCGAAGACGGGGAAGAGCTGTCGGTAGTTCTCCATGCCGGTGGCATTGAGGACGCTGGAATACATCTGCGAGGGGATGAGGAGATACTGCGTCTGCTCGGGATCGGCATCCGTGGCGCGGACCGGCTTCTCGGACTTCCAGCGGAGATCCAGCTCCGTGCGGTAGAAGGGCGCTTCGCCAATCACCGGATCCGCGGAGTACTCCCGGGGCACGCTCAAATTCGCTTTGTAGGCGGAGCAGCGGTAGAGCTTTCCGAAGGGCACCCGCTTGCCATTGACGGCTTTCATGCCGCCCACATCCCGGAGGTTGCTCCAGCCCGCACGGTAAAGCACCCGCGGCAGACGGTCCTCCACAACGAAGGACTGCTCGGCACTCTCGCAGACGACCGCTTTGTCCTCGCCCAGCATCTGGACCTTCCAGGAGTATTTCACGCCGGGAAGAAGATTCTGTAGCCATGCATTCTGTCGCTCGCCGCCCTTGCCGACGACCTCGTAGGACTGCCAGGCGGCGTCATCACCATCCGCGGGGCGCACCATCACCCGGAAGAGGGGCTTCGGCTGCGTGGAGGAATACTTCCAGACCAGCTCCACGCCGCGGGGCAAGGAGCTGCCTGGCGCCGCATTCAAGTCCGCCATGAAGAGCTTGTCGGCCCAGAGGCACTCCAGCTGCGCCGTCGGGAGCAACGTTACCGCGCGCTGCAAAAACGACAGCCCCGAGACCACACCGCCCTTCTCCGGACGATACAACGACAGGTCGTCCGCCGACATCAGAAGTCCGGCGAAACAGAAACACAGTGCCAGTGACAACAAGGAGTGGAAAAGTCGTCTCATGGGCGTGAAATCAATCAGGATGCGGAGGGAACAATGCTACGGATAACGTCGAAACAGGCGTACTATAAACTCCCGCCTCCCCCCCGCGCCCCTATACGCGCGCGAGGATAGGGGGCCGCCGCCGCATCGGAGGCACCCTATACGCGCGCACGAATAGGGGAACAGACGCCGCCCCCAGCGGCGCGGGAAGATGGATAAAAGCAAGACGCGCGACGCTTGGCTCGATGCTTGTATCGTGGCAGAGATGAGAAAAGGGCAAAAAATCTTGGAAAAAGTTGCACAATCGGTAATTTTGGGTTATTTTGTGTCCCTGTGTTGGATGGTTGTGTTGCAATTTTGCAGGCATTTTTGCAGTGTCGCAGGTAGGATGAACGTAAAAGGAGAACGGACGATGCAGGAATTTAGAGAAAGATTGGCGGCAATTTTGGCTGAACTTCATATGACGCAGAAGGTGCTGGCTGAAAGAATTGGGATAACCGAAGCTTCATTGAGTCGCTATTTGAATGAGGGAAGGATTCCGCACGCTACAGTTATAGCCAACATGGCCACGGCTTTAGGAACAACGACTGATTACCTTCTTGGGGTAAGTGGCGAGCGGGAACTCGAGTTTCCGCAAATTCAGCGTTTATTGGCGCGAAACGCGAACAAGATATCACCAGAAGATAGGCGAAAACTGATGCACTTACTTATTGATTTGGAGAAGTAGTAGGACATGAAGATTATATATAAAAGAAGATATGATGAGATTGTCTCTTCCGTTGTTGAGACATTAGAGAAAGTAGGGAGTTGTCATTTGCCGATCTCACCGTTAGATATTGCGTGGCGGCTTGGAATAAAAGTAAGAAAGTTTTCTGATGTTAGAACGACGGAAAGATCTCGTCTTCTTTTACTTCAGAAAGATGGCTTTTCCTATCGATATCAAAAGGATAAATTGTCTACACCGCATTTTGTGATCTGGTATAATGATGAGATGCTTGAGGAACGTATTCGTTGGACGATATCTCACGAACTTGGTCACATTGTGCTAAGGCATTTGGAAGAGAGTGAGCTAGCTGAAGCTGAAGCAAACTATTTTGCGGCGACTTTACTTGCCGCCCCCATTTTTATAATGATGTTAAAGCTAGGTTCAACAGCGGAAGTACAGCGTATTCTTCATTTAAGTGCAGAGGACGCATG
>CAVGTF010000113.1:0-7435 GCA_963632245.1 Anaerovoracaceae bacterium
AGCTAGAGCAGGGCATGCTTGGGGACGGTGTGCGCACGGAGACACAACACCTCCCTGAGGATTTGGAGAAGACCTCTCTGGTCTATCAGTTGGAACAGATCCTCCAGGGAGCCGACGCCGCTCTGAAGAAGGCAGAGGATATCGTCAAGACGGGAACTGTGGATCAGGCTATCCTCGTGGTTGCACAGAATCAACTTCAGACCGCAGCAAGCTATTTGACGCAGGTTTGGACTACGGATTGCGATAAGATCCCCGCTTATGTGAAACGCGCTGAGGAGACGCAGAAGAAGATTGGACAGGTGGGAGACGAAGTTACAAGGCTCTCTTCTAAGCCCAGCTATGAAAAGATCATTGCGATTGTGAAAGAAATTGACGATATCAATGGTAGGGGCAAAGAGATTAGGGAGGATTCTCCTGATAAGTTTTACACCCTTTTGATAAAGGATCTGGATAAGAAACTGGAGGAGATTGTGAAGCTAGAATCCGAGATCCGGAATGAGGCAAATCTGAAGGAGATTGCGGAAAAGAAGAAGTATGTTGTTGAGATTTATAAGGAGATTAGCAACAAGCGCTTTGAGGCGTATAATGAGTGGGCAAAAATTAAAATTAGCTATTGCTGGGATAATAAGTATAATGGTATTCATTGGGATGAACATTATGCTGAAATATTTGAGAAATACTTGGTTAAGATTCATCCTGGTTTGCTGAACCCTGAAGTTAGGTTGTTTTATGATCTTGTTTCGGAAAATTTTATTGAACAAAGTGATGGAATGGGAATGAAACTTCGTATTTTAAAAGCCAAAACGCGCTGGACTACCTTGGAGGACTTCTAAGCATGTGGAAGCTCAGTGCATGTTTGGCGACTTGGTCGCTTTTCTTCGCGTTGGCTGGATCCGTGGTCGGGGAATCCACAGATTCTAGGGTGGCGACAGGCGTTGTTGGCGCTTCCTCGGTTAGTGCAGTTTCTGTCCTGAATCGGATGGATGTCGCCTTTTCTCGCGGTGTCGTCTGCGGGGCGAATGGCATTAGGGGAGAGTTTGGCGAGAGGCTGGCAGGCAGGGTTGTGTCTAAACAGTTGGCCGAGAGTGGAAATTGGCTTTCCATTGGCGGTGGCGCAATGAAGTTCGGTCAGAAAAATGGCCTGGACCTCATTTACGTAAAATTTGATTCCCAGGGCAATCCCTGTGGACTCATGACGGCGGAGGTGAAGTGGAATACGAGCCGGGGAGGAGTAAATGTAGATGGATCGGTACAGGGGACCAAGGACTACAACGCAGCTCGTCTTGTTCCGCTGGCAAAGCGTTATCAGGAGTGCGCAACGACCGTACAGCAGTGTAAGAGGATGCCGTCCGGTATTAAGGGCGACAACAAGTTGGCTGTTCGCATGAAGAATGGCCAGGATAGGTTTGTATGGCGTAGGGAAGGCGTATGGTATGCGGATTGCGATCCCAGTGAGCTCGCTGAAGTGAAGAGCCAAATGCAGAAAACCGGTGCGTATGTGGCGAAGCGCGCGGCTACCGGAGACTACAGGCGGCGTTGGATTCGGGTGAGCCCAGATGGAGATGACATTGTCATCACTTTTAAATACGCAAACGGTCTAGATAAGGGCTTGAGTGAAGCCAATTTGAATCTTGTGAAAAGAGTTGGAGAGGATGGTGTGCTGCGCCTGAAGAATGCCCTTAAGGGACCTATGCCGGCGGATATGAAGGAGTGGATTGCTGACAAAATAGGGAAAAAGTTCCCGGGACTCTCGAAGGAGGATGTCAATTCCCTGGCGGACGAGGTGCGATCCATGAAGGTTGAGGATGCCCTGCGTCGCCACAACATTCGTAAGGTCGTTTTGAAGGGGGCTTTGGCGGCAACTGCGGTAAGCATGGTGTTCGACCTTG
Source organism: Anaerovoracaceae bacterium (assembly GCA_963632245.1). GTDB lineage: Bacteria > Verrucomicrobiota > Lentisphaeria > Oligosphaerales > Oligosphaeraceae > UBA1724. Next base: position 1,890 of record CAVGTF010000113.1, read on the forward strand.
GATTCCAGGTGCTTTCGGGAGAGCCTATTAATTGGGGGCAAACCGCAATCACTGGCGCATCAGGACTCGCCTCTTATGGAACCGGAGTGTGGTTGACTCATGCCCTGATGAAATCTCCTCTGATGGCACAATTGGCGAAGAGCTTGAATTGCTCAACACGCGTCTTCTCCTCTGTGGCCTCTTCTTTTGGCGCAGGTGCGGTGTTCTCAGTTGCATATTCCACTTTTATGTACTTTGCAGGGTATATGGATGCTACCACAGCTATGCGGACTGCGGTCGCTGGCGTTGTGGGGGCTGGCGTAAGTGCCGTCGCTACGACAGGCGCTATGGCTGCAGTGGGTGCCTACGGAACGGCAAGCACGGGGACTGCCATTGCGTCTTTGAGCGGAGCTGCGGCTCAGAATGCTATTTTGGCGTGGTTCGGAGGCGGAGCGGCCGCTGCCGGAGGAGGCGGCACTGCAGCGGGAGCGGTGGTGCTCACCGCCGGGGCGGCTATTGTGGCCATCGCTGCAACGGCTGTAGTTATGTATGGGTTCCAGCTTTGGGATGCTCATCAAAATGCCAAAGACATCTCCGATTTGAGCGCCTTTCTGGACAGTAAAGGGCACGAAGATGTGTATTGGTATAACATGGAGGGGCCCTACGCTCGCTTCCCGCTATGTAAAAAGGACGATGCTTTTAATGTGATAGTTGCATAAGCGTTTGTTCAAGAACAACTACGGAGTCTTACAATGGATCGTTTCAGTCGTTTCTTTCTCTTGTTGATGGTTTGTGTGGGTTTGGTGGGAGTTTGGGGATGTGCGGACTCACAGGCCGATCAGCGTAAGGGGTTGCATGAACAACAGGCCGCAGCCCAGCGGAGGGCCTGGCATGACTCGATTGTGGTGGTCTTGATGCAGGATTGGTATGCACGCGAGGATGCCTGGACGTTAGCGGGCACTTCGGAAAAGCTCGAGAAGATCGATCTCTCCGGTTGCCCCGAGGACTTTCAGACGGTTTACCGCGCCTACCAGGATGCCTGGAAGACGAAGGGCGAATTGGTCAAGAAGGCAACAAAGGGCGCTGCGATCGGAGCTTTGGTTTGTGGTGTTTTACTTGATCCCTTTGCCGGCGCTGTTGCGGGTGGTGCCGTGGGTGGTGCTTGGTCTGATGAGCAGAAGGAGGCGTTGGCGCAGATCGAGGAATCCTGGCAGAGGGTGGTCACCGTGGGGGCAAATTACGATGTCGATGCCAAGGCGCTCTATGCCAGGCTTCAGGAACAGAAGGAGAAACGCTAGCGCGTAGCTCGCGATCGAGCGTCTCCATGGCCGGTTCCGCTGGTATGTAGCGGGGCCGGCCTTTTGCGTTTGAGGAGGGAATCAGGAGGGCGATGGAATTCTGATTGGGTGTAACAAGATTTATTGAATTTTCTGAAATTATAACTATTTTATGCATGAAGGCTGTGTTATATAACTTTTTTATAAACTTTGTAAGGATTCTGTATGGAGACTCTCGGGTATCGGTATTTGGTTGAGGAATATCGATTGGATGTGTTGTCGCTGCCAGTCTGGTGTGTATTAGGGGAGGGGCGTGTTGTGGAGGAGGTCTCGATGGGGGAGGGCGTGGAGCGTCGATTCCCGATGCGTTACCGAACGGACGGGACTTGGCAGGGCCATTTGCTCTTTGCCATCAAGCATGAGGGTGTGAATATGGAGGTGCTGCGGGCGCTCTTTCCGTTGCTTGATGCGGGCGAGTTGTCGGCGTTGGTGGCATCGTCCCCCCATGGCGTGTATCTGCGCCGCCTCTGGTTCCTCTATGAATTCCTGATGGGACGGGAGCTCTCTGTGCCTGCGCTGAAGACTGGAAACTACGACCGCGTTTTGTCTCCGGAGGAGTGCCTCTGCCTGGATGACGACCATTCCTGGAAGGCGCGCCGACAGCGCCTGTTGTGCAATCTTCCGGGGGACGCGCAGTTCTGTCCTGTGGTTCGCCTGACCTCCCGTATCCGGGAGTCTCTCGCCAAGGACCTCGGCGCGCGAGTTCGGAAGGCGGTAGGGGGCTATTCTGAGGGATTGGTCGACCGTGCGAACGACTACCTCTACCTAAAGGAGACCAAGTCGTCCTACGCCATTGAACGCCAGACGCCCTCCCAAAAGCGTGCGGCGGTTTTCATGGACGTCCTGCGGGAGGCAGGCAGGGAGGCGCTGAACAAGTCGCTACTTTTGCGGGTGCATAATGCCATTGTGGACGAGCGGTATGCGGAGAGCGACTATCGCTCCGACCAGGTCTATGTGGGACAGACCCTCGCCCCTGGACATGAACTGGCGCATTTCGTGGGAATGAAGCCCGGCGATCTTTCGTCTTTCATGGAGGCCTATCTGGAGACCGCAGAGCGGCTCCTGGATTCTAATTGCGATGCCGTCATTGTCGCGGCGGTCCTCTCCTTCGCTTTTGTATTCGTCCATCCCTTCGACGATGGCAATGGCCGGCTCCATCGGTACCTCATGCACCATGTCCTGAATGCCATGGAATTCTGTCCGAAGAATGTGGTTTTCCCGGTCTCGGCATTGCTCCATAAGGACGAGGCATTCTACAATTCCATGCTGGAGGACTTCTCCCGAAGGCTCATGACCCATGTGGAATACCGCCTCGCCGCAGACGGCACGATGACCGTGGAAAACGAGACGGTGGACTTCTATCGATATATCGATTTCACCCGCATTGTGGAGGAGTTCTTTGTCGCGGTGGAGCGGACGTTGGAGAACGAGCTGGTTCCCGAGCTGGAGGAGCTTTCACGCTGGGAGAGGGCACGCATCCTCATGGGGAAAATCGTGGATATGCCCGACAGGAGGCTGGCGCTGTTCGTTCTCTTCGTTCGCCAAAATCAGGGAACCCTCCCCAAAAGCCGCCGCGAATTCTTTGCCGAACTCTCCGACGAGGAAATCGCCGCCCTGGAACGGGTGGTCCAAAAGACCCTTATGCCGGATCGCCTGGGGAAGGGGTAGGATGATTGTATGGGGGGGAGGGGGAGGAATAATAATATTTTTTATGCAGATATTTTACATGTAGAATTAAAAATCGGGGTATAGTATGGGTGAAGTCCACAAGGAGGATATCTTGAATGCTGATCTCCCTCACCATAGACAACTGTCTCATTTTTGACCAGGTCACGGAGTTTTCGCTCCAGGCCAACATGCAGAGTCGGCGTTTCATCCAGAACATCGCCCCTGCAGGGAAGCTCCATGTCGTGAAATCCGCCATTGTCATAGGTCCCAACAACTCTGGCAAGACGAATCTCGTGAGAATTTTTGGGTCATTGAAGGGTATGATTTTGGGCACACAGTCCCGGCTGGAAAAGAACCTGTTTTCTTCTGGGAATATCTGTGGTCTCACATTGGTGTTTTTCCAGGACGACCACGAATATCTCTATGCCGCAAAATATGATACAGCCGCCTCGGAATACGTGTATGAGCGTTTTGCGGAGGTGCTGCGGGATCGGTATGGCAATCGTAGGGAGGAGATTTGGCTGCTGCGTGACATTGCTGGCGGTAGATATCGGAGTGGGGACGATCGTCTGATGGAGGTGATGGAGCTGGCTTCCAAGGGAAATCTCTTGATGCATGTGCTGGATACATCCCGTTTCCCGACGCTGGAGGCCATCAAGCGGCTCCTGTTTTCATTTGCCGAGAATATCGATGTTATTGACATGAATAACATCCCTCTGGAGAAGACGGTAGAGATGATGAAGGTGACGCCGGAGGCACGGCAGAAGATCGCGGAGTTCGTGAAGAGCGCGGATTTGTCTCTTGCGGACTACAGGTATTTGAGCGAGGACGAGGAGTTTGGAACCGCGTATAGCCCGGAGATTCTTCGGAAACTGTCCGGTGGGCAGGGCGTGCAGGAGATCTCCCTGCGGCAGGGAGATGCCTTCCGGGACAAGTTGCATTTGGCCTCGGTATACAGAGGCATTCAGGTGCCTAGCGTGCTGTTTGATTCTACGGGGACAAAAAAGCTCGCCGCTCTGGCGAGCTATGTTCTGGAGGCCCTGGAGAAGGGACGCCTCTTGGTCATTGATGAGCTGGATAATAGCCTCCATTTCAAGCTGACTCGCGAGATTATCGCGATGTTCAATAATGAGATGAATCACGGCGCGCAATTGGTGGCAACGGTGCATGATGTGTCGTTGCTGGATTCACGCACCCTTTTCCGGAAAGAACAGATCTGGTTTTCCCACAAGGACGATAGTCATGCATACCTCTATTCCTTGGGGGAATTCAGCGCTGGCGCGGATGGCATCCGTGAAAACACCGATTTGATCGAGAAGTATAAGCGGGGTGTGCTGGGCGCGCTCCCCAAGCCTGATCTCTTCCATTGCCTTTATGAGGCGAGCCGGCTGCATGAGGTCCGCAGAGACGCAGAGGAGGACTAGGAATCCATAGGCCGGCCTCCATACCTTTCAGGAAGACACGCCATTTGCGTGATTTGTGAGGGATTCGAGGAGGAAATCTACCTTCGGTACCTACTGGACAAGAAGGTATGGAGGGAGGTCTATGACTTTACTTTCATCAATGCAAAGGGGGAGGGGAGCATCCCCGCCCGCTATCAGTATGCGGTCAATAGGGATGCGTATGAACTCGTGCTGGTTTTCTGTGATACGGACCGCAGTCCCTACAGGCAGTATTTGGGGGTGAAGGAGAAGATCAACTCCATGCATGCGTACGAGAATGCGGCGGGGAAGGTCGTTATCTTTGCAAATCCCTGCTCCATGCAGATTATTCTCCTTCATTTCGCACGCGTGAGTCTTAGGACACAGGGGAAGAAAACCAACGCTGCCCTGATTGAGGAGCTGACGGGCATTCGGGGCTACAAGGCCAACCAAGAAGAACATGTCAGGGCGATCTGCGTGAAGATTACCCGACAGACATACACGGATATGAAACAACGGGTCGCGGAGCTTAATCAGCCCAATAACATTCCCGGAAGCACGAACTTCATAGAGTTTCTGCTTCGATTTGAGGCGGAATCCCCCAGTTGGATCGCCGAAATACGCCAGAGTCTCGAGGACTAGGGCGCTCGGTGTGGGGCGCCTCGAGCGGGGCTCTTTGGCGCGCCACGGTGCGTCTCAGGCGGGGATCCCCTCAAAAAAAGCGGAATTTTTCCTCAAAAATACAGTGTGCGGCTTGTAATCCCTGAAAAGCCGCTTATTTTAAGCGCCGTCGTCAGAAATGACCGACACAAGACTTCAAAGTCTGGGGCATTAGCTCAGTTGGCTAGAGCGCCTGCATGGCATGCAGGAGGTCATCGGTTCGACCCCGATATGCTCCACCATCGTCCAAAAGTGGCCTGTGAACTCCCGCGAGTTTGCAGGCATTTTTGTTTCCGCCTAAGCGCCGCAACCTGCCAGGGTTGTGGCGTTTTTGCGTACCGGCGCGAGGGTCTCTATAGAGACGTGAAAAGACGCCTATTCGCGCGTAATTGAAGGCGCCAAGGGCCCGAAAGTCTCTACTTTTTGGGTAATGTCCCAAATGTGGTTGTGAGAAGTTTACACTGAGAGGCTTTCCTGTGGG
>CAVGTF010000114.1:0-7164 GCA_963632245.1 Anaerovoracaceae bacterium
ACTTGCTTATTTCAAGTAAGTTACGTATATTTTCGCTAACTTTTTTCAGGGTTTTTCTACCTGTTTTCCCACCGTGGGGCTTTTTGAGAGCCTCCTCTGGCTAGTTGTAAGGTGCTGCCAGGCGCCCTTCCGCCGCTTGGTCGGCGGTACTAATTAGCACCTAGCAGGTTAGTGATTAGCGGCTAGTTCATAAGGTGCCGCAGGCGCCCTTCCGCCGCTGGTGCGGCGGTACTAATTAGCACCTAGCAGGTTAGTGATTAGCGGCTAGTTGTAAGGTGCTGCCAGGCGCCCTTCCGCCGCTGGTGCGGCGGCGGTACTAGCGCGCCAATATGGGCGCGCAATCACCGCCAGTAGGCGGAAAAGCGTAGGCGGGGGTACGGGGGCGGCAAGCCCCAGTCCTTTGGATACCCGACTAGGTAAGAACACTCCAGTAGCTAGCTCCGGTTTCGAAGGCGAAACCCGTACCGCCGTCCAAGCGGCGGAACAGCGCCTGCGGCACCGCTTTAACCTACTCCCTACTACCTTCTATCTTCTACCTAGGCTAGGCGGGGGTACGGGGGGCGGCAGTACTAGCGCGCCAATGGGCGCGCTTGGCGCAATCGCCGGGTCTTCCCGGCGATGGGGTTCGCCTGCGAAACCCTGGCCTAACTTCCTCCTTCCTCCTTCCTCCTTCCTCCTTTTTTTATAAGTGCGGCGCGCTACATTAGCCCCATGCACACTTCCCCCCGGTACAGTCTATTTTTTGCGATGGCGGTATTGCTATCCCTGATGGCATCGCCGTTATGGGCGTTGCAGGATGGCGGTATCTACGATGGAGTCTCCTGGCCGGCGGAGCGCCGATCCTCATTGCCGGAGTTATCGGAGGAGCGTCGTTCCGAGAAGATCTTCCTGCTGGAATATGTGAAGCAGGCGTATCTCGTAGAAGAGGAGGACCTCGCGCGCCTTTCTCCACCCCGCCGGAGGGCGCTCTCCGAAAAACGCGCGCGGCTCTTCCTCAAGGCGCTCTCCACCTGTCCCGAATCGGAAACTGCGCTGACCCACCTGGTGGAGGAGCGCCTCGGACAAGACAAGCTCCCGCAGCTGCTGGAAGAGCTCAAAAAATTCATTGACCGCGGGGACTCCTCCTGGGAGACCCGCGGCATCTACCTGAATCTCCTCATGGAGGTCGGTCGCATGGAGGAAGCCAAGGCCATGCTGGACACCCTGGAGGGCGATGACGACCACGCCCCCAATCTGCGGATCCTCCAGGCCACCTACTACAACAAAGCGGGGGACTTCGTCCACCAGAAGGAGATCGTGGACGCCGCGCTAGTCAGCAAGGAGATCCGGGAAGAGCCGATCTGGCAGATCCACCTGCTGCCCCTCTGCCTCTCCGCCAACGACACCGAGAATGCAGAGAAGATCCTTCATTTTCTGGAGACCGACGAGCACTTCCTCCAGGCGCCCAAAGAATACGCCGAGGTCGTCTGGAATGCCCTGGCCTCCGAGGAGCAATTCGGCGCGGCCGCCGCAATCCTGCAGTTCCTCCTCGAAAACGGAAACCTAGAGCCGCTCTCTCCCGCAGAGCGCACCGAGATCTTCTGCCAGGCATTCGCCGCCGCCTTCCATACACCCGACCTCGAAACCGCACAGGAACTGCTGGCAATCTTCCCAAAACTCTTCTCCGCCGCCCACGGACGGCATGTCCTCCAGGATCTGGAAGAGAGCCTCTATGATGCCGCGGAGGGCGATACCCTGGATGGCCTCCCGCCCGACCGCGTCCACGAATCCCTCCAAATCTGCGCGCTCATCGGCGATACCGCCCTGCGACTGCGCGCCCCCGCCCGCACCGACGACATCACTCTCCTGCGACTGGCGCAAATCCACGTCCACCTGGGGGAATACGCCCAGGCACACAAGCTGGTCCTGCTATTGAGGGATCCACACCTGGAAGTCGGGAACTTCCTGCTGGCCGTCCATCTCATGGCACAGGATCTCCCCCGCGCCGAAAAGACCTACAACGACCTGCTCCAGAACGGCAATCCCCTCCCCTCGCCTATCCTCTGCCAGTGCCTCGCCCAAAATCTGGAGGAAGCCGGACGACTCCGGGATGGCATAAAAGTCCTGGAGCAGGCACACGCGCTCTACCCCAACGATATCGGTGTGGCGAACTCCCTAGGATACACCTACGCGCTCCATACAAACCGACTAAACGAGGCAGCAGAGCTCCTGGCCTTCGCGCTCTCCGAAAAGCCCGACAACGCCGCATACCTGGACTCCCTGGCGTGGATCCGCTTCCGACAGAAGGACTTCCGCCAGGCACTCGTCCTCCAGTGCAAGTGCCTCTGGAATCTCCCGAATGACCAGGAGCTCCTGGTGCAAGACCACAGCGAGCTCTTCGAGCACTTCACTCTCATCCTCCTGGCCAATCTCCTCCCCGCACACACTCTCCACCCCTCTCCGGCGCCCTAAACCACTCACACAGCCGGCGCCAACGTCCCATGCCCGCACTCTTCATCACCTTCGAAGGCCTCGACAAGGCCGGGAAATCCACCCAGATCAAACTCCTGGAACAGCGCCTGCGCGACAGCGGCCGCCAGGTCCTCTGCACCCGGGAACCCGGCGGCACCGCCCTGGGCGAGGACATCCGCTCCCTCGTCATGAAAAACCGCCAGGAGGCCATCTCCGACGAAACCGAGCTGCTCCTCTTCGCCGCCAGCCGCGCACAGCTGCTCCGGGAGACCATCTGGCCCGCCCTGGAACGCGGCACCGTGGTCCTCTGCGACCGCTTCGCGGACTCCACCGTGGCATACCAGGGATACGCCCGCGGCATGGACCTGGATTTCCTGCGCCAACTCAACTCCTTCACCCTCCAGGACCGCTGGCCCGACCTGACCTTCCTCCTGGACCTCACCGTGGAAGAGAGCTTCCGACGCCTCGGAAGAGTCCTCAAGGAGACCGCCGCCGAAAGCGACCGCTTCGAGATCCAGGGACAGTCCTTCCACCAAAAGGTGCGGCAGGGCTTCCTGGATGCCGCCAAAGAGAATCCCGCGCGCATCCGCCGCATCGACGCCACTCTCCCCCTCCAGGAAATCGCCGACCGCATCTGGGATGCCGTACAGGAGAGACTCCCCCGATGACAGACAAGCCGCAACCACCACCGCCCCTGCCCTCCTGGAAGGAGCTCTTCCCCGAGCAGGCACATATCCTGGAGACCGCAAACGCACGCCACCACCGCGGACAGGCGTATCTCTTCGTGGGCACCCAGGAGAGGGCACTGCGCGCCTTCGCCATGGGATGGGCACAGACCGCCGCCTGCCGTAACCCGACGCCCACCGGCGCCGCCTGCGGCACCTGCCGGAATTGCCAGCTCTTCCAGGGAAAGGGCCGCTGCGACTACCCGGAGATCTATACCCTGGCGCCCTCCTCCAAAAGTGCCACCATCAAAACAGATGACACCCGCGATTTCAACAAATTCATGGTCTTGACCGCCCCGACGGGAATGATCAAGATCGCCCTCATCACCGAGGCCGCCGCCTTGCAGCCGGAGGCCGCGAATACACTCCTGAAAACCCTGGAGGAGCCCGACGACCACACGCTCTTCATCCTCCTCACCACCGCACCACATCGAGTGCTGCCAACCATCATCTCCCGCTGCCAGAAGATGGTCCTGGCAACAAGCTCCTACGACTACGCAAAGGACCCCGGCGAGGACTTCCTGAAACTCCTAAGCCCACTCCACCGCGGCGCAGGCACTCGCGTGGCACTCGCACAGGCACGAAAACTGGTTGAGGTCTTCAAGGCAATCCAAAAACAGGCGGCAAAGATTGTGGAAAAAAAGAATGCCGCAGATGCAAACTACCGGGATCTCCTGGAACAGGTCAAAAAAGACGCCTCTCTAAAAGAAAAAATCGAGAAACTCAACGAGGGCGACGTCTTCACCGAGTATTCCCAGCAGCGGGAGAAGTATCTGGATACCATGCAGACTTGGTTCCGGCAGCGCTATCTGCTGGCATCCGGCGTCCCCCGCGAAAGACTCCCCCAGCAGGAGATGCTGCCCTTCATGCCGCCAGAGACCGATCCAAAGTCCCCCCTGGAAGCCGAAGAGGACATGAAGGAGATCGATACCTTCCAGCGCGCGCTGCTATCGAAGGTACCCGAGGAGCTGGCCTTCGAGGCCATGACCCTCACGATCTGCCAGATCCCGCCCCGCACTTGAATTCCCCGCCGCGCGAACCCCGCCCCAAAAGTCGTCCTATCTCCTAGAGGAGAGGCGTCTTTCGGGGCTTTTTGCTCCTTGCGGAACACCCCCTCCGGAGTTACATTAAGCGCCATTTCCGTGGAGAGATGCCGGAGTGGCCGAACGGGGCGGTCTCGAAAACCGCTAACCTGGTAACAGGTTCGGGGGTTCAAATCCCTCTCTCTCCGCCAGTTTTTCCGCCGCGCAAAACGAGACCTATTAACAATAAGCCCCGCGGCAACAAAACAGGCACACACGGAAAAGCGGCCAACACAGCCCCCTCCCCCCCCACGCCTTTCTATCCTTCCACCCACACCATTGCTGGAGTCTAGCCTTGAAAGTCCTCGTTATTAATTCCGGAAGTTCTTCCCTGAAATTCACCCTCTTCGACATGGAGGACAAATCGGTCCTCTGCAAGGGCCTCGTGGAGCGCATTGGCATGGACGGCACGAAGCTGACCTACCAGGCGAAGGGCCAGAAGTGGGAAGAGCCCCTGCAGATCTCTGGGCACAGCCAGGCCCTGGCGCCCATCTGCGCCAAGATGACCGGCGAAGAGACCGGCGTCATCAAGGATCTCTCCGAGATCAAGGCCATCGGTCACCGCGTCCTCCACGGCGGCATGGAATTCACCCAGCCCTGCATCGTCAACGAGGCCGTCAAGGCCGGCGTGCGAAAGTGCTTCCCCCTGGGACCCCTCCATAACCCCGCGAACTTGGGCGGCATCGAGGCCTGCGAAGAGAACTTCCCCGGCATCCCCAATGTGGCCGTCTTCGACACCGCATTCCACATGACCATGGAACCCAAGGCATACCTCTATGCCATCCCCCAGGAATACTACAAGAAGTACGGCGTGCGCAAATACGGCTTCCACGGCACCAGCCATAAGTACGTCTATGGACGCGTCTGCGAATTCCTGGGTCTGGATCCCAAGACCGCCCGCGTCATCTCCTGCCACCTAGGCAATGGCTCCAGCCTCTGCGCCGTGAAGGGCGGAAAGGTGGTCGATACCTCCATGGGACTCACTCCCCTGGCCGGTCTGGTCATGGGAACCCGCTCCGGAGATGTGGACGCCGCCGTCGTCATCTTCCTCCAGCAGCAGTGCGGACTCTCCCCCAAGGAGGTCGATACCCTACTCAACAAGAAGTCCGGTTTCCTCGGAGTCTCCGGAAAGTCCAGCGATATGCGCGATATCCGCGGCCTGCGCGACTCCGGTGACCAGGATGCCGCTACCGCATACGATCTCTTCCTCCACAGACTGGTCCACTACATCGGCGGATATCACCTGCTGCTGGGCGGCATCGACGCCATCCTCTTCACCGGCGGCATCGGCGAGAACTCCTACGAGACCCGCGCCGATATCGTCAAGGCACTGGCGCCCCTGGGCTGCCACCTGGACGAACAGGCAAATGCCTGCCGCGGAAAGGAGGTCGTCATCTCCACTCCCGACTCCGCATTCAAGGCCGTGGTGACCCCCACCAACGAGGAACTCATGATCGCCCTGGAAACCGAGCGCCTCGTGGAGGGAAAGTAAACCCACACGCCCTTCCCACTATTTTCCCCGCCTTCCTAACACACTCGTTCCCAAAAACGAAAAGGAATCCCCATTATGGCCACTCTCATTGAGAATCTGATCGCAAAGGCCACCGCCGCCTACAAGACCCTCGTTCTGCCCGAAGGACAGGACCCCCGCGTGGTCGAGGCCGCCAAGATCATCGCCTCCAAGAAGATGGCGAAGGTCATCGTCCTGGCTACCCCCGCCGAAATCCCCGACAACTCCGTCTTCGCCGGCATGGACGTGGAGGTCCTGGACTGGACCAAGTCCCCCCTGCAGGACGAATTGGCGAATCTGCTCTACGAGCGCCGCAAGGCAAAGGGCATGACCCCCGAACAGGCACACCAGCAGACCCTCAACCGACTCTACTTCGCGAACCTCATGCTGAAGAGCGGCAAGGGCGACGCCATGGTCGCCGGCTCCATCGCCTCCACCGCCGACATGCTCCGCAGCGCCTTCCACTGCATCGGAACCGCCCCCGGAATCAAGAGCGCGTCCTCCTGCTTCATCATGGACCTCAAGACCCCCGCTCCCAACGGCGAAAATACCCTCCTCTTCGCGGACTGCGGCGTCAATATCAACCCCACCGCCGATGGCATCGTCGATATCGCCCTGGCCACCATGAAGACCTGCCGACAGCTCCTCGAAAAGCAGCCCCGCGTCGCATTCCTCAGCTGCTCCACCAAGGGCTCCGCAAAAGACCCCATCATCGAGAAGATGGTCGAGGCCTCCGCCAAGTGCGCCCAGCGCGTCCAGGAAGAGGGCATGGATGCCGTGGTTGACGGCGAACTCCAGGCCGATGCCGCCCTGGTGCCCAAGGTGGCCGCCCAGAAGGCCCCCAATGGCTCCCTCCAGGGAACCGCCAATATCCTCGTCTTCCCCGACCTCAACAGCGGTAACATCTGCTACAAGCTGGTCCAGAGACTCGCTCACGCCGATGCCTACGGCCCCATCCTCCAGGGTCTGGCACTCCCCGTCTCCGATCTCTCCCGCGGTTGCTCCCCCGAGGACATCGTCGGCGTGGCCGCTATCACCATCTGCCAGTCTCTCTAAAGACACAGATACCATATTTCCCGTGCTCCCGTAGCTCAGTGGATAGAGCAGTGGTTTCCTAAACCATTGGTCGGCGGTCCGACTCCGCCCGGGGGTACCAGGCATTCAACGCAAAAAAGGCGTCGATGTGATTCTCACATCGGCGCCTTTCGCGTTGAGTGCAATGAGGAATGAGGAATGAGGAGTTTCGGCCACTCTGCAGTGGCCCTTGGCATCATACGGCGCCAAACCGCCGAGCGGGCGCGAATTTGCGCCCGCAGTTTTGAATTAGGAATCCTGCGCTAACGCGCAATTGCGCCGCATGTAGTTGCGGCGCAGGTAGAAGGTAGCAGGTAGTAGG
>CAVGTF010000115.1:0-6842 GCA_963632245.1 Anaerovoracaceae bacterium
TGGAGCGGCCCGAGAACGCGCACCGCACCGCCTTCCAAGGCGGAAGAAATTAGGCGTGGGTGTGGGGGCGGCCCGCTATAATATTCCGAAAAGAAAAGTTGTTCAGAAGAAACTAGGCGTGGGTGCGGAGGGGCGGCAGCCTCCCGTCCTTTGGACATTCCTTTGTGGGTTTGGACCGTTTTCCTAAAGGGAAAACGCATAATATTGCCGAGGATTTTTGGGAAGAGTAGGGTAGTCTGGATGGTTGATAGGGAAGGCCCAACCAAAGGAGGTCGGGGCTTGCGCCCCCCCCCGTGCCCCCCAGAATACCCTAGGGTAGCGATGGATCCTAGAAACCATATGGTAGCAGTAGCCACCCCTAGAAGAGGCTAGGGGCGCGGCGGAAGCGGTGCCTGCGGCGCCTTATAAACCCACTCCCTACTCCCCGCGCCCTACTACCTACACGCGCGCGTCGCGTCGCGCGGCGCATGGCGCATGAGCTAGATTATTGCTCCTTTCCTGGCGCTGGGTGAATTTGTGTGTGCCGGGATATTCAGAAACGCAGCCATGGCGTGGGGGCTTTTCTCTCTTGCGCCGGAGGTGTAGTCACTATGAACGAGAACGAACGAAACGAGAAGATCCTTTCCTTGCTCCGACGCGAGGCACGCATGCCCGTGCAGGAGATCGCAGACCGTCTGGCAATTTCCGCACAGGAGGCCGCCGATGCCATTGCACAGATGGAGGCAGATGGACGCATTCTCGGTTATGCAGCATTGACGGGGGATGCCGAGGACGGCTCCACCCGCGCTATTATCGAGGTGCAGATTCAGCCGGAGCGCGACACGGGTTTTGATGCCGTGGCGCAGCGCATCTGTAAATTCCCCGAGGTGGTCTCCGCCTATCTGGTGAGCGGCCGCTATGACCTCCACTTGGAGGTCGTGGGGACATCCCTGCAGGACGTGGCTCATTTTGTGGCCAGCAAGCTTTCCACGCAGCCGGGCGTGAAGTCCTGCGCGACCCTCTTCCTGCTGAAGAAATACAAGGAAGCGGGCATTGATCTTGAGAAGGAGGAAGACGGATATGGACGACTCAAAGTCTCTATGTAATACTCAGGGCAGCCGTGTGGCGTCCCACATTCAGGTGATCCCAAAGAGCGGGATCCGGAAATTCTTTGATCTGGTGAGCACCATGCAGGGAGTGATCTCCCTGGGCGTGGGCGAGCCGGATTTCGTGACTCCCTGGAAGATCCGCGAGGCAATGATGTACTCCCTTACTAAGGGATACACCCACTACACCTCCAATCTGGGCGACAAGAAGCTCCGCGATATCATCTGCGAGAAGTTTCAGGAGCGCTTCGGCGGCGCCTATTCCCCCTCGACCGAGTGTCTTGTGACCGTGGGCGTCTCCGAGGGACTGGATCTGGCGATCCGAGCGCTGGTCTCTCCTGGTGACGAGGTGCTTTATCACGAACCCTGCTATGTCTCCTACGGCGCCACCGTCGCCATGGCACACGGCGTGCCCGTGCCGGTGCGCACTCGCGCGGAGTACGATTTCGTGATTCAGGCGGAGGATCTGGAGAAGGCGGTGACTCCCCGCACGAAGGTCCTGATGCTCAACTACCCCAACAACCCCACTGGCGCGGGCATGACCTGGGAGGACAAGCAGAAGATCGCGGAATTCGCCATTCGCCACGACCTGGTGGTGCTCTCCGACGAGATTTACGAGGACCTCTCCTATATCCCCCGGAGCCCCTCCATCTGCACAATCCCCGGCATGCGGGAGCGCACGGTGGTCTTCAATGGCTTCAGTAAGGCATATGCCATGACTGGTATGCGTATCGCGTATGCTCTGGGCCCCCACGAGATCGTGGATGCCATGATGAAGATCCACCAGTACACCATGCTCTGCGCACCCACCGCCTCCCAGCACGGCGCCATCGAGGCATTGAAGTCCGCCGATGCGGAGCGCGATGCCATGCACGAGGAGTACGAGGAGCGCCGGAATGTGATTGTGAAGGGCTTCCGGGACATGGGCATGGACTGCTTCATGCCTCGTGGCGCCTTCTATGTCTTCCCCAGCGTGGCGTGCACCGGCATGACCTCCGAGGAGTTCGCTGAGCGACTGCTGGAGGAGGAGCGGGTGGCCGTGGTGCCCGGCGACGCCTTCGGCGCCTCCGGCGAGGGATTCGTCCGCTGCTCCTACGCCACCAGCATGAAGGAGATCCAGGAGGCGCTGCGACGCATCGCACACTTCCTGGAACGCCACCGCATTGCCGCGAAGGACTAGACGGATCCCATGCAGAGCCTCACGAATACCTGGGGAATCCTCCCGTTGCCCGGCGATCCCTCCCGTCGCGTGGAGATGGACATGGGCTGCGGGAAGGGCCGTTTCACCGTGGAGCTGGCGCGCCGTCATCCGGAGAGCCTGGTGCTCTGCAACGACCTGATCTCCGAACGGCTCCGCATTGTGGAGAAACGCGCGGCACGCGCCGGGCTGGAGAATCTCCTGGCGTTGCGCGCCACCAGCCTGGCGCTGGTCTCCTATCAGCTGCCCGTCCACTGTCTGGATCGGCTGCATCTGCTGTGCCCGGATCCCTGGCCAAAGCGGGGACACGTGGCGCGACGGCTGGTCTGCACTGATTTCCTCTGCCGCGTGGTCCGCGTACTGAAGCCCGGCGGAATTTTCCACCTTTCTACGGACTACGAACCCTATTTCGAGGACTGGCTGCGGCTCTTCCATAATCTGGAGAGCCTCTATGAGCTATGCCCCGATGGCAATGCCGATATGGCGGATGTGAAGACCGACTTCGAGCTCCACTGGAATGCCCGTGGCACCGAGGTGCAGCACGTGTGCTTCCGCGTGAAGGGGAATCCCCAAGCATGAAGGCGATCTGCATCCCCTGCTCGGGTCCTGTGGAGGTGGAGGGACTCCTCCCACTCCTGGATCACCCGCTTTTTCAGCGGTTGCGCGGCTGCCGTCAGCTGGGCCTTAACGACCTGGTCTTTCCCGGCGCACGGCATAGCCGACTGGAACACGCACTGGGGGTGCTGAAGCGCGCGCGCTTTGCGGCGCGTCGACAAGGCCTCGTGGGGGACGAGCTCCGGAATCTGGAGCTCTTCGCGCTTTTGCACGATGTGGGACACGGTCCCTTTTCTCACCAGGTGGAGCCCGTCCTCGCCGGCGATCATCATCTCCGCGGAGAAAAGACGATCCTGTCTCTGGAGGAGCCCATCCGACAGTGTGGCGGGGATCCCGAACGTATCCTCCAGATGCTCCGTGGGAAGGATCCCCTAGGGGAATGGGTCTCCGACCGCAATCTTGGCGCCGATAAGCTGGATTATCTGGAGCGCGATGCCCTCCATATCGGCTTTGCAGGCACCCCCGCACTGGAGACCATCCAGGAGAATACGGTCCGCACAGAAGACGGCTATCTCGCTCTCCGGGAGAAGTTCATCGAGGAGGGCAAGAGGGTCCAGAAATTCTATTCCTACCTCCATCAGCACGGATATCTCAACAAGACCGCGCTCTCCGCACAGCGGATGCTCCAGTGGGCACTCCAGAAAGAGCTGTCGCTACGCACGCCTGAGGAGGCGGAGGCCATCTGGGAGATGACCGACGACACGCTCCTGGAGTGGCTCCGGAAGGGCCGCAGCGATGCCGCGCGAAAGATGCTCCGTCGCCTGGAGACACGGGATCTCCTGCGGACTTGTCTCTGCTTGAAACCCCAGGGATACGGTTATGTGGAGAATGTGGAGGGAAAGGCCATCGCGCTCCAGGAATGGCCCCGACAGGCGCTCATGACGCTCTCCCGGAATCTGGAGAGCCTGGATACTGTCCTGAAAACCGAGGACGCCCTGGCCGAGGCGGTCCATGCACGGCCCGGAGAGGTCCTTCTGGCCGCTATGCCGTATTTCCGGAAACTCCTCCCGAAGGACCTCCGGATCGCTAACGGCTCCAACGATTATTGGCTCCTGGAAAAAGACCGCGACCACAAGAACTCCCTGGAAAGCGACTACCTTCGCACTTTTGCAGTCCGTGTAATCACCACCCCACGACTTCGCGAAAAACTCGCGAAAAATCCCGAACCACTACTGCAGGTGCTATCACTACAGTAGCCGCGATAGGCGCCTGCAGTAGAAAAAAAGGAGGAGGGAGGAAGGAGGAAGTGTGGTCGCTGCGCGGCTCTTCCGCGGCTTGTGCCGCGGTACGGGGGGGCACTTGCACGGGGGTATTTTCGCTACTGCAGAGTATCCAAAGGATGGGGGCTGCCCCCCGCTACGGCATAAAATGTGCCGTAAGTTCTTAGCAATTAGCGGCTAGTGATTTGTTTGCAAGGTGCCGCAGGCGCCCTTCCAATGCTGGTGCGGCGGTATTAGCGCGCCACCTCGGGCGCGCTTGGCGCACGCGCCGGTAAATTCCGGTGCGGGGGTTCGCGTCAACGCGAAACCCTGGCCTAACTTCTTCCTTTCTCCTTCCTTCTTCCTCCTTTTTTTTAGGAACATTAGGCGCGGCTGCGCCTAATGTTCCAAAAATATCATGCGCGAAAGCGAGGAATGTTTGCGAGGGGTTACATTAGGGGGCATTGACGGCGGGGCGGGGGCGTGTGAAACTGTCCTTTGTTCCGGCTGTCTGAATTGTGTGCCGCGTCTTTTTGGTCGCGGCTTTCCTCCCCTGGGGTGTGTTTTTTGTGTTTTGTACCCCTGGGGTTTCACGAGATTCCCCTGTTTTAGAGTGATTTTTAGGGCAGGGGACCAGTCAGCAATCCGGCGTCTGTGAATCAGGCGTTGGTGATAGGAGACGAAAGAGATGGCCAGCCGCATTATTCTCAACGAGACTTCCTACTTTGGCAAGGGTGCGATCCAGGAGATCGCGACTGAGGTCAAGGCCCGTGGATGCAAGAAAGTGATGCTCTGCACGGATCCCGACCTGGTGAAATTTGGTGTTGCCAGCAAGGTGACCGACGTCCTGGACAAGGCGGGCATTGCCTACAAGGTGTACACTGGCATCAAGGCGAACCCCACCATCGAGAATGTGAAGGAGGGTGTTGCTTTTGCGAAGGCCGAGGGTGCTGACATCCTGGTGGCGGTTGGTGGCGGCAGCGCCATCGACACCTCCAAGGCCATTGGCATCATCATGACCAACCCCGAGTTCGCCGACGTGCGCAGCCTGGAGGGCGTGGCCCCCACCAAGAAGCCCTGCCTGCCCATCATCGCCGTCTCCACCACCAGCGGAACCGCCGCCGAGGTCACCATCAACTACGTCATCACCGACGTTGAGCGCCATCGGAAGTTCGTCTGCGTGGATCCCCACGACATCCCCGTGGTGGCCGTCGTCGATCCCGACATGGTCATGTCCATGCCCCGCGGTCTGTGCGCCGCCACCGGTATGGATGCCTTGACCCACGCCATCGAGGGCTACATCACCAAGGCCGCCTGGGATCTGACCGATATGCTGCACATCACCGCCATCAAGATGATCGCGCAGTATCTCCGTGACTCCGTGAACAAGGATCCCGTCGCCCGCGAGAAGATGGCTGTTGCCCAGTACATCGCCGGCATGGGCTTCTCCAACGTGGGCCTGGGCATCGTGCACTCCATGGCACACCCCCTCTCCGCTGTCTATGACACCCCCCACGGCGTGGCCTGCGCCGCCATCCTGCCCACCGTCTTGGAGTACAACGCCCCCGCTACCGGCGAGCGCTATAAGGACATCGCTATCGCCATGGGCGTCAAGGGCGTCGAGAACATGACCCAGGACGAGTACCGCAAGGCCTGCGTGGACGCCGTCCGCCAGCTCGGCAAGGACGTGGGTATCCCCCAGCACCTCTCCGAGGTCGGCGTGAAGGAGGCCGATATCGACTTCCTGGCCGATTCCGCCATGGCCGATGCCTGCACCCCCGGCAACCCCAAGGATCCCACCAAGGCCGACATCGTGGCCCTCTACAAGTCCATGCTCTAGTTTGAGAGATGGACTCGCTGCTGTAGGCGTCTCCTCCGGGCGCGCAGGCAAAGAATTCGCGGGCATTTTTCAGGAATTTTCCCGTGAGTGACTTGCAAACCCCGGAAAGGCGCTTACAGTAAGCCCGCTTTCAAGCCAGAGTGGCGGAATTGGCAGACGCGCTGCGTTCAGGTCGCAGTGGGCTTACGCTCGTGAAGGTTCAAGTCCTTTCTCTGGTACCATTTAGAAGAACCCCGGCTCTCAACAAGTCGGGGTTCTTTTTTGCCCGGTTAGAAACGGCAAAACGCCCCGGTTTCCTGGGCGAGAGTGGCGAAATTGGCAGACGCCCGAGATTTAGGTTCTCGTGCCTTAAACGGCGTGCGGGTTCGAGTCCCGCCTCTCGCACCATCTCTAAAATGGCCCAAAATGCCACCCTCAGGAAGCCACCCACATCCACGCCGGAAACAACCGAATCACGATGGCCGCACCCAAAATAACGGGCGCGGCTTTTGCGTCTCTGGACGCGGCGGTCTTGCGGGGCGCGCCCCGAAAGACCGCTAGTATTTAGCCGATGAGTGGCTAGCTGTTAGTTTGCAAGGTGTCGCAGGCGCTCTTCCGCCGCTGGTGCGGCGGTACTAGCGCGCCAATTCGGGCGCGCTTGGCGCACGCGACGGTAAATTCCGGCGCGGGGTTTCGCCGAAGACTACCAAAGGACGGAGGCGTTGCGCCCCCCGTACCCCCGCTTTAGTACTTAGCTGGTTAGTGGCTAGCTGTTAGTCTGCAAGGTGCCGCGGGCGCTCTTCCGCCGCTGGTGCGGCGGTGCTAATTAGCACCTAGCAGATTAGTGATTAGCGGCTAGTTCATAAGGTGCCGCAGGCGCTCTTCCGCCGCTGGTGCGGCGGTACTAGCGCGCCAATTCGGGCGCG